>DASYAR010000058.1:0-3592 GCA_036501235.1 Planctomycetaceae bacterium
TATCGCACCGACGATATTCGACCGCTCATTTTTAATCGCTGGCGAGCCTACCTTCAGGGACTTGGCAAGGACGATCCTGTCTTTGGTCCGTGGCTCGAAATGCAGTCCTGGGGAGCAATTCCCGAAGCCGATTTTCAGAAGCGCCGCGATGACTACCTGGGCCGACTTTCCGCCGAACTGGATGCCGTCGGACGAACCCCGGACAAACTGCATGCATTGCGCGGTGAGCCGCCGAAATGGAATCCGTTGGTCGTCGATGCGCTGGTGAAACAAAAGCCCAATTCGCTGCATGAAGGGGCTGCGATCTATGGGAAAGTGTTTGCCGAAGAACACAGGCTGTGGCTGCAATCACTGCTGGAGGCCTCCAGCGAAGCCGCGCCGGGGGGTACGGTCCTGCCTGACGATCATCCTCAGCACCAGGTGGTCAACAGTCCTTCGCATCGACAGATTCGTCATCACCTGTATGCACCGGGGTCGCCGTTCGATGTCTCGGACGAAGAGGCAGTGCGGCTCACGAATCGCACCATCAACGACCTGATCAGCGGGAAACAAGGCGCAATTCACCAGTTGAACCTCTCGTCCCCCGGATCACCTCCGCGAGCCATGATCGTTCGGGAAGATCCCAGACCCAAAGAGACCCAGATCTTTATGCGGGGAAATCCACTTGCACGGGGGGATGCCGTACAGCCGAAGTTTTTATCGGTATTGTCCGGTGGCCGAAGCCCCCTCTACGAAGATGGAAAGCGCCGCCTGGGTCTCGCGCGCTCCGTCATTTCAGACGACAATCCACTGACCGCCCGTGTGTTGGTCAACTGGGTTTGGCAGAATCACTTTGGTTCCGGCCTCGTACGGACGCCGGATGATTTTGGGACACGTGGGCAGGCCCCCACTCATCCCGAGTTGCTGGATTACCTCGCCGACCAGTTCCGAAAAAATGGATGGTCCCTGAAGTGGCTGCATCGGCAGATTATGCTGAGTCAGGCGTATCATCAGGGAGCCATTGAGAACGAAAGCAGCCGTCGGGTCGATCCCGACAATCAGCTTCTCTGGCGCATGCCGCGCCGGCGACTGGACTTCGAATCGATGCGTGATTCCATGCTGGCCGCCTGCGATGAATTGGATACGACCATGGGCGGGCGGCCGATCGACTTGAATGCCTCGCCGTCCATCCCGCGACGCAGCGTATATGGTTTCGTCAATCGAGACATCATCGCGCCCCTGATGAGCACCTTTGATACGGCAAACCCGAATGCGTGTACGGCCAAGCGTCCTGAGACCACCGTGCCGCAACAAACACTGTTCGCCCTGAATTCCGACTTCATCCAGGACCGAGCGGCGCACCTGGCAGCGCTGACAAAGCCCAAGCGTCCCGCCTCCGACGAAGAGCGCATCGTGGCCCTGGTCCGCAGAACTCTCTGCCGAAATCCGTCTGAGTCCGAAGTCGGTCGGGCCAAAAAGTTCCTGGACGACGCCGTTCCCCCAGCGGCAACGGCGGACGGTGCCGCTGCCGACCCGGAGCTCCGCTGGAGACTTCTGGCGCACGCGTTGATGGCTTCGAACGAGTTTACATTTCTGGATTAACATGATCACCCAAACGCGACGGCACTGGATGCAACAATGCGGCATGGGATTCGGCGGCCTCGCGCTGGCGAATCTGTTGGGGAATGCCGCGTCGGCCGAAGAGACCGGCACAGCGACGCGAACCCATTTTCCGGGCCGTGCCAAACACATCATTCACGTGTTTCTGAACGGTGGCGTGTCTCAGGTCGACACGTTTGATCCGAAACCGGAGCTGACTCGTCGAGCCGGGCAGATGCTTCCGTTCGAGAACCTGCAGACGGAGCGCAAGACCGGCGTGGCATTGCCCAGCCCGTTCAAGTTCGAGCAGCACGGCGAAAGCGGGATTCCCGTCAGCGATTTGTTTCCGCACCTGGCCAAGTGTGTCGACGAGATGACCGTGATTCGCTCGATGTACGCCGAGCTCCCCAGCCATGAGATGTCGCTCATGCTGATGAATACGGGAGATCAGCGGCTCGTTCGCCCCAGTCTGGGCTCGTGGCTTACCTGGGGGATGGGGTCGATCAACGAGAATCTCCCGGCCTTCATCGCCCTGTGTCCCGGCGGCATGCCGGTGGGGGGCGCCGGCAATTGGCGATCCGCATTTCTCCCCGGCTCGTACCAGGGGACTCGCGTCGATACGTCGAACCCGGATCCGACGCGGCTGATCGACTTCCTGCAGAACAAACGAGTTTCTTCGGCCGAGCAGACGAAGCAGTTCGAATTCTTGCAGCAGTTGAATGCTCAGCACCTGGGAGATCGGCCCGGTGAAGCGGCCATTGAATCACGCATCAAATCGTTCGAGCTGGCGTTTCGCATGCAGACGGAAGCCAGCGAGGCCTTTGACGTCTCGAAGGAACCGGAACACATTCAGAAGCTCTATGGTCCCGGACCACAGAACCGCCAACTGCTGATGGCACGCAGGCTCGTTGAGCGTGGCGTGCGTTTCGTCCAGACGTGGCATGGCGACCTGCAGCCCTGGGACAGCCATTCGAACATCAAAGACGAACATCGCAAGGTGGCGAATGAATGTGATTCGGGGCTGGCCGCGTTGATCATCGACCTCAAGCAGCGCGGACTGCTCGATGAGACGTTGATTTTGTGCACTGGGGAATTTGGTCGGACGCCAGCGGTCGAGATGGGACAGGACGGATCTGGAGCCAGCCAGGGGCGCGATCACAACCACTGGGGTTTTTCGCTCTGGATGGCGGGGGGCGGAATCAGGAAGGGGACGGTGTACGGAGCGACGGACGACTTCGGCTACCGAGCCGTCGAGAACCCGGTCTCGGTCCACGACCTGCACGCGACGATCCTGCATCTCATGGGCTACGACCATAAGCGTTTGACCTACCGCCACGCCGGCCGCGATTTCCGACTGACTGACGTTCACGGCGAAGTCCTCCATCCGATTATCGAGAGTTGACGGTGGCACGGGCCAGTGTCCTTTTCATGGATCAGCGTTCCCACGCGGAAGCGTGGAAACGAGGAGCAGGGAAGCCGGCGGACTGCTGCGAGACGAGCAGTTTCTCGAAGGCGATGGCACGAAGTGGTCTGGATGAGAATGGAGACAGTAGAATCAGCGAAGGCAATCTTCCCGACCCTGCAGTGCGGCGTCCGATACACATTTGACAGGTCGCGGTATGCCGTACAAGTTCGTTGCGATTTCGGCCCTGCTTATCGTCCTTTGGGTCGGTTAATCCCCCTCGGGGACCTTACTCCTGGTCCATGGCCCTCCTCTCCGGGCTCTCCTGTGCCTGGATGCCGCGCCGAACACCCTCGTGCCCTGCTACTTCGAAGGTTTTGTGCGATCGCCGATGGCGGCGGATCAACCTGTGATCTTGGCGGTCGCGATTGACGGCACGATACGTGCCGTCACCAGGACCTACGAGGCTGACGTCTGCGTGATCGCTGGGCCGCCCTGGTCCCGGAGTCATCACTTCGTCTCGGAAAGAACGACGTTCAGTTCTATTCTGTCGCGGCCCACGGGCAAGACTGGCGGATCGCGCCCTGTACGGCCTCTCGCCGGACCACGCCA
>DASYAR010000059.1:0-2332 GCA_036501235.1 Planctomycetaceae bacterium
ACCGCCCGCCGTCAATCGTCCGCACACGTTGTTCCTACCATATGGCTGGCGTGGAGGGTTCTCGTGTCGGCCACGCCGGCAGCTTGCCGAGTGCGCTCAACCTTGGCGATGCCGTGCCGAAAACCGAAGTCAGGACGATCCCAAGGGCATTCGTGATGGGTGCGGGAGGTGTCGCGGCGCGTCGGGCATGGGTTGCGGAGTCAATAATTGGACTTCTCCCCTGGTATGTGGTTTTATCTGAAATAAAATCAATAAAACCATTCCAACTGTTCGTTGTGGGAAAGGTGGGTAACCTGTTTCACCTCAACAGGAGACAGTTGGAATGGCTACAAAACGCAAATCTCGCAAATCCGGCAAAAAACGTCCAGCCCTGCTGGGCAAACCAAACGGTATTATCCAACCCCGTGTACAAGCGGTCGGTCCCGAGCGGTTCGGCATCGTCGCCGTCGATTGCGCCAAGGCGCGATCCAAATGGATGCTCTGCGATTTCTATGGCCGCGTGCTCATCGAACCCACCGAAGTCGAGCACCAGCGGACGGCGCTCCAACTCGCCACCCTGCAACTGCGCGAGGCGTGTCAGCAATATGGCTTGAAGGACCACATCGTCGCCGTGGAGATGACCGGCACCTATCATCGTCCGGTACAGCGGGCCTTTCGAAAAGCAGGCAGCGAGACGCGGCTCGTGCATCCCTTCGCCTCCAACCATTATCGTCAACCGTCGCATTCCGACACCAAGACCGACGACAACGATTTGGAAGGGATCTTCCGCGCCGCCGTCAACGGCTTCGGACTCCTGGAACCCGTCTGGGATGAAACCTATCTGCGCCTGCAACTGCTGGCCCGACACCGACGCGACCTCGTCCAGAAGCGGGCCAAGCTGCAGTCGCAAATCCGCCAGTACCTGGAACGCTGTCTGCCGGGCTACGCCGCCTTGTTTCCCGACAACAATCTCTGGAAGCAAGACCTGCCGCTGCTGGTCGCGCGCCGCGCCGGCTCGGCCGAGGCCCTCCGCGCCGCAGGCGCGAGCGGCGTCAAGCAGTGGCTTGACGAACAACAGGTGCGCTACCAATCGCCCACGATCGGCCGCGTGCTGGCCTGGGCCGCCAACGCCGCCGAGGCCGATCCACTCTCAGCGCACCTGGCCCGCGTGTGGCAGACACTCCACGACGATTGGCTGTTGAAAACCAAACAGATCGCTCAACTCGAACGCGATCTGGCCGGCATCCTTGTGAAAACGCCGTATATTCTGCTGCTTTCTCATCCGGGCATCAACGTGATCGGCGCCGCGGAAGTGGCCGGCGAGACCGGTCCCATCGAGCATTATGCTCACGCCAAGGCGATCACCGGCCGTGCGGGGCTGTTTCCCTCCCGCTACCAAAGCGACGAAGTCGACCGCGCCGATGGCGCGCTGGCGCACGTGCGTAATGCGCGGTTGCGCGCGGCGTGGCTGTTGTTGGCGGACAATCTCATCAAGTGCAACCACCCTTTCCGCGGCAAGGCCCAGCTCTGGAAGCAACGCGGCGCCGATGCCCGCGATGTTCGTTGCCGCGTGGCCAACCGCGCCACGCGGACGGTGTTTCAGATGGTTGCCGGGCGGCGGCTCTACCATCATCCCAGCCGACTGGAACGGCAGTACGTGCTCGACAAACTGCTGAAGTTCCATCAAGAACACCAGACCCCGCCGCACGAGATACTCCGCGATCTGCAACAGGCGGCGGACCAGATACCGGAACACGAACGCGCCGCCGAGGCCGCGCCGCTGGCGACACAATATGCGAAGTGCCGTAATAGTCGGCGCAAAGGACCGCAGCAACTCGGCACGATTCTGCTGGGTGTGCTGGCCCGTTATGGAATCACTGGATTAGAATCGGAAGTGGAGGCTCGAGGCCCTGACGCGGTCAAGTCCGACGCGAGCACCTGATAACGCCGTCGTCCCCATGGCCAGTGCCACGTCGCGGAGCAATCTGTGGCGTGTGCCAAGGTCGTAGAAAAGTAGGGCGCTCTGTCGGGGGCTGAACGCCGGATAAGGCAGCTTGGGGCCCGAGCCCCGTATAGACCAGGTTGGCGAGAACAGCCCGCTGAAGCTCGTCTTCACCGACAGAGATAGCTCGTGAATGTCTTGGCGTGTCAAACTTGAGCTTTTTTCAAACACCGCCTCGGGCGGATGGGATCGCGGTGCGCGCCGAGGTACAATAACTCAATTCCCACATGGCAGCTTTTCTGGTTCCTTTTCTGGTTGAGCGAGCGGAAGGGCTTCCAACAGAAGACCGACGTTGCCACGATCGTCGTTGCGGAGGATGAGTTCCTGACCCGGTCGCTGTGGGGCGTTGGC
>DASYAR010000060.1:0-4432 GCA_036501235.1 Planctomycetaceae bacterium
TCGACTCACCGCGCCCCAATCGCGATTCAAACGAGAAGACCAGCGACGTTCCCATCAGAAACAGAAACGTCGGAAACACCAGGTCGGTCGGTGTCCAGCCGTTCCAGTCCGAGTGCTTCAGAGGCCAATAAGCATACTCACCCCCGTTATTCACCAGGATCATGAACGCGATCGTAATCCCGCGAAGCACATCAAGGGAGATCAGGCGCGTCGAAGCAGCAACGCGCGGATACTCCACTGACACTGAGGACATATGTCTCCCTTATCTCCGCCCTGATGCGCAGCTCAGAACGTAAACCGCGCGCCGAACTGGAACTGCCTCGGATTATTGACCGTTGTAGTGATCAGGCCGAACTGGTCCGCTAACTGGCCCGCCGACGGTGGGGATGCCGTCTGCACCGCCGTCACGCTGGGAACATTTGGCTGCCCGAACTGCGGCCGGTTCGCCACGTTGTACGCAGACACGTCAAATCGCAGCGCCTTCGTCTCCCGTATCTGGAAGCTCTTGTACAGCGACAGGTCCACGTTCTTCGTGCCCTCGGTACGCACATGGTCCAGATACGCCGGAGCAGTGCCCGGCACAAACGGCGAGGCTGGCATTGCAAAGCAGTTGTAGTTGAACCAGGCATTCACCGTATGCGGCGCGCCCTTGCTGGGATCGCACGTAAGGTCCGGCCGCTGATTGAAGTACGAGAGCCCGGCTCCCACCACCGGCGACGCTACTGGAACACCGGTGCTCCAGTAGAAAATTCCGTTGGTCGTCCAGCCCCCCAGAGCCGCATTGCCCACGCGGCCGAGTTGCAGCGCCCGATCCTTGCCGATCGGCAGATCATAAGACGCCTCGCCCGTGAACTGATATTTCACGTCCTGCGGGCTCACCGAATGCTCGTACTGCAAATTCTTCCAGTCCTGTGGTGCCCCCAAGTGCGATCCCACAAAGCCCAGGGGCGGGTTGCCGTCGTCGGTGATAAGCTTCGCCCACGTAAAACTGCTCAGAGTGGTAAAGTGGCTCGTCAGCCGCTTCTGCAGCTTGGTTTGCAGCGAGCTGTAGTCGGAGTCGCCCCCTGCATAGCCGGACAGGTTGATCCCATTGCCGGCGCCGTAACTGCCGTTGCCGAACTGCGGATACGGCTGGACCGAAACAAACAAAGGAACGGTTGGTGAGCCGCTGTTCGCATTCGTACCCGGTTGAATGGCCGCCCACGTATTTGGCACCTGCTGATTCAGGAGCGCGGCTTGGTAATGTCCGATCGTCGCAAGATCGAGCTGGTTCAAGTCGACAGTAGAAAACGGGAGGAACAAACCGCGGCTGCCCACGTAGGCGGCGCTCAGGATCACCTGATGCGGGAGCTGATAATCCACTCCAAAATTGAAGTTGTACGTCGTCGGCGTGCGCTGTGAGTGAAGCACGGTGGTCAGCGAGTTCCCGAGATTGTTGGCCAACCCTGTTGGATTCGTGATCGGCTGCACCACTCCGTTCGGGAACGGATTGCTCAGCGGGTTCAGGATCACCGTATTCCCCTGGTCACCGCAAACGAGGATATTGGGATTGGCGCAGTCAAAGGCGATGGTGTTCGGGTCATTGTTATACGCCGTTGCGTTCCACGTCGTTTGGGTCGCGAACCCATCGCTGTCCAGGTTTGCGCTCCCTACCATCTCGGGGCTCGGTCCGTAGTAAATTCCCGCGCCGCCCCGCGCGACTAGATTCTTTGCAGCCTGCCACGTAAAGCCCAGCCTCGGCCCAAAATTCGTCAGGTTCGTCGTAAATGGCGAGCGACTCCCGCTGTTCACATAAACCTCGGCGCCGGTATAGGAAACACCGGTCGCGCTCGCCGCGGCGTTCGGGTCGAAATATTCCAGCCGGTTGTGCCGCTCCGTCCGGCCTCCGAATATGTCCCAGCGCAAACCCGCGGTAACGGTCAAGGCCGGCGTCGGGTGCCACGTGTCCTCAACGAACATCCCATAATACGGGCTGGCCTCGGCCTCAAACAGGTCTTTCGTGAAATTCGGATAGTTGTTCGACTCTGTCCCGGGCACCGTTCCCATCCCCACCAGGAACGAAGCGAAATCGCTGCCGCTAGCGAGTCCCGAGTTTGTGGTTTGATTCGTCGCAGTCGTGTCAAACGCATACGACCCTGCAGGCGCAATCGGCTGGCCAACGTTCAGGAACCGCTTCATGTACTCAAAACCAGTCGAAATCTCGTGCTTGCCTAGGACCTTCGTAAGACTCGCGATGGCGTCGCTGTCCTCGCTGGCGAAGATGAAGGTGTTGTAATCGGCAGTCCCTCCCACTCCGCTGCCCGAATCGTTAAAGGTGACGAAGGGAAGCAGCTTGAGGTTCTCCTGCGATGCCAGGGAAGCGGGAAAGCCCAGGCTGGTAATGTCAAAACCCACTTGCCCTGGATCGCCACCCTGGTTCTCATAATGCCGCGTAAACGAATACCGCAGTTGCACGACAGTCGTCGGGTTCAGCGTCAGGTCATCCGCAATCAGAATGTTCCGCCCGTTCGTGATGTTCTGCGCGAAGTTCAGGTCCCACGCGTTGCCAAACGAATTGAACGTCGAGGTAAACAGCCGATCGAAGGAAAACCGCCCGAAGATGCGCTGCCTCTCGCTCGCGGCCCAGTCAATGCGCACATCGAATTTCTGCTGCCTCGTCGGATCCAGGCCGGGCAGGAAGAAATTCGGATTGATGTCGTTTGACACCTGATCGCATGGGACCCCGCCCACGTTCAGATTGCACTTGGGCATCTCCGACAGAAACTTCTCCGCAATCGGACTGGGATTAGTGACCATGTTATTCGCGAAAGGCTGACGCGTTCCCGCGAGCGGCCCGGTGGCGATATCCGGCTTCGTCGGATCATAGATCGTGAACGGGTCAGCCGAAAAATTGCCGGTTCTCTCCGCAGTCGTCGGGACTACAAATCGATTGGAACCGTCGTATTGCTCCTGCTGCGTGGCCTCGTAATCCCCAAAGAAAAAGAGCTTCGTGTGCAGGATTGGGCCGCCGATGGCGCCGCCCTCCTGGTACCGGTGGAACGAAGGAGGCGTATTGGGCAAGCTGTTCTGCTCGTCGTACTGCTTGTTGAAATATTCGTTCGCAGCAAGAACATCGGGCCGCAATACGACAAATGCATCGCCGTGATACTTGTCTCCACCGGATTTGGTCGCAACGCTGATGACCCCCGCGCCCCCGCTCTGATACGACGCCGGAGTATTCTGCGTCTCAACCCGTACCTCGTCCACATCGTCTTCGGGGAGGTCCATAGCCGGAATGATGGCGGCGGCATTATTTTCCGCGATGCCGATCGGGCTGCCGTCAATCATGTAATACACCGAGCCCTCAATGGCTCCATTCACCGTGTATGACGAAACATCCACTCCCGGGCGTCCGCTGGAGATGTTCTGGATTGCATACGAGCTCGAGGAATTCGCGGCGCCGTTCGCAGGTGTCACGCCCGCACTCAATTGAATCAGGTCGTAGACATTGCGGGTAAGCAGCGGAACCCGGTCGATCGTCGCCGCACCGATAAGCTGCCCCACCGTGGAGTTGCTCGTGTCCACCAGGTCCGTATTGCTGGTGACGGTGACAACCTGGTTCACCGCTCCAACGCTGAGCGTGAAGTTGATCGTGGACGCCTGGTCCACCGAAACGACCACGCCTTGCCGCACCACAGGGCCAAAACCTTTAGCGGTCACCGTAATGTCATACGAACCCGGCGCCAGCGAAATAAACGAGTACAGGCCCGCGTCGGTGCTGACCGTCGTGAGCGTCGCTCCCGTGGCGTCGTTCCTTGCCGAAACGGATGCGCCGGGAACAATGGCTCCGCTGGTATCGGACACCAGGCCGGAGATGCCCCCTCGTCCAGCTTGGCCGAATGCCGAAACTGCGGCGCATACTGCGACAACGAAAACGAAAAGGGAACGAAAAAATGTCGGCGTGCCCGCACTCCTGTTGCTCATGGCCATCTCCTCAAATAAAACTCAAACTCTTCCGGCCGGTTCCTGACCGGGCGGGCGAGAGCCAGCGTCCCGGTTGCGGCGTCTTATTGAATCGATTGAATATTAGGCAGGGTTCCGCCCTTTGTCAACAGAAATCACCCCGGCGGCCCTGGCGCATGCTCGGACAACCCGCGTCATTTGGCTTTCTAGATTCGCTGCCCGCTGACCCGGCCAGCCTTCAATTCAGTGAGCCTCCGCGGCGGAAGGTGGCAACGAGATCGACGACGTGCGTGTCCTCGTGTTCTTGTCGCGATTGAGGTTGTCTTTGGGCGAAGAGCGCCGCAAAGCAGGACGGCATGCGGCTGCGAACATGGCGATACATTACTTCCGACAGGAGCAGTTTCGCCCGCATTTTCGTCAGGCGGGGAAGCTGTTTTGGTATCCACGTTGATTTGCAAAGGTTTACACAGCTTCCGAAATGGGAAACGGG
>DASYAR010000061.1:0-13871 GCA_036501235.1 Planctomycetaceae bacterium
CGTCGGGAGGGCGGTTTCGCTCTCGCCAATGGCGCGGATCGTCGCGACGATTAAAGTGCCGCACTGTGCCCAGGATGCCCAGCATCAACATCGCTAAGCCGACGACAGCGCCCACGATTCGAAGAGTCATTTCGACCGCAACCTGATCCGACGACGCGCTGCCGATAATTGTAAGGTCCATGCCCCCCGAGCATACCCCGGAGTGAGGCGGGACGGCGAGCGGAGAGCGGTGGGTCAGTTTGATTCAGGTGGCGCGTCCGAATTTGCGGCTGGAGGATGGACTCGTTCTTCATCCTCCTCCAAGGTGCGGTATCGCCCCCAACCCTTTCGGTCGTAGAGAAATTGCGAGGCTTCATTCCAGCTTCCAGCCTCGACCGTCCAGGCAAGTCGGGCTTGCGGTTCCACGACTCCACGTTTGAGTGCGTGGCTCGGTCGTTCAACGTCGAAACGCACAGAACCGGCATGAAGGAATTGCTCGGCCTCATGATCGACCGGCTGACTTCCTGAGGTGGACAGATTGGCCGTGACGTCCTGCCTTGTGATCGTGCGTTTGGCATTTACCCTCTCGCGGTGAAATCCGTTAGCTGCGGCCGAGTCTTCCCTTCGCGGTGAACAGTTTTGATTACCGGCGATACCGGCGCATCGTCATCCGCGGCGAAGCTTTTTCCCTGTTTGTCGTGGTCAAGTTCGACCTGCGCAAGTCTGGTAAACTTTTCCGCCTGGAAGATTTGCGAAAACCAGCGGAGCTGGTCTCTTTCCCGTTGTTCATAATTCGAATCGCGCCCGAAACCGGCTGCTGCCGCCGTTCCAGATGCGCCGAAATTAACGGTTATCCGCTGCCGCTGCCGTTCGTGCGAGGGGGAGTTCCGTGCGCAAGCAATTTGCCGCAGTGATTGGCTTGACCGCCCTGGCTTGTACAGGCTGCCAGTTGAGCTTCCTGTTGGGGGCCAAAAAGCCCGCTGCCGTCAATGTCGCCGACTGCCAGCCCAAGCAGCCGGAAGAAACGGAGCAGGCCCCCTCGGTCGTCAGCGCTGCTCCGGCGGAAAACTCCGAAGGGGGGGCGAACGTCCAGCTTGCGTCAGCCGAAGTGGCGGACGCAGGCGCTATCAAGCCGGTGCGAGGTCCTGACCCTTCGAACCTCAGTCTGGACGACGCCATCGAAACGGGACTCGTTCAAAACCCTGATCTGGTTGCTTTGCGGCAATCGGAAGGAGTGAGCGCCGCCGCATTCGGGGTGGCCCAGACTTATCCATTTAATCCGTTCGTCCAGGTTCGCGCCACTCCTTACCAGCTCAACAATCAGGGGGGATCGGGCTCGATCTACCACTATGTGCTCCTGATTCAACAGGTGCAACTCGCCCATCAGCAGCAATTTCGCGAGCAAATTGCGGCCTCGCAGCTCAATCAGGTCCGCTGGAACATTTGTAACGCCGAGTTGCTGAACTCGGCCCAGACGGCTCGGTTGTATTTTCTCGCGCTATATCAGCGCGGCATTCGCGACCTCACCCGCACGAACGCCGAGTTGAACGAGCAGTTGCTGCGGATCTCCGAACGGCAGGTGGCGGAAGGCTCGATCACGAAAGCCGACGTCGCCATCGTCCGCATCGACGCCCGTTCCACCCGCCAGCAGGCCGATCTCGCGGAGGCCAACTATCAGACCTCCCTGCTCGACCTCCGCCGCCAATTGAATATTCCGCTGGACGTTCCCGTCTCCCTGACAGGCGACTTGACCGCTTTCCGATGGAAATCGGCCCGCGACGCGGCCACAGCGCAAATCCGTTCCGACGAAAACCCCGTCGAGCTGATCATTGCCGACGACACGAACCTGATCAAGCAGCTTGCCGGCGGCCGGCCCGACCTGATGGCCGCGCACGCCGATATCGAAACGGCCTACGCCAACTATCGCCTGGCGAATGCGGCCCGTACACCTGACCTGCAAATCGGCCCCTTTTACCAGCGAGACGACTTCGGCACGCTCTACGCCGGTTTCCAGGCGCAGATGGACCTGCCCATCATGAACAACGGCAAGCCCCTCGTCCGCCAGCGGGTCGCCGAACAGTCGCAGCGTCAGGTTTTCTGGCAACAACTCGTGAATCGCGCCGAAGTCGACGCGGTCTCCGCCGTCGATCGTTACGAACGGGCGCGCCGGCTGGTCGAAGCCGCCCGTCCCGAATTCGCGACCGACCTGCCGACCGAGCTGCAGCGGCTGGAGGAGCAGTTCCAGGCGAACGAAGTGGACGTGCTGCGCATCTTTCAAGGCCGAACCAGCCTGATGCAAAACCGTCGCGCTTCGCTCGATCTCTTGAACGAACTGGCCCAGGCCACCGCCGCCCTGACCGCCGCCGCCGCCATCCCCACCGCCGTGCTCGTGCAGCCAGGGAACTCAAGTACTCAGTACTGAGTACTCAGGACTCGGTCGCCCGTTACAATTGGTTCCGCCGGATTATTCTGCGACGGCGCTGGCGATCCCGGCGTAAATCAATCGCCCGCGGCTTGAACGGCCTCAGGAAAAAAGCTACAACGTCATCACCCGAGAGGAATTGCAATTCGCGACGACTTGTCGCGACGCGGTACTTTTCGGCACGAATGCCTGGACAGGTAGCTCAGTTGGTAGAGCACAGGACTGAAAATTCGCCTTTAGGCGTTTGCTCCCAACGCCATGCAGCCGCCTCAAGATTCTACGCGACATAGGCTTGCGTCAGTTTTCGCAAGGTCAATGCGCGGCTCCGAGAGTCCATGAATCGCATCCAAATCGATGGTTTTTGCCCGATTGTGGATACAATTGTGGATACATCTTGGACACTTTGACGCGTCGCAAAAGTGCAGCCGTTGGTCGCTCGATACGCGCCGATTTGACCAGGGAGGACGCAGCGGATTACGACACATCCCGGCCAAACTTCTGCACCGCCCACGGGAGGTCGGCAGGCGCGATCCAGTAGTTGTTGAAGAACTGAACCACCTGCGGCGAGTCGTGCGCGTCGAGTCCCGGGGGGAGGAAGCTCCCGCCGAACGGCCGGCCGGGCGCAGCCGACAAGAGCCTGCTCGAAACCTGCCGGCGTGTAGAAATTCAGGACGTGGCAGACCTCCTTGCTCGAGACCTTGAACGCGTGGACGGTATTCCGGGGGATGTGCCCCATCGCCCGCGGCCCCAGCACGAGGGTCTTGCCGCCGACTTCGGCGGTCATCTCACCTTCCATGACCCAGAACGACTCATCCTCGAACGCGTGGACGTGCGGCGGCGGCCCCACGCCGTGTGGCATCCGCTGTTCGATGATGGAATAGCGCCCCTGCGTCTGCTCGCCGGTGGCGTGGACAACCCACAGGATGTCCAAAAACCAGTATGCGGGGGACTCCTTGGCCGTCGAGATGAACGGCTCGAATGATAGGATCGGTGTCATCTGCAATCCTCCTTCCTGGACCGAGGGGCCACTGCAACGCGATCAGCTCGCCTGGCGACTCCGTGAGAATGATCAAAGTAATTGACGCACCGCGGTTCAAAATAATCGATGGCAAGGGAGCTCGCTAGAAACCCTGTGAGACGGCGACGGATCCCGCAGCTCAGGGTGCCTTGTCGAAAAAGAGATAAACGGCGGCAATCCGGCCGTCGCGGACGATGATGAAATCAGTGCCGGCGTAGGTTGGCGCCTCACCTGGGCGGCCCGCTACCCATCGGATCCGCCCCCCATTGCCCACTTCCTCAGGCTCGGCAATTGGCTGGTATCGAAAGTTCGGGTGAGCAGCCCTGATCGTTCCCGCAATGCGATCGATCTCGTCCCGGCCGCGGTGGACACCCTCTTTAGGATCATAGAACACGCAATCATCGGTGAAGATCTCGTCGATAACCGCACGCCGGCGTACGGGATCGTTTTCACCGAACACGTCTTGAAGATTGCGAGTCAACAAGGTCGATATGCTGGACATGGCTGGTCTTCTCCAGTAATCGGATGGTTAGTCGGAACTACGTCTTGAGTTTTGCAACGAATGATGCCAGCGTCTTGCCGAGTCCCAGGGCGCCCGCCTGCCGCTTGGGGTCCACAAGTGAACCGTCCGGCTGGAACGCTTCGTGTGCTTTGGCCAGGGCGATCTGGTCCGGCAGCACGACGGCGCCGATGTTGCCGAGAATCGAGCGAATGTGGTCGAGCCCTCGCCGACCGCCCAAGGCACCGGGCCCAGCGCTCATCAGAGTGGCGACCTTGCCCTTGAAGGCCGCCAGGGACGGCTCGCCCAGAGACGGTCGGGACACCCAATCAATGACGTTCTTCAGGACTGCTGGGAAAGAACTGTTGTACTCCGGGGAGGCGATCAGCAGGCCGTCGTTGTCGACAAAAAGCTTCTTGAGCTTCTTTCCATTTTCCGGCATCCCTTGCTCGGCCTCGAGGTCCTCGTCATAGAGCGGCAGCGGGAAGTCCTTCAGGTCGATGAGAGTGACCTTGGCCCCGGCCTCCCGTGCGCCTTGTGCGGCGACGGCAACCAGCTTCTTGTTGAAGGATTCCCTGCGGGTGCTGCCGGCGAAGGCCAATTTGCGTGGCATCATTGCTCTTGCTCTTTCTTGATAGGGTCGTGCCAGCCGAGGTCGAATTGACTTCGCTGGCTGTGGCTTCGCTCTAGCTTTGATCGAGATCACTCCAGTCCTGCTTACGTGCCCACTGCTCGAAAGTATGCCACTTCACGTCTACGAACTCGCGGCGCAGGCTGTTGATGTCGGCGGCATACCCTGTACGATCGAACCACTCGAACATCAGCGCCAAATCTTCGCTCTGGGCACGTAAGACGTCCGGTGGAAACCCCTCATGGTGGACCTGGCGGCCCGTCACCGTAGACAGGATGGCTGCGGCCTCTTCGCCCGTTAGCTCATCCCCAGCGATATCAAAGCGGCGACCGAAGACAGCGTCACGGCGCTCAATGACTGTTGCAACGAAGGCCCCAATGTCGGCCACGGCGATTTGTTGCAGCGCGCGATTGGTGGGCAATGCCATGGCAAGCTTCCCCTGACGCAGCCCCGAGAGCATCCACGGCTCCAGCAAGTTCTCCATGAAGAAGACCGGGGCGACGATGGTGTAGGGGACGCCGGACGCTTGAAGGTGTTTTTCGACCGCATATTTGCCGTCAAAATGCGAAATGCCCGTGGCGCGGTTTGCACTGGCGACTGAACTGTAGATGAAATGAGAAACCCCTGCTGCTTTAGCAGCATCCGTAATGGTAATGCCCTGGGCGATTTCTTTCGCGGGCCCTTGTTCGTAGGGGGTGCTCATCGCATAAACAGCGTCGGCGCCACGTGCAGCGCGCACTAAGGATTCATGGTCAGTGAAGTCACCGACAGCGATTTCAACCCCCTGCTGGCGCAGTCGGTCAGCGGCCGGTGAGGCAGCGTTTCGTGTCAGAGCCCGGACTTGATGCCCACGGGTCAATAACGCCTCGACGACGGCACCACCTTGCTTGCCGGTAGCACCGGCGACGAGAACAAGCTTTGATTGAGACATTGTTTGCTCCTTTGCAGAAACGTCGGACGCAGTTACAAGATTGAGGTTGAACGCGAGTCTTCGATGCTCAGTCCCTCTCGAGAAAGATCATCGAGCGGGATTGGATTCTGTTTCGATAAAGAAAATTCCGTAGAAAGCCGCGCGAAACTGCCAGTAAATCACGAACCAGAGAGCCGTCACCACGAGACCGGGGACAATTCCGGCCGGATCCATCAGCGCATGGAACAGCAGAATGTTGACGATCAACGGCCCGGCGATCGTCAACGCCAGAGGAACGGTTCGTCGAAACAGAAACAACACGCCCGCGATCAGTTGGAGCCCGAAAACGAACACCAGGTAGTGCGATGCGAACAGGACGGTGAAGTATTGTTGGGCCAGCTCGGATGACGGCGGCGGCTGCGGAATGAAGTGCAGAAAACCGTTCGAACCGAAGACAATAAAAATCAACGCGAGCAAATAGCGGGCGATCGTCGCAAGGGTCTTCATGATGTTCTCCTTTTTTTGGACTTGGTTTGCGGATGATGGAATCACGCCAGGCGCAGGCGGCATGCCCGCGACGTCCTGGGCGAATCGTACTGGCCAATCACATTGACATCAATTATATTGATGTCAATATAATTGGCTTCATAATACGATACCGCGTGGGATCGGGCACCTTTCACGAAATCCGGATCATTTCCATGAAAACAGGCACTCCGGCCCCCGTGCACACCTGGCTGGTGATGATGAAGGCCATGCAAGCCATTACGCGCTATGCACTTGCGAATTTCGAAAAGCCCGGCTTGGGGTTTTCTGATTTCGCCGTCCTGGAGGCTCTGCTGCACAAGGGGCCGCTCCCCGTCAATGTGATCGGGCCGAAAGTCAATCTGACGCCGGGATCGATCAGCGTGGCCGTCGACCGGCTGGTCGCCAAAGGCCTGGTCAGCCGCGCCGAGTCCTCACAAGACCGCAGGGTTCGCCTCGTGGCTTTGACTCCCCGTGGAAAAGCAGTCATCACTCCAGTATTCCGCGCGCACGCGGCGACGATGGAGAAAGTATTTTCCAGCCTCTCGGGCGACGAAATGAGGCAACTCGAACAGCAATTGAAGCGCGTTGGGAAACAGGCGGAATTGCTATTTGACGAGAGCGTTTCGAAGGCTCGCACGGTTAAGGGGAGCGTCTGATAGCCACTTCCGAAACCGGCGTCGGCAATAGGGAGAGATCAGATCGAGTGCGGCTCGCGCTACGAGTTCAGAGCCTTGAAGCGCCTCCGAACTGCGTCGGCGTACCGTGTCGTCGACGCGGCCTCACCGGGGAAAAGGGAAGGGATTTCTTGCCAAGATGACGTGCGCCCAACCAGCGATTGCCTTTTCTAAGAGGTCTGCGCTCACACATATGCCGCGAACGTCTTGCCGAACATCGGGCGACCGCTCTTGGATTGCTCTTTGGTCGCCTCGTCCTGGATCACGTCCCAATGTTCAGCCAGGATGCCGTCCTCGATCCGCACGATGTCCACCACGACCCAGTTGACCGGCAAGCCGAACCCGGAGAATCGACCGTGGAGCAGGACAAAATCACCCTCCGCGACGACCAAGCCGGGCTCGTATTTGAGTGTCGGTGGAGCGGCCTTCACGAGCTCGAACAACCCCTCTCGGCCCGGCGCGATGTGAGCGCTGTGCTGGATGTAGTTGGACGACCAATAGCGCTCCGCCGCGACGTAGTCCCGTTTGTTGAATAGGGTATCGAAGGCCTCCAAGACGAGTGCCTTATTTTCTTCATGTTTTGTCTGACTCATGATCGCTCCTTTCTTTTTTCCGTAATCTGTGACCCGCCGTCGCCATCACGGGATCTACCTGGATTGGTCCAACCACCGCACGATGTTCTCGACCGTGTCACCGTAAAACGTCCGATAAAGATCTCGGGCAACGAACCCAAGATGCGGTGTCGCCAGGACGTTATCCAGTGAACGAAACGGGTGGTCCGCCGGCAACGGCTCGATGTCGAACACGTCGAGTGCGGCGCCGGCGATGAGATGCTGACGCAAAATCTCAATGAGCGCCGCCTCGTCAACGATCGGTCCGCGCGAGGTATTGATGAGCCTGGCTGTTGGCTTCATTGCCTGCAACTCCTGCATACCGACGAAACCCTTCGTTTCCCGGCTCAGAACAACGTGGATCGTGAGAATGTCGGCACTTCGAAAGAGTTCCTCCTTGGAGACGAGGCGCGCCCCGCATGAGCGCGCCCTGTCTGCCGTGAGATTCCGGCTCCATGCGATCACGTCCATGCCGAAGGCGAGGCCGATCCGCGCAACCTCCGAGCCAATGTTGCCGAGACCGAGAACGCCGAGCGTCTTGCCGTGCAGACTGTCACCCAGCGTGTACTGCCAGCCTCCGCCTCGCAAATGGGCACTTTCCGATGCGACGTGACGCGCACTCGCAAGGATGAGGGCCCAGGTCATCTCGATGGTCGAGCGTGCGTCATATCCGGTATGCGCAACGACGATGCCTCGCTCCGCCGCGGCCTCCAGATCAATGGCAGCGTTGCGTGGACCGGTCGAGGCGATCAGTTTTAGGTGCGGCAAGCGCTCGATGACCGACCGCGAAAGCCGTGTGCGCTCGCGCATGACGCAGACAACGTCAAACGGCTGCAGACGCTTGACGATCTCGTCGACATCCGCCAAATGGTCATTGAAAACGGTGATCTCGGCGCGCCCGGCGAGTGGCGACCAGTCGGCCATCTCCAGTGCCGCGTTTTGATAATCGTCAAGAATTGCGATACGGATCATCTGTCACGCTCCTGCTCCTGGCTCGCCTCGTTTCATCTCGTCTTCCACATGATTCAAGCAAAATGCCAAGTGAGTCGGCCCCCTTCGCGGAAGACGCGACCGACGGAGGACTCACCGAAATGGGTCGTAAAGACCAGCGCGTTCGTTTCGGCCGCGTGGTTCATCGCCCAGCGGCGCGACTTCCGGGCAGCGTCTGGGAACTCGCAGAATGCGGAATTCCAGTCTGGCCTCACGAACTGCAGTGGATGGTGCATTACGTCGCCCCAGAACAGCGCTCGATCACCCTTGGAATCAAAACGGATGCAGGCGTGGTCGATACTGTGACCGGGACTCGGGAGAAATGAGAAACCTTCCACCACTTCCGTTCCGTCCACAGCGATCTTTTTGGCCAGTCCAGCATCTATCACTGGTCGTATAACCGCGTTCGAGTACGACTTCGAAGCCCGCGTTTAGGAATTTCTCGCGGTGTGAAGGTTTTGGCATGAGAGACACTCGATTCTGAGACTCTTATTCCACAGGTGGCCTTTTGAACTCAATTCCCGCTCCTAATTGTACGACCTGTCGCGACCAACGGAATCAGAATTCTGTGTTTCTATAGGGCAGCGGGCGAAGATTGGTCTGAGAACAGGCCCAGTGGGGAGGAACTTCGTCAGTGCATTGGCGAGCACTCCGTGAAAACGTGACTCCGCGGAGAGCACCGACAAGAACGCGACCGGTCTGCCAACATCAATGCCCCCGCGCCGACGGGGGCGACTTGCAAGCGCAAGAGAAGTTGTCAATCCAGTTCCCCGGCACACAGTATACTGGAGCATTCGGACTCTGAACGGTCGATGTCTGGGCTTCGATACTGCGACTCAGGGATCGTGGCCAGCCGCGATTTTGTCAGTTCATCACCAAGTCCGTAATACCGCTGAAAACTCATGATCAACGGACGCCACCGATTCGGGTCGATTCGGTTGGGATGCTCGTCCATCACAACTGCAGGATGGGCGTGCACTTTGGTAATGCGCATCTCAAGGCACAAGATGCCTTCGAGCGTACATTCGGCACTTCGTTCGTGCTGGGAGTAGTCGTACTCATCCGCCATGATGCGGTGCACGTTTGCCAACTTTGATTCCAGATGAATTGGACATTCCAGCACGCGTGGCGGCGCAATCGTCTCTGAAGCGATCGGAGTTAGTCCGGCCCGCTCAAACTTGTTCTGCTCGTGCGTATACCCCCGCAGGGTTTTCCCCGGCGGAACCGGATTTGATCCCGTGACCAGCGAGAGACGATTTATCGCGTCGACTTGACGATCTGAAGGGAGATTGATGACGCACTCGCCGGTTCGCAGAATATTCTGCGGCGTTTTGGAAACCGCCTCAAACCCGAGCAGACAGCGCCACCCGAGCCAGATACAGGAAGAAATCGGCGCCAGGTTGAACGATCCGTTCTCGTTGACGGTGCTGTTGAGCACGACCGGCGTCCCCATGTAGAGAATTGCCGGGGTGATGGACTTGTGCATGTACGGCGGTGTCTTTCGTATAAGGACAAGTGAGAGAGCGGAATCGAGTGCACTCAAAAAAGCGCCGGGCCTGCGTGGCCCGGCGTACCCGGGGTGTCGGAAGACAATCCGGCTCACAAAGCGCGGATCAGGCCAAGTTGCTCAAGGGCCGTCACGCCATCATCCAGGCCGATCTCTTCGAGAATCTTTCCATCTTTGAGTTTCAGTACGCTGGTGCCGGTGAAGTGCATGAATCGACCGGTCGCAGGCGCCAGCGATCCCGCGAGAAAATCGCTGAAGGCGGGACCAGAATGAGTCCCACCACCCTCCCATCGGCCAACCACAAAATCACCCTCGGCGATGAGACCCGCAGTGCCCCAGAAATTCAGATTTGGGAACGCCTTGCGGAAGTCGGTCATGAAGGCCTTGATGTCCTTGAGACCCTGTCTGGGCGCATGCAACGAGTACTTGAGAAGCATGTCGGGCGCAGCCAGTTCGTCGACAATCGTGAGATCGACCCTCTTTCCCCAGAAATTGGTGAACCAGCGGCGCACGATGGCCTTGTTGGCTTCTTCCTGCGACGTCGTGCCTGAGTCGGCAGCCCGAACCAAGCGCGGTAGGCGTGCAAGCCCTCCCGCTGCAACGACGCCTGCCGCGATTGCGGCACGGCGGCTAATGAGTTCTGACACGATGTGATGTCTCCTGTGTTGTAGTCAACGAATCGAACACGGACCAAAGGCGAAGCTGTTTCCCAGAAATGTCCGGAATTAGCGAACGACCTGGATCAGACCGAGTTGCTGCAGGGCTGTGACGCCGTCGTCGAGCCCAACCTCTTCGATGATCTTGCCGTTTTTGACGTTCAGCACAGTGGTTCCGGTGAAATGCATCCTGCGCCCCGTGGCAGCAGGAAGGGAGCCGACGAGGAAGTCGCTGAAAGCGGGCCCGGCGTGAGTGCCGCCTCCTTCCCACCGACCTACGACATAGTCGCCTTCGGCGATCAAATCTGTGACGCCCCAGAAGTTCAGGTCTGGGAAGGCCCTGCGGAAGTCGGTCATGAACGACTTGATGTCGTCCCGTCCCTGCCGCGGCGCATGCAGTGAGTACTTCAACAGCATGTCGGGCGAGGCCAGCTCGTCGACGACGCTGAGGTCTACGGCCTTTCCCCAGAACTTCGTGAACCACTCACCGACAATCTGCTTGTTTGTGTCTTCTTTTCGCATTTCCATTCTCCTGTCTGTGAACGCTCTTGTGCGGTGTTCCACCGTGGAACCCGTCTCGAATACGAAGCACTCTACGGACAGGAGCGGAGCCCGCCACTCCGATTCTTGCTCTGAAACTCAAATCATTCTTCAAGCCGCAAATGAGCGGTAGAGAATCGTCACCTGGGAACCGGCGATTGAGAAACTGCTGGACGGCGACGGTGCGAGATGCCCGTGGTAAGCGAGTGGTATCTGATAAGATGAGTCTGGAGTGAGCGATTGACGGATGGCAGAAGCAATTGCTTCACGGCTGCGCTTGCAACCCACGTCTTCTTCGCGAGCATTGCCAGTCTCTTTTTTCGCAAATCCTCGGGATGACTGACGATGATCGGAATTTGAAAGCAAGAATCGGAGTTCCTGGGTTGCGGACCGGTGATACGATGTGATCAGAAGAGGAACGGCGACGAGTCCAAAACGGAGCAGGAAATGGCCACCGCAACTGACAAAGACAGGGGAAGTGCGCGAAATTATTCCGACGACGAACATCGCTGGCAGGCTGTTGTGAACCGAGACCCTGGCGCCGATGGAGCATTCGTCTACTCGGTCCGAACGACCGGAGTCTATTGCCGGCCCACGTGCGCTGCGCGGTTGGCACTCCGCAAGAACGTCCGATTCCATGCGACGTGCGGGGATGCCGAAAAGGCAGGATTTCGGCCCTGCAAACGGTGCAAGCCGAATGGAGAGGCGCTTACGGCACGACACGTCTCGGCGGTCGCCCAGGCTTGCCGAGCCATCGAAGAAGCCGAGGAAATGCCGAGTCTTGAGGAGCTGGCAGGTTCAGTCGGCTTGAGCAGCTATCACTTCCATCGCATTTTCAAGAAGCATACCGGCCTGAGCCCGAAAGGTTACGCCGCCGCCCACCGTGCCCGTCGGATCCGCCATGAGCTCGTACAAGGGGAAACTGTCACCTCGGCCATTTACGGTGCCGGATTCAATTCGAACAGCCGCTTTTACGAAACCTCCAATGAACTGCTGGGCATGGCGCCGAAGGTCTATCAAAACGGAGGGACCGGCATCGTGATTCGATTCGCAATTGGCGAAAGTTGGCTGGGGCCGATCCTTGTTGCCGCGTCGGACAAGGGGGTCTGCGCAATCCTGCTCGGCGAAGATCCGGTTGAGCTCGCACACGATCTCGAGGACCGCTTCCCGGAAGCCAATCTTATCGGCGGCGACGCCGAATTTGAGCAACTCGTCGCCAGGATCGTCGCCTTCGTGGAGATGCCATCGACAGGGATCGACCTTCCCCTCGACATTCGTGGTACGGCCTTCCAGCAGCGAGTCTGGGAAGAGCTGAGGAAAATCCCATCTGGTTCAACTGCGACCTACGCTGACGTCGCCAAGCGAATCGGACATCCGAAGTCCGTGCGGGCCGTGGCCCAGGCGTGCGGTGCAAATGCCCTGGCGGTCGCCATTCCCTGTCACCGCGTTGTGCGGACGGACGGGGACTTGTCCGGATATCGCTGGGGCATCGAACGAAAAGAAAAATTGCTCCGACGAGAGCAGAAATCTCGCTGAACCAGCGGGGAACGGGAAACAGAATTTGAACATGACCATGAAATCGAAGCTCGCCGGAACAAACGGGCTCGATACGGACGGCATCGCCGGCCGTGTGGAGCTCCTCGACTGGAAGAGGATCGCTGCCCATCTCGATGAACACGGTTGTGCCGTGGTCGGGCCGTTGATTACACCAAAGGAATGCGTCGAGCTGACAGATTGCTACGAATTACCCGACATTTTTCGCAGCCAAGTCGTCATGGCGCGCCACGGATTCGGACGCGGTGAGTATCGATACTTTTCTTATCCCTTGCCTCCCGCGATTTCGGCCTTGAGGACTGCGCTCTATCCACCGTTGGCAGAGATTGCTAACCGCTGGAATCGTGCGACAGCAAGCGAGCTCCGTTACCCGAAGGAACATAAGGCCTTCCTCGACCGTTGCCATCTGGCGGGGCAGACCAAGCCGACGCCGCTTCTCTTGAGGTATGGACCCGACGATTACAATTGCCTGCATCAGGATCTTTATGGCGAACACGTCTTCCCGTTGCAGGTGGCATTTCTGCTTGCGAGACCCGGCGTTGATTTCACCGGAGGTGAATTCGTCCTCACCGAGCAGCGCCCCCGCATGCAGTCGCGGGTCGAGGTGGTTCCGCTCAATCAGGGCGAAGGCGTAATATTCCCGGTCCATCACAGGCCGGTGAAGGGAACTCGGGGTGTGTATCGCGTCAACATGCGACACGGTGTCAGCAGACTGCGCTCGGGCCGACGGCATACCATCGGCATCATTTTCCATGATGCCACCTGAGCGAAACGAAATCGCGGAACAGAATCCGATTCTGTGCCAGCAATGCGGCGATTCGTCGACGGAAACCTCGACCTCGACTAGATTTCAAACCGCGCGATCGCTTATTCGGCAGCAACTGTGAGGCGCGGGTCTGCGGCTAATGAGGCGAGGGGATTCTGTGCCAGATTCCGTGCCAAACTGGTGCCGGGCAACCCTCGGTGTATCGGACCGGTGCATTGTGGCCCGGACCTTCCGGCTCGCCGAGGCCCGAGAGGCCCTGCACTGTCTGATTGAGGACCGCCCGTTCGGCAGGGTCGTCCTCACGATCTGACGGATTAGGCAGCCGCATGCCCACGCAGAGCGCGCCGCCTCCCTCGACGCGAAAATCGCGGCCCTGGCTGACGCGCAAAAAGCCGGGGAGGTGAAGACGGCCTTCCCCCCCGAATTCATCCTGATGGCCATCCTGAGCTTGGCCACGACATGGTCGGCGACGAGCCCCTTCGGTCCGCCAATCAATCCGAAAGCCGCTGATCTCAGGTCCGCGGTGAGGACGAATGTGATTGAAGCGGTCCGCTTATTGACCGACGCAGCGAAGGCGTCTCTAGCG
>DASYAR010000062.1:0-9195 GCA_036501235.1 Planctomycetaceae bacterium
GCCGCGACAAATGCGCCGCCGTAGTGCCCCGGCCGAGTCTTGTCCGCCAGAAGCGACAGCGCCGGCGTCAGCGGTTTGCCGCTGGGGTCGTAAACTTCCATCGTCACCCGGTCAGCCTGGTACTCCTTGAATTGCGGATCAAGCAGCCGCGTGCGCACCTGGATGGTTGACCCGAGCGGGTACTGCGTTTTTTCGAGCAGCAGGATTCCACGATTGGTGCCACGCAACAGTCTCCCCTGCCCGATTTCGCGCAACATCTTGATCCACAACCGGTCGTAGTAATCTTCTTCCAGCGACCGCAACCGCCACAATTCGGCACTCCCCAGATACAGAACGCGGCCGGCGCCAAAGTATTGTGACGCCAGCAAAATCGGCTGGCCGCGCGCGCCGCTGCGCGGATCGGTGAACTTCGCATAAACGGTGGCTCCGGCCTTGGGGCCATCGGTCGGAAAGCACCAATAGACTCCTGGAAACTCCTTCCAGACGGCGGCGCTGGTTGCCGCGCTCTCGGTGAGCTGCAAGAAACCGGCTTCGATCCCCTCGCGCGTAAATTCAATCGGCCAGGGCTGCTGAAACTCGTCGTCATCGATGGGGCGATGCGCATCGAGGACGACCGGATACAGTTCGAGCAGCTTGGCCATCTCTTGCTTGACCGTGTCATTGGCCATTGCCAGTGACGTCGTGTTCACTTCGGCAGCCACCAGCATCAATCCGCCGGCCTGCGAGAACACCCACTCGGACAACAAATCGAGGGTCTTGCCGGTTTCGCCGCGAATCTTTCGCCAGTCGGGGTCGAACGCCACGATCGCGTCATAAACGAACAGCTCTTCGCGGGTTTCCGGAAACTGGAAGATGACGTTGTCGGATTCCTGGCTGATGCCAGGAACTCCCGTCTGGAGCATGACGTCGACGTCGATCGTTTTGTCGCGGTGCAACAGGTTCCGCACCAGCTGATAATCGCGCATGGGCCCCCCCGCGACCAGCAGCACGCGCGTCTTGCGATCGATCACCTCGATCGCTACGTCGTCCTGAACAGGGTCGTCGGACAAAGCGGCAATTTTGTTGACCGGGCGGACGCGCACCCGAAACAGCCGCCGGCCTGCTTCACTCGGCACGTATTCGAACGCGACGTTGATCGGGACTCCGTCCTCGATGAGTTGCTCGTCACGCGACTGAATGAGAACCGGGTCTCCTTCTTCCTGTTCCCCTTTGCTGAGCAACTCGACCACGATCGGCTGGCGGGCCAGCCCCTGTCCGGTGACGAATGCATTAATCGTGAAGCCGTCGTTAATGTGCACGTGCGTGGGGGCCTGGATTTCGGCCAATTGCAGCGTCACCGGCTTTTTCGTGCTGCCGACGCCGACGGGGATCAGACGGACTTTGTTGGCGACAGCCAGTTCGGCGGCGGAAACGGGATCGACCCCGGCGTTGTTGCCGCCGTCGGTAATGGCGACAATTCCCGACAGAGTTTCGCCACCCTGTTCGCGAATCACCGCCAGCAGCGCTTCGCCGAGGCGCGTTTCGACACCGCGCGGCCGCACGATTTCACCCCAATCGATCGGTTTCGCCGGCGCGGCGGCCGGCTGCGCAGCCGCCGTTTCCGGGGTCTTTGCGCTCGGCTGCGACTCGATCTTTCGTAAAACTTGATGGCGCGCCACCTGCGAATCAAAGGTTTCGATACTGACATCGTGGGTCTTGCGCAAAGTATCGAGGAGCGGGGACTTTTCCAGCAACGTGCGGACGAGATCGGCGCGCGACGGGACCGCGGCAGAGCGTGCCGTGCCGTTGCTCGGGAAGAGGTCTTTGTCTTGCCGGCTCATTGAGGCCGAGGTATCGACGAGAATCACGACACGGGAATTCTCGGGCTCGATCTGCGACTTGCGCTCTTGGGGAGCGAGAGCGATGATCAATAGCGCCACCAGCACGCCGGTTCGCAGTCCCCATAACCAGATCTTCCAGACCGGGTGCAGCGAGCGCGTATCACGGCGGGAAAGCCATGTCGCCGTCAGGAACACAACGACGAACCCGACGATCCACAAGCCACGTGATTCGCGCCCGAATTCGAGCGTGCTCCAAAACGACCCCCAGGATGGCCAGTCGGGGAAGAGCTTGGCGAGGCCTTCAGTCATGCGCGCACCTCGGCCGGTTTGGGATGATAGCTCAGTCTCAGTGCCATCGCCTGTTCGGCCAGCAAAATGACCAGCAGGATCGCCAGAACGTAGTCGTGAATCTCGCGAGTCGTTTCTTCGCCGCGCACCCAGTTGAAATCTCCGACTTCCTGAATCTGCGCTTTGACGTCGGGGCCCAGGCGGCGCTTGATCGCGTCGGTCGGGGCCAGCATCAACCGGCTTTCGGCGGCCGACGCGTTGTACGCGTACCGCCGCGTCTCTTCCCCCACGTCCTGGCGTTTGACGACCAGTGCATACACACCAGGCTCATCCGTGTTCTTGTACAATTCTTCATAAACCAGCTTTTGCCCTGAGTCCGTCGCGGGAGGCACATCCGACGCGGGATTCTTGAGACCGACCGTCAGCGGGACTCGCGTACCATCGGGAGGGTGAATCTCCACCTGCGGTGTGTACGCGGCCGCGTCGAGCGAAATCACCAGCGGCTCGCCGACGGTTTTCACGTTCAAGGTCTGGCGACCCTCCGCCAAGTAGGTGGCCAGTTGCAATTGAATGGGGACGAATGCATCGGGAATGCGGGGCCAGTTGGTCCATGCCGTGCCGCACGAGGTCAGAAACGTCACGATGCGCCCCTTGCCGAAGCGATGCTCGAGTGCCAACGGAGCCTTGTTGCGCAATGAGGCGATCACGCGCACACTGTCGGGGGGCGTCCAGTCGCGTGCCACCGAGACGTAGCGTGTGACCTTGGCGTAGCTGAGCAATTCATCCCCGTCGTCCTGAAAGACGTCGAATACGGGATGTTTCGTAACGCTGAAATCGGGGCTGGGATTGGTGTCGTCGACGATCAGGTCGGCGATGACCCCCAGCCGCGCGGGGAACAGCCCCTGCCCCTCTTTATACAACTTGTCGTTGTAGAACGCCGCCCGCACCTGCGGCCCTAAATACCAGGCCAATCCACCGCCAGCTGCCACGTAGTCTTCCAGCGATTTGACGGAATCGGGGGGCAGTTCCGAAATATTCAACAGAAAGATGCTGCGGAACTTGTCGAGGGGACGGCGTTTGAGCGAATCGACCCGATCGAGCGTCGGCGAGAACCCGGTCTTTTCGGGAACTGCCCCCAGTGCATCAACCACGTAAAACGCCTCGCTGTCTTCCGAGCTTCCGTCGACCACCAGCACGGGATTCGTATCCGGCACCAGGATCGACAGAAACCGCACGTTGTCTTCATCGAGCGAATCGGCCGGCAGCGAGACCTGTACGTCGTGCGGCCCGGTTTTGGGAAATTGCTCGTCGAATTCGATCGTCCGTTCCTTGCCGGGATCGATCTTGTCGATCGTTTCCACCGCCGGCCGCTTCTGCCCGTCGACGAGTACCGTCAACCGCACGTCCTGAGCGACTTGCTCACCGTAGTTTCGCACAGTCACGGAAAGTCGCAGCGGGACATTGACGGCGGCGACGTCGACCGAGCCCGTCAGGCTGGTGATCCCCAGGTTGGCGTGCGACTCGGCGACCGTCTTGACGAGGTTGACGGTGACTTTGTCGAGGTCCATTTCGCGGATCGCCGCCGCCAGGGCCGCGTTGTCGTCCCAGTCCTGCCGGCGAAAATCCGAAATCAGATGAAAACTCCGCGCCGCGCCGGGCAGATCAGCCAGCAGCTTGCGGGCTGCTTCGCAGCCAGCGGCCAGGTCGAACGCCCGGTGCGAGCAGCGAAGCGCCTTGAGCCCCGTTTCGAGCCGGCCCAGGAAATCCTTGTTCAAATTCTCTTGCGTATAGACCGGCTGCGTCGGATTCGAAGCAAGCAGCAGCGTGAGGGTTTGTGTATCGGGCTTGCGCTCCCCTTCTCCTGCGATTTTGCGAACGACATTGAGGGCCGCATCGAACGCGGAAGCCTCTTCACCACGGTCGCGCATCGACCCCGAGTCGTCGAGCAGCACGAGGTGGTGCGATTTCTGCGCCTGGAACAGCGAGAACTGTTCCGGATCGACCAGGGGCCGGGCCACCAGCATGACCAGTGCCGCGACCGCCAGGATCCTGAGCAAGAGGAGCAAAAGCTGTTCAAGCAGCAATCGGCGTCGGTTGCGCTGCTGGCTGGCGAGCAGAAATTCCATCGCGGCCCACTTCACCCGCCGGAAGCGGAGCCGGTTGATGAAATGAATGATGATCGGCGCAGAGATCAGCAGGGCGCCGGGAATCACAAATTACGGGTGGACGAACAGGCTTGTCAACGATTCCAGCATCTTCTCGCAGCATGGGCGATGCCCACGTCATCTATTTTGAAAATCATCACAAGAAACTCGTTCCCAAGCTCTGCTTGGGAACGCCGCGTTCGAAGCTCCGCTTCGCGAATCGCACGGTAATGTCTAACGGGCCGCCTCGTCACCGGCGACCCCAAGTCTCCCTTCCACGATCACGGGAAGCAGAGCTTCCGAATGTCCGTTCCCAAGCAGAGCTTGGGAACGAGTCGATTTGAGATTTACAATTTACATTTTTCAATTTGCAATTTTTGATCAAGACCGCAGTGTCTGCCTCATCCCCACCCGGTGATTCAGGTAGTACGCCAGCACCGCGTCGAGGTGCTCGCTCGTGCGAATCGTTTGAAAGTCGACCGTGTTCTTCGAGCAATGCCGGCGGAGCTCGTCGAGAAAAACTCGCAGGGCGGCCAGGTATCCCTCGCGCAGGGCGCGCGGGTCGCACACCAGGTCGCCCGCCCCCTCCAACCCTTCGAACTTCGTCGTCCCCGTAAAATTGAAGTCGAGCTCTTCGTCGTCCAATATCTGGAACAGCAATACGTCGTGTCCGCGGTGCCGGAGCAGCTTGAGCCCCTTGAACAGCCCCTCGCGCGGAACGAACAGATCGGAGATCAGCACGATCATTCCCCGCTGCGACTGCTGCTCGGCGACCTCAGCCAGAATCGCGTGAATGTCGGTTTTCTCGGCCGGGTTCTGCGCATCGAGCGCGCCGAGAACGGAGTGCAGATGGTTCCGCTTGCTGCGGCTGGGGATCACCGAGCGAACGGCCGAATCGAAGGTCATCAGGCCCACCGAATCCTGCTGGCGCAGTAAAAGGTACGCCAGGCTCGCCGCGACGGCGCAGGCGTATTCGTATTTATTCGTCGCTCCGGTCTTTTGCTCGCTGCGCCCTGTGGGGCCGGAACCGAACTGCATCGATTCGCTGACGTCGACGATCAGCGTGCAGCGCAGGTTGGTGTCTTCTTCGTATTGCTTGATGTAGTACTTGTCGGTTTTCGACCAGGCCTTCCAGTCGATGCGGCGCGGGTCGTCGCCCGCGACATATTCGCGGTGCTGCACGAACTCGACAGACTGGCCGAAATACGGACTGCGGTGCAAACCCGACAGAAACCCTTCGACGACGTTCCGTGCCTGCAGTTCCAACCGCGAGATCCGCGAGATCGCCTCAGGCTGCAAAAATCTTCTGGAATCGCGGGTCACGCGTCAGCTCGCCTTCCTTCGAGGGAGTTTCCTGAATCAACCGCTGGATCACCTTGTCGGCCGAAATGCCTTCGCTCTCGGCCGAGAAGTTCGTGACGATGCGGTGCCGCAGCACGGGAGCCGCCAGGGCCGCGATGTCTTCGGTCGACACGTAGCTGCGACCGTGCAGCAAGGCCCGCGCTTTGCCTCCCAGCAGCAGGTACTGCACGGCCCGGGGGCCGGCGCCCCAGCTTAGCCAGTCGTTGATGAATTCGGGCACCCCCCCCTGCCCAATTCGCGTCTGCCGCACGAGCGCCAGCGTGTATTCGACAACGTGATCGCTGGCCGGCACCTGGCGGACGATTTTCTGCAAATCGAGCACTTCCTGCCCCGACAGCACCTCCTTCACGTCATCGACGGCGATCGTCGTCGTCCGTTTGGCGATCTCGAACTCTTCGCGAAAGCTCGGGTAGTTGACGAACACCTTGAACATGAAGCGGTCCTGCTGCGCTTCCGGGAGGGCGTAAGTCCCTTCCTGTTCGATGGGGTTCTGCGTCGCCAGCACGAAAAACGGGTCGGTGAGCGTGTGCCTGACGCGCCCCACTGTCACCTGCCGTTCCTGCATCGCTTCGAGCAATGCGGCCTGAGTTTTCGGCGGCGTGCGGTTAATTTCGTCGGCCAGAATCACGTTATAGAAGAGAGGCCCCTCGAGGAACCGGAACTCGCGGCGCCCCGTCGTACGGTTTTCTTCGAGAACTTCCGTCCCCGTGATGTCGGCGGGCATCAGATCGGGAGTGAATTGAATGCGGCTGAAGGTCATCGACAGGCTGCGCGCCAGCGTGCTGATCATCAGCGTTTTAGCCAGGCCCGGCACCCCTTCGAGAATGCAGTGCCCGCGACTGAACAGGGCAATCAGCAACTGCTCGATGACGTCGTCCTGCCCGACGATCACCTGCGACATCTGCCGTTTGATGGCCGCGTAAGCCTGTTGCAGTCTGTCGATTGATTGTTTGCTGTCGGCCGCGAATGACGTGTCGGACATAATAGGCCGTATGGCTCCCCCTGCCGTGAGGTCTGATGCACCGCAATAAACTTCATAAGGCTCGCAGATTTATCATTTTACTCGGCACAGCAACAACGGACAACAAGATAGGAACAATATCCACCGCAGCGGGTGAGCCGGCATTGCACCGGGTCGGCGTGAACGCTTTCACTGGGGCATACGTCGCTTCCCAGTTCGAATAGCTCCTGACCGGTCGGAAGATGCCCGAGCAGTGTGAAATGACAGAGCCCCGTCATCGCGTCGCATCGGGCCAGCAATGAGACAACGAGAGGGGCTGTGTCGGAAATCAGGATAACGCACCCCGAATCGGATAGCAATCGATCAGCACGAGTCGAGGCGGTTGTGGCCACGAAGCGGTGTGATTGCCTCATTGGCGGAATTCGCTAAGATGAACCTCCAGTGGGTCGAGCCTGTCACTTCATGAACGATCGTGTATGGATTCACCTCTGACGGTGCAGCTCTCGTCGGTCGCCACGGAGCTCGGAATGGGCGCGACCCAGGTCGAAAATGTCGTGCGTCTGGCCGATGAAGGGAATACCGTCCCCTTCATCACGCGCTATCGCAAAGAACAAACCAGCAATCTCGACGAGGAGCAGATTCGCGCGGTGCTGGCTCGCGTGGCCGTATTGCGGCAGTTGGCCGAGCGCGCCGCGACGATCGTGCGGCTGATCGAGGCCCAGGGCAAACTCACCCCGGACCTCAAGCAACAGATCGAAGCGGCCGATTCGCTCAAGCGCCTGGAAGATCTGTACCTGCCGTACAAACCCAAGAAGCAAACCCGCGCCTCGGCAGCCCGCGAGCGGGGGCTCGAGCCCCTCGCGGACGCCATCTGGATGGCGGCTGCCGAACTGGCCGATTTGAAATCGGCAGCGACGGCGTATGTCGATCCGGCCAAAGAACTGCCGACGACCGCAGAAGTCTTGCAGGGGGCGGCCGACATTCTGGCCGAGCGGATCAGCGAGCAGGCCGACGTTCGCGCGTTGGCCCGCCGCCATGCCTGGAGGGGGGGGCGTCTGTCGAGCTCGGCGATCGACGCGGCGGCCGAAAGCGGGCAGCCCTATCGCGACTACTTCAACCACAGCGAACCGGTGGGGAAAATTCCGCCGCACCGCATCCTGGCCTTCAATCGGGGCGAAAGCGCGGGCGCCCTGCGGGTCAAATTCGAATGGGATCAGCCCGCCGTCGAGGCCGAGATCGGCAGCTTCCTGAAAGTTGACGTGCACCGCTTTGCAGACTTTCTGGCGAATTGCCTGGCCGATGCAGTCGATCGCCTCGTCCATCCCAGTCTCGAGCGCGAAGTCCGTCGCGAATTGACCGAACGGGCCGAAGCCCAGGCGGTCTCGGTCTTCGCCCGCAACCTGCGAAACCTGTTGCTCTCGCCTCCGCTCGCGGGACGGCGGGTGCTGGCCATCGATCCCGGTTTCCGCACCGGATGCAAAGTCGTCGTCCTCGATGAAAACGGCAACCTGCTGACGACCGACCTGGTTTACGTTACCGGCTCGGCCGATAAACAGGCGGCGACCAAGGCCAAACTCGTCGGGTTGCTGCAAACACATCGCGTCAACCTGATTGCAATCGGCAACGGGACCGCCTGTCGCGAGACCGAAGAACTGGTCGCCGGGATGATCGCAGAGCTCGCTCCCGAGACCCAATACGTGATCGTAAATGAAGCCGGCGCCAGCATCTATTCGACGAGCACGATCGCCCGTGAAGAATTTCCCGCCCTCGATGCGATCGAGCGCGGAACGATATCAATCGGACGGCGGATGCAGGATCCGTTGAGCGAGCTGGTCAAAATCGAGCCGCAACACATTGGCGTGGGTATGTATCAGCATGACGTGGACGAGAAGACGCTCAAGGAATCGCTCGATCAGGTGATCGAGTCGTGCGTCAATTACGTCGGCGTCGAATTGAACACGGCCAGCAGTGCGCTGCTTCGGCATGTTTCGGGGTTGAATCAACTGACCGCCCGCCGGATCGTCGAATGGCGGGCCCAGCACGGTTCGTTCCGCAGCCGCGAACAACTGCTCGAAGTGCCTGGGATTGGGCAGACGAAATACACACAGGCGGCGGGGTTCCTCAAAATCCGTGACGGCGCCGATCCCCTCGATGCGACGTGGATCCATCCCGAAAGCTATCCGCTGGCGCGGCAAGTGCTGTCGCGGCTGGGGGTCGAGAGCCAGGCAGGGGATTCCGTCGGCGCTCTGCCGCCCGACTTGCGCGACCGCTTGACCGGGCTGGATGTGGAAGCGCTGGCCGGCGAGCTCCAGGCGGGACTTCCCACGCTGCGCGACATCATCGACGCGCTGGCCCGTCCCGGTCGCGATCCAAGGGCCGATCTGCCGGGGCCGATCTTCAAGAAGGACATCTTGAAGATGTCCGACCTGACTCCCGGGATGGAGCTGCGCGGAACGGTGCTCAACGTCGTCGATTTTGGCGCATTCGTCGATGTGGGGCTGAAGGAAAGCGGATTGGTTCATGTGAGCCAGATGTCGACCCGGTTCATCACCAGCCCGCACGACGTCGTGTCGGTCGGCGACGTGGTGACGGTGTGGGTCTTGTCGGTCGATGCCGATCG
>DASYAR010000063.1:0-4045 GCA_036501235.1 Planctomycetaceae bacterium
CGTCGGGAGGGCGGTTTCGCTCTCGCCAATGGCGCGGATCGTCGCGACGATTAAAGTGCCGCACTGTGCCCAGGATGCCCAGCATCAACATCGCTAAGCCGACGACAGCGCCCACGATTCGAAGAGTCATTTCGACCGCAAGCTGATCCGACGACGCGCTGCCGATAATTGTAAGGTGCATGCCCCAGATCATACGCCGGAGTGGGGCGGGACGGCGAGCGGAGAGCGGCGGGTCAGTTTGATTCAGATGGCGCGTCCGAATTTGCGGCTGGAGGATTGACTCGTTCTTCATCCTCTTCCAAGGTGCGGTATCGCCCCCAACCCTTGCGGTCATAGAGAAATTGCGAGGCTTCATTCCAGCTTCCAGCCTCGACCGTCCAGGCAAGTCGGGCTTGCGGTTCATCGAGCTTCAATTGACGAACCTGAGCGTCATGTGCCGCCTCGTCTCCGGCCACTTCAAAGAATGTGTGACCGTTTTCATATTCCCACAATTCGTATCGCATCCCCGCATTCTAACGCGGCGGGAGGCCAGCGGGAATCTCGCTGTTCTGATTCGCCTTCTCGCCCGCGCTTCACGCCCGTTACAATGCCGGACATGAACGCCCATCCAACCAATTTGTTGCATGCTTATATCTGTTCGCGCGGCAAGCGGTGGACCATCTCACATGAAGGTGTCGCGAGCGTAGTTTTTTCGTTGCGACGGCGATTCGAGAATATGCCCCGAAAATGACGATCGTCTCGCGATAATTATTTACGAGTGACGTGCATCTGTCTCGAAACAACGGGATCATTTTTGACAATGATATTGAGCTTGATCGCAGCATCACGCAGCGCCAGTACATGACCGCCTTCCACGACCTCGAATGCCTTCTCAAGACCGCAAATGAGCGACTTCAGCGGGCGATGACCGCGCTCGTCCCCGATCACAAGAGCGACTGGGAGGAGTACGATGCCGCGAATCAAGACGTGCTTCGTCTCGAAAGGGAATTGGCCGCGGCCCACGGTGAGGAGTACGCGGAGGCGTGCGGGTTTCCGCTGAAATGGGACGTTGGCGCTCCCATGCCACATTTGATCGTGAACGATGACCGGGCGCTCCTCGCATTCCTGTTGAGCGAGCCGGACCCCGCCTCGGACGGGACTTATGTCACCAGCAAGAGTCCGAGCGACGATCAGCCGGAGCCGCTGGGACTGGTCGAGTTCGACGGCTGCATGTCAGCCAAGCTGGGAATGCCGAACGACGAAGTGTTCGGGGGCCACCCACTGCGAGGCAAGGGACTCGAAGCCTACCTCGCGCAACGAGTCGTGAACTCCCGCTGGCTGAAGGAACTCGAAGCAATCAACAGCGTCCACAGCATGTACCGGCCCGAATCCTGGCAGGACTTGTCTCACTTCGTCTTTTGGTTCCACGACTCCACATTTGAGTGCGTGGCCCAGTCGTTCAACGTGGAAACGCACAGAACCAGCATGAAGGAATTGCTCGGCCTCATGATCGATCGGCTGACTTCCTGACGTGTCACGTGGCGGTCAGGGCTTCGTCTCAATCTCGTACTTGAGCTTGAGATACAGCGTAAACTGGACGACTGGCTCCATCACAACGGGCTCGATCACGCGATCGAATCCATCGACGGTGAGCGGGTTGTAATAGAACGTCCGGCTCTTCCGCAGCGATTGAACGGTCATCCGCGAACGATCCGGAGCGCCTGAGACAGCCTCCGATTCGGCCGCCGTATAGGAATCGTACATTTCGGTGGGCTGGTAAATCGATTGCCGCTCGGCGTAAACCTGCGGTACGGCGCGAACCTTGATTCCGAGGAGCCGTTCATAGCGCGCGGTCTTGGTCTTGACCACGGCGGCGGCGGTATCAGCCAATCGTTCTTGGACCGAGGCGAGATCGGAGACGATGTAGTCGACCTTGATCAGGTCGTAGATTTTCTCGCGACTCGCGGCGGCGAGCAGACGATCGAGCAACTTCATGTCGCGGTAGCGGATGGCCACTGTCTTTTTGAGCTCGAATCCGCCGAGCTCCTCACGGGCAAGGTTGCCCTCGACATGATACTTGTAGATCTTCGTCTGGGCGGTCAGGTCGACGACGATGGACTCCGGCGAGACGCCCAACCGCTTGACCGATTCGCTGAAGGCGGCGATGGTCTTGTCCATTTTGTTCTGACATATCTCGACGGTCTCGCCTTCCGCAACGACTCCAAACGTGGCGACAAATTCATCGGCCTTGACGTTTATCAGGACATTTGCGTCGACGAAGATCGCCGTGTCCGACGGAGGCATTTCGTTCTTGGCCACTTGCCGTTTCGCGCGCTCATTCTGCTCCGCTCGCGCCCTGCCGCTCACCTGTCCATAGCCGACGTTGCCGCCGACCTGCGCGACTGCGGTCCGAGCGGTGAATATGAAAAGAAAGATCGTGGCAAATCGCATGGCTGGGTCCCTTCGCCTTAGAGGAAAAGTCGGTGTCACAAATTCTGATTCATCCCTTTCGGGACAGGATGACGGCTCTTGAACTTTTTCGTCAAGGCCGATCGGACCGGTGAGTCTTGGTCGTGACGACTCTTCGGAGTACGGGGCAAGAGCACGCTGCAATCAAGTGACCGACGCTGGCATTGCCGACCTGCGGCACGCGATGCCCGCATTGACGGTCGAGAAATGACCCGCAGTCACACCACGCGTTGACGAGCTTTCATCCCTTCGCGGGGCGAGAATCAGCGAGAAGGCTGTCCAGTGCGGCGTGGAGTTGTGGGAACGCAAACTCGAATTGCTCGTCCTGGAGCCGCGTCGAAACGACGTATCGTCCGTACAGGGCGAGGTCCGGGTCTGACCGGAGAAACCACTTGGCGCCGCAGCGCACCATCCAGGCGGATGCCGGCAGCCCGATCGGCATTCCCACGGCGCGTCGCAGTTCACGCATAAAGATTTTCGCCGAGACTGGATTGGGCGACGATGCAATGTAAGCCCCGATCATCGCTGAGTCGTCAAGGGCTCGCTCGAACAGACGATTGAGGTCGCGTTCGTGGATCCAACTCATCCCCTGTGTCCCCGAACCGATCGTGCCGCCGAGACCCATTTTTGCCAATTTGGCGAGGCGGGAAAGCGCGCCGCCACCCACGCCCCGGTCGCGACCTAAAACAAAGCTCGTACGCAGAATAACCCCGCGCTGCGACGGAAGCACGTTCGCAGAAAAAGCATCTTCCCAGGCACGTCCGACGAACGGCGCCAAACCGTAGCCGAAGGGAGACGCCTCCGTACAGACCACTTCCGGCGGATCGCCATAGATATGGGCCGTGCTCATCTGCACCCAAACAGGAGGCGGAGAAACGATGCTCCGCAGGGCGGCACCGAGCACACACGTCGACTCCACGCGGGAGCGCAGGATCTCATCCTGGTGGTCGGGAGCCTTGACGCAGTCGACACTGCGGCCGGCCAGATTGACGAGCCCGCAGGCGCCGTCAAGTTCCCGCCGCCATTCTCCCAGTGTGCGCGCGTCCCAGGCCGCGTGCCTCCACGGGCCGCCCAGCTGGGGCGGGCGACGAGACAGCAAGACAATCTCATTCCCGCGGGCGGCGAGGTGGCTCGCGAGGGAAAGTCCCAGGAACCCGCTGCCCCCGGCGATCACGATTCGCTGCGGCCCACATCCCGAAATATCAGCCATCGAAAGTGCCTCGAACTATGATTTGCAAACGGCCCCCTCGGTGATACCGTAAAATCATGCCAGGCTTAACTGAGCAATCGGATTCAACTCGCCTGAATGAGGGTATGGTACCGAAGAAGGTTGATTTCGGTGGTATCGACATCATGGACATCCAGGAAGCCAAGGCGTTTTTCTTCAAATACGACGGTTCACGCTTCTACATGTCCCGTGACGGCGTCGACGTGATGTACGGGTCGCTCGACGTGCCGCAGGAGGTCGAAGCGGCATGGCTTCAAGAGCTGACTCGGATCAAATTGGGCCTCCTCTCTCGGAATGCAAATTGGACGGTTCTGCAATTCCTGAACCACCATGAAGATTACCGACATCTTGCCGAAGTCGTGCATTCCG
>DASYAR010000064.1:0-2385 GCA_036501235.1 Planctomycetaceae bacterium
GAATATTTGAGATGGATCTGTTCCCACTTGGCCTGGGCGACGATGGCGTAGTCTTCTTTATGATCCTTGTAGTATTTGCGCAGGTCGGGGAGATCGAAACCCTCCTTGGGCTTGACCGTGGCCCCGATGTATTGCTGCGCGAATTCACGATTCCGGTTCTTCGTCCGCAACATCTCGACGCTCGATCCCTTGGCGCGGAGCGCTCGCTCGAACTCGGCTTCGGTGTCGAACCCCTGCTGCTTCATCACCGACGGCAAGATCTCTTTATTGAACATCGCATCGATCTGCTGCGCGATTTGCTTGATTTGTTCCGGCTTCAGTTTGATCTTCAGCGCCTGCAGCAGCAGCTCTTCTTCGATGGGCCGCTGCAAGTGCATCTCGATGATTTGACGCCGCCATTCCCGGAACTGCTCGGGGGGCATGTCTCTTTCGGCCTTGGCAAAATCGATCGGCAAATCTCGAGTCACGTCCTCGACGAAGATCGGGTGGCCGTTGACCGTCGCGGCGACGACTCCCTGTTCCACTCGGACCCCATCCCCGATGACGTCGAATGAACCCGGAAGGTTGGTGAGCGTTTCGCCCGGAGTCGTGGACGGCGCTGTTCTGGTTTCGGTGCGCAGGTCCGCCGTGGCAGCGCGTCCGCCACCTTCGGACGCCGAAGCGCCAACGAGCTCGTCGGGATGTTCCACCTCTTGGGCATTGTCGGCTGCCCCTGTGGTGCCGGCGTTCGATTTTTTCGTCTTGTTCGCCTCCGGCGCGGCGGCCGCCAGTTGCTCTGCCGCGTCCGCGCCCGCTTGCGGCGCCGTGGCGGCGATTGCCGGCGCATTGGGCATTTTGAGCGACCCGTCGTCGGCAGCGGATCCGTCGAGTCCGACGACCGCAGCGGGGGCTCGATCGCCCGCGATCTGAGTCGCTTTCGAGGAATCCGAACCGTGCGCCGGCGTTGCGTCGCGCTTGGCGTTCCTGGCGCCGCGCAGCCAGGCGCAGCCCGGCAGGAGCGACAGCGCGACGGCTGCAGTCAAGAGGCCGTAGTGCAGACTCATACGTCGCGGTGGGGGCTCGTCCATGAAGCACCCGGTCGTCACGGCCTGACGACAGGTCCAAAGGGGGGTGAGAACGCGAAATGCGGCGGGATTATAGCGAAACGGTCATCGGCTGCAACAGCGCTTTGACGGCTGTCAGGGGGTCGGCATTTTCCGCTTCTTCCGTCTGGTAAACGAGATAAGCGCTGCGGCCGTCGACGACCCGCAGCCGTCGCTGCGAACGAGAGGCGAGCGCCTCGATCTGTTCGCGGTTGCGATACCGCAAGACGACGTACTTTTCTTCGAGATGAATATCGTCGATTTGCCAGCGTTGCGCCAATAATTGCAGGCGTTTGATCTCGATCATGTTCAGCACCGTATCGGGAACCGGGCCGAACCGGTCGCGGATTTCGGTTTCCAGCTCTTCCAGTTGCTCGAATGTCTCGACCCGCGAAAACTTGCGATAGACTTCGATCTTGTGCCGCCCCGGTGGCACGTACGACCCCGGCAGATAGGCCGGCAACGGCAGGTCGACGGCGACGTGCCGGGTCTCGCGGATCGGCTGGTTTTTCAATCGGCGGACGGCATTTTCGAGCAATTGGCAATACAGCTCATAGCCCACCGAAGCGATGTGTCCGCTCTGCTCGGTTCCCAGGATGTTTCCAGCTCCACGAATTTCCAGATCGCGCATGGCGATTTTGAACCCGGCGCCCAACTCGCTGAACTCTTCGATTGCCTTGAGCCGCTTGGCCGCCGTCCCCGTCAGGCTCTGCCCCTCTTCGAGCAGCAAATAGCAATAGGCCCTGTGCTTGTACCGGCCGACGCGGCCGCGAAGCTGATGCAGATCGGCCAGCCCGTACTTATCGGCCTGATGGATGAAAATCGTATTCGCGTTCGGAATATCGAGACCGCTCTCGATGATCGTCGTCGCCATCAGAATGTCGAGTTTCCCCCCCACGAACGCGACCATCGTGTCTTCCAACTCGTGTTCCCCCATCCGGCCGTGGACGATTCCGATCCGCGCCTCGGGAACAAACGTCTGGATCCGATCGGCAAGCGTCTCGATGTCGTAGATCCGGTTATGGACGAAATACACTTGCCCGCCGCGATTCAGCTCGCGAACGATCGCCTGCCGGATCAATTCGCCGTCGAATCGCGAAATCCGCGTTTCGATCGCGAGCCGATCGTGCGGCGGGGTCTGCAAATTCGAGATGTCGCGAATCCCCAAGAGTGACAAGTGGAGCGTCCGCGGAATGGGAGTTGCGCTCAGTGTCAGTACGTCGAGCTCCAGTCGCAGCTTCTTGAGCATCTCCTTTGCGGCCACCCCGAATCGCTGTTCTTCATCAATGACGAGGAGCCCCAG
>DASYAR010000065.1:0-6513 GCA_036501235.1 Planctomycetaceae bacterium
GGCGGCGATCGCGGAAATTGACAAATTCCTGGACGGTCACCGTAAGAAATCGAAATGATCTCGTCGTGGTCGGGATCCGGCAAGGGCTTCAATTTCAAACTCGACTGCGGCCCGCCGGATGATCCGAATGAAGAACCAGAACGGATTTACTTTTTCTGCTGCTGTGCTTCCGTGGCCCGCTTCTTCGCCTCCCGAATCTCGTTAATTGTCTCTTCCAGGATGGTGTATGCCGAGAAAGAGGGCGGAGTCGAGCGCGGCGGGAACTCCTTGAAAGTCGCCGCGAACTGCACCACTTCGTCGATCGCCCCGTAGACGGACCCCACGTGGTCGAGCTGCCAGTCCCAGAAGGTGTTGGACGTGATGTCCGCTCGCTCGAACGGGTCCTGGAACAGGTTGAAGGTCTTCTGCAGGCGAAGTTTCGTGAAGGGCTCTGCCCAAGCCTGCATCTGCCCGGGAGCGCGCTGCTCGGCGAAGACGTATTTGTAGTCCCCCTGGCGCAACGCCACGAGGAGACCGTCGTCGTCGGTGTAGAAGAACTTGTCCCGCGCGCTCTTCACTCCCCGGTCGTTGCCATCAGGCCGTCGCTGTATGCACTGATATTGCTGATGCCGATGTCGTCATCCCACAGGATGAGGATGTTCGGCTTTTTGTCGGACTTCGCCGCTTTCTCCTGGAGGACCGCGTTGTTTGCCGCCAGGCGGAACGATTCGTCCCGATTCGCGTTCTCATCACGGGCCGGCTGATCACCTGCAGTGGCCGTCCGTCCGCCGAGTTGCCCCGCGGCTTGATTCTGCGTCGCCGCACCGGCGCTGGCTGGCTCGATCGGATTCACCATCCCAGACGCCGCTGCATAGCCAAGGAGACCTCCGACCGCCATCGGGAATGCCCCGGAACCTACGGTCGAGCCAAGCAGGCGGGAGCTAATTTGTCCATTTTCCTTGCTTTTTCGTAAGGCCGTTACGCCTCACGGGACTTGTGACCATTTAGGTTCCATGACTTGCATGAATCGGCAAAGGTTGATTGGTTCCGGGAGCCGTGAGGCGATCGGGTCGGCAGCGAAATTGAGTTCCACTCAGACTTTCAGCATGAGGTGATCATGGTTTGCCACAGATTTCGCCGACGGAAACACGGTCTGGCATCGTTGATGGCCTGCTGGGTCGCGGCTGGGATCGGCTGGTCAAACGCCACATGCCGTGCGGCAGACGAACCGGATGAAGAATCCCGCGCCGGATGGCGCAAGATGGCGGAATATGGAACCGGGTTCGTGACCTGGGAGTCGAGTCGGACGGGGCGCTGGCGGATCTGGCGCCGCAACCTCGACGGCACGAACCTGAGACAACTGAGTCCCGATGAGAAGGATCGCAACCATTTCTGTCCGCATGTTGCTCCTGATGGAACACGGTTGGTGTTTCTGAGCTGTCCCGCAGGTCAGGATGTGAACAAGGGAGGTCATGCCCTGCATCTGATCAGCGCGGATGGCTCCGGCGATCGTGTGATCATCCCGTCGGCACGGGGCTACGGCGGCGACCGGGCGGTCATCTGGTTTGACAAACAGCGGTTTGCCTACATCGACGGCAATGGAATCACTCAGGAGTTTGATCTGGAATCGGGAAAGAATCGGCCGGTGACCACCACCGGCCAGAAAGAAGGTGGCCTTCTGGTCAATGCCGCCCGGACGGCCATCACGATTGGTTATCCCCCGACGTTCTCAATATTCGACTCGGCCACGGCGCACGTCACGCCACAGGCTGCGCTGGGGGGCTGTGAGCCTTATTTTTCTCATGATGGACGATGGGGTTTTTGGATGGGCGGCGCCGGAGGCCCGATTAATCGAATCGAACTCGCGACGAGACAGATCAGCCACATCCTGAACAAAGATGACGCTCGCATGCCCAAAGCCCGCGCGTATCTCTATTTCCCGATGGTGTCGCGGGACGGGCAGTTCCTGACGTTTGCCGCTTCTCCGAATCAGCACGACCATGACAAATCCGATTACGACGTATTTGTCGCGCGATTGAATCCGCAGACGCTGGAGATACTCGACCGGCCCGTGCGGTATACATTCGATCCGGCGACCGACCGGTACCCGGACGTCTACGTCGCCCATGTGGAACCGGGGCGGTTCGTCGGCGACGCGCCAAATTCGGTGTCATCCAGGGCATCGGCGATCAATCCCACCAAGTGGCCATCGCAGCGGGACGGGCTGGTATTCCTATTTCAAACTGCCGACGCGCCGAATCAGATAGCCGGCCCCGATGGTAAGCCGCGGAGTTACAGCCTCAGTCCTCGGGGTCGCGCCCGCTGGAATCACGATCAGGCGCTGGTCCTGACCGGCGGTGCGTTCATCGTTGACGGCGCCGACGAGGCGCTGCTTTCGGCATGCCGAAAGAGCCAGCGGCTCACTCTCGAAGCCGTCATCAAGCCCGATCGTTTGAACCAGACCGGACCGGCTCGCATCGTCACCTTCTCAAGCAGCGCCGGCAGCCGCAATTTCACTCTCGGGCAAGAGAAAGACAAGTTGATCTTTCGGCTTCGCACTCCCAACGCGGGCGAAAATGGCGTGGCTCCGGAAACGCAGCTCGCAGCCATCCCGACGGCGGGTGAGCCGGTGCATATTGCCGTCACCTATCGGCCCGGTCAGATGGCCGCCTACATGAACGGCAAGGAAGTCTATCGCGGAAGCAACGTGCTCGGCGACTTCAGCAATTGGTCAGCACATCACTTGCTGTTCGGCGACGAATTCAACGGCGACCGCGATTGGGCGGGGACCCTGGAAGGGATTGCGATTTACGACCGCGAGTTGGAAGCGGCCGAAGTGCAGAGGAACGCGGCCGAGTATCAGCGAATCATCAAAGCCCGTAAGGCCGTCCCCCAGATCGAAGTCGTGGCGAAGCTTCTCGCGAAATCGACAGTTCCCACTCTCGATGAGGTCAAGCCCTACCGGGGAGCGATGATGACCTGCAAGTACGAAGTCGTTCAGGTCGTTCGCGGTCAACTCCCGGAAAAGCAGGTGCTCGTCTCGCACTGGGCCCTTCTGGACGGAGAGCCGCAGGAGATTGCGTCGCTGCGGCCCGGCAGCGAGCGGCGGTTCGTGCTGGAATCTTCCGAACTGAACCCGCAACTGCAGCGCTTCGTCTGCAAAGACAACTTCGACAGCGACGCCGAATTGCTGTTGCCGCGCTACTACGACGCGACGCCCTGACGCCGACGATGCGCAAATTCACCTGGAAGTCCGCGAGGATCTGAGGGAGACGTGGTTTTCAGCTCACATATTTTTGCCTTCTATTTTTTGCCGCTGGCGCTGCTGCCGCATGACGCAGTGCCGCGCCGCGGCCAGCACATCCAGCATGCCGAATTACCTACCGACTGGGCGGAGGAAGCCGTCAGTGTCCTTCAGGGGAAGGACCCGCAAGCGCAACCGGCTGGCGGAAGGCGCCGGTCATCTGCTCGTTGCTCTCGCATTGCTTGAAAACGATCGTCATGCACAAACAGCAACCAATCATCACTGCCCTCGCTCTGGCGACCGTGCTGTGGGCGGGCGCAACGTCTGCCGGTGATTGGCCTCACTGGCGCGGCCCCGGGCGGAGCGATATCATTGAGGAAAGCTCCGGTTGGAAGGCAGGACGCTGGATGGAGGAAATGCCGGTTTGGGAGGCGGAAGTCGGCGAAGGGAGCACCTCTCCGCTGGTCGTTGGCGGTCGGCTGTATGTCATGGGTTGGACTGACGGAAATGACCATGTGCGCTCCCTGGACGCCAAAACCGGAATGCCGGTCTGGGACGTTGCCTGCAAATGCCCGCGGTACGGCCGATACGCCATCGGCGACGAGCCTGCTTACTCCGGGCCGACTTCGACGCCCGACTACGACGTCGATACAGGATACCTTTACACGCTGAGCTGCGACGGCGACCTGAACTGCTGGGACGGTGCTGCCCGCGCGAAAAGAATCTGGGGCCTTAACCTCTACCAGCGGTTTGCCGTGGGGCAGAGGCCGGCATCCGGGCTGGAACAGAACGATTTGCGGGACTACGGATACACTACGGCCCCGTACGTCTACGGCGCTTGGGTGATCGTCGAGGTCGGCGCCAAAGATGGCACTCTGATCGCCTTCGACAAAAGGACCGGTGAGCGGCGCTGGGCCTCGGAGCACGGCGGTCCGGCCGGCCACAGCGGTGGAATCGTCCCCATCATCGTGGAGGGGGCCCCGTGCGTGGCGGTGCTGACGCATGACGTCTTGCTGGTCGTGCGGGTGGACCAGGGCCACGAGGGCCAGACCGTCGCGACATACGTCTGGAAGTCGGCTTGGGCCAACAACGTCCTGACGCCTGCTGTCCAGGATAATTGCATCCTGATCAGCTCCATGCACACCCATAATTCCATCAGTAAGCTCAAGATCACTCTTAGCGGAGCGGAGCGGTTGTGGGAGCAACCGTACACTTCGTCCGTCGGCAGTCCGGTGGCGTGCGGGGACTTTGTGTACATGGCCTTCGAGCGCTTGCGCTGCCTCAATTGGAAGACGGGCGAACTGGTGTGGGAAGGCGGATCCTACGGCAATGGCGGCGCCTGCGTCGCCACCGGCGACGGCAAGTTGATTGTCTGGAGCGACCGCGGCCAGTTGAGCTTGGTGGAGAGCGCTCGGGAGTCGCCGCACAAATTTAAGCAGCTCGCGCGGATCGCGCATGTAACGACCGGCGGCCAGGCGTGGCCGCACATCGTTTTGGCGGGCGGCTCACTGTTCTGCAAGGACCGCATGGGAAAACTCAAGTGCTTCTCGACTCCACCTCCCGAACGCTGATGTCGCAAAACGAGAAAAGATTTGCGTGTTTTTGCATCGCGAATGAGAAGCATGAATGATGTAATCTTATTGATGCGACCGACATGACGGTCGATGGGGACCGCGTCGCAGAAACTTCAACGCCGAATCGCAACCAGAGGTTTTCGATGGAATTTCACCGTATTTCCTCCTCTGCAATCATGGCTTGTCTCTGGGTTTGTGCCGCGCTGGTCGGGCCCGGTCCAGCCTCGTCCAAGGCGGCGGAGCAGCCGGCAGCGGCAGACTCGCGTCCGCAGCGCGTGACGGGCGAATTGCAGGTCCTTTATGACTTCCGTTCGCCCGAAGGTCCGACGATCCAAGACAGATCCGGTGCAGCCGAACCACTCGACCTGCGAATCGCCGACAAGAATGCCGTGCGGCGATCTGCCCAGGGCTTGGAGGTCGTCGGCAATGTATCGATCGCCTCGGAAAAGCCGGCGTCGCGGCTGATCGAGTCGATCAGGCAATCGGGGGCCGTCACGATCGAAGCCTGGATTCGACCAGCCAACACAAATCAGAAGGGCCCGGCACGCATTCTGACAGTCTCTCGCAACACCACCGAGCGCAACTTGACACTCGGCCAGGAGGGAGACAAATTCGACGTAAGATTGCGGACCAGCTCGACCGATGCGAATGGCATGCCCGCGGTGGCCTCCAAGGAAAAAATGCTGACCACCGAGCTGACGCACGTGATCTACACCCACGAACGCTCGGGCCGCACGCGAATCTACGTCAACGGCAAGTTGAACGTCGAACAGAACGTCGGCGGTGCGACTTCAAATTGGGACGGCGGATATCGCCTCGCGTTGGCCAACGAGCTCTCCCATGACCGACCGTGGCAGGGAACCTATCGGCTGCTGGCGATTTACAGCCGGGAATTGCTGCCCAAAGAGGTGGAACAGAACTTTCGGGCTGGAGCCGACGCGCGCACGATTGCCGGACCGCCCGCGCCGTCGAAGGATAACGCCCGCCTGTTCGAATCGCAGATCGCGCCGCTCCTGTCGAAGCATTGCCTGGAGTGTCATGACGGGGCCAGCAAGAAGGGCGCGCTCGACTTGTCGCACAAAGTCGCGGCCCTGGCGGGAGGTGACGACGGACCGGCTTTTGTTCCGGGCCAGTCAGCCGATAGTCTCGTCTGGCAAGTCGTCCAGTCCGATAAAATGCCCCGCAATCGGCCGCCTCTGTCGCCGGAAGAAAAAGGACTCCTGAAGCAGTGGATCGACGGCGGGGCCGCCTGGTCGCTGGATGTGATCGAGCCGGCGGTTTATGCCCGCGGCCCCGGTTCGAGTAAAGTCTTCGTGCAGCGCCTGACCGTGCCGGAATACATTGAGACGGTTCGCCGCACTCTAGGCGTCGACGTCGCCAAAGAGGCCCGCGACAACCTGCCACGCGACGTGCGGGCGGATGGATTCAGCAACACGGCTTATAATCTGACCGTCGATCTCGCCCATGTCGAAGCCTACGCAAAGTTGGCCGAAATCATTGCCGGGCGAATTGACGTCAAGGCCCTGGCTGCCAAGTATACCCAGAGCCGCGAGCTGACTGATGAGAACGTCGCGAAGATCATCGAGCCGGTCGGCCGCAAACTGCTTCGCGGTCCTCTTGCCAAGGAGGAGATCACCGGATACTGCGGCATCTCGACGGCGGTCGCCGGGGCCGGCGGTAATTTCGACGAGGCCCTGCGCTTTATCCTGGAAGGGA
>DASYAR010000066.1:0-5693 GCA_036501235.1 Planctomycetaceae bacterium
TCCTTGGGCATCGATCGCGGGTCGAACGGGCGGATCCATTGTGCGCCAACCTGGTCGATCGGCACGAGCATGTCGGCCGTTGTCCAGTAAACCGACACCGGGCAGGTCACGGTCGGCAGATGTGCGAGGGGCGAGTTAGCAAAATACACCGGGCTGTTCGTGTCTGCGCCGTAGACGGCCTGGGCCTGCTTCACGATCGGCACGATGACGTCGAACACGGGGACCTTCGGCCCGCTCGGGTCGGCGGCCGCCGTGCCAGGTCGTTCGCGCTGCAGAAAAAAAGCCGCGTTGTAGCCCCAGTTGATCGGTGGCACGTCGGGCGCTGCCCCGGCCAGAGGAAACGTCTCCGCCGCCAGCATGAGAGTGATGTAGCCCCCGGCACTGCCGCCGGCGAGAATCACCTTGCTGTCGTCGACGAAGGGGAGCGCGCGGACGATATGCAGTAGGGCCGTATCAGGATTGACGGTCCGCACGAGCGGATTGGCTTCCGGCGCTCGGGGCGTGGCAACCACCGCGCCGCGTGCCACCTGGGCCGCGGCGCCGTTGTCGTCCAGCTCGTAGCCCCCCGAATAATACAGCGGCAACTTTTGTTTCTTCTGCTGCACGGTCGCAGGCAGATACAGCTTGGCTTTGCCGATAGCGACCTGCCCTTTCGGATCGCGATAAGGAAATTCGACGAACGCTTTGACGACAGATTGCGGTCCTGCCCCGATGACGGTCGACTCGACCAGACGTAGACGATTGGCCGGAAGAGCGCGGAATTCCTGGAATAGCTCTGTGACCCAAACCGGGCCTCGGAACGCGACGCCATCATCGGGTTCGACATCTCGGGCCAGTTGTAACGATCCCCAATTGGCGGCCTTGTCGAGCCCACCTTCGTAAGCCGCACCGATCTGTGTCCCTTTCAGTTCGGCTCGAAAGGCGTCGAAATAGGCGAGGTTGAATCGCAATTCGTCCCCCGGCTTGGCGCGAACGTCTTCGTCATCCCCCGAATCGAGCGGCATGGCCCATTCGATCGTCGACACACCTTTTGCATATGCCATGGCCCCTTTGCCATGCTGCTGTTTGTCGTCGGCATCTTTGCCGGGCACGTCAAAATGTTTGTCGACATAGATGCCGGGACCGACGACTTTGCGATCGTCCCCCGCGACCAGCTCTTTGCCTCGCGAAAAAGCCAGGAGGGCGAAGTCGATGTCGAATGGATTGAGGCTCTTGTTAAGCGTTTCGTCGGGGATGCAGAGTGCCACATACAGTCCGTTCGCCGAGTTCATGACGCGCAATTGACAGGCGCGCTTGCTGAGCGACTGCGGATTCACCTGCAACATCGGCATATCGAATTCGATCAGCCTGGCATCGTGCCATTCATTGTCGGCGATGACGCCGTCGATCGTCGGCGCCTTGCGACAAGCGTCAGCACTGACGGTTTTCGGCAATTCAGCCGCGCGCGTAATGCCAGCGTCCAGCAGCGCACCGACAACCGCGAACATCAGCCAGAATCGGGACACGCGCCCCGGCGAGCCTGGTGTGCCCGCCCTCGGATTGATCTGCGAATCGGTCAATCGTTTCACGTTTTGCTCCAATTACGATTGCATCATTACGGATGGATTGTACCGCGCGGCGTCCGAGCACGAAAATGGACGGGGAAAGCGCATTGTCGGGTGGCCCAGCCGTCCCTTCAGGGCGGCTAGGTCGCGCAGCGACAAGATTCGACATCATCCGCTGTCTTCCGAAGTTGATCATTCGCTCGCAGAGTCGCGAATGGTAAGTACTGCGGCAATTCGTAGCCGAACGGTGTCGAATCTTGTCGCTGCGCGACCCGACCGGTGCTGTGCACACGGTCGGGCCACCCGCGCGGTTGCTGCCGACGAAATCGGGAAAGGCTCAACTCGTTCCCAAGCTCCGCTTCGCGAATTCGCAGGCTGGTTTCAGCGCATCGGATCTCGCCCAGGTTCCAAATTGACCCTCGTGATGTGACGGGAAGCGGAGCTTCCGGGAGGGCGTTCCCAAGCGGAGCTTGGGAACGAGAAATCAGACTGCGGCCACGACTGACGACGGCACACGGAGTGTGCCTGCGACTCTGAGCGAATCACTCCTCGCCCTTGATAAACGGGCCGGCATCCGGTGTACTGGTGGATCGCCCTGCCTGCCTCAGCGCATCACACTCCGTAACCCCGCCCTGGAGAACCCCGGATGCACGGATTCGACGACGTTGCTCCTCCCGCCGACGCCTCGCCTGCAACTGGTCCGTGGTACACGGAGATGACTCGCTATCACTGGTTCGTGATGGTCGTTGCCGCGCTCGGGTGGTTGTTTGACTGCCTCGATCAGCAATTGTTCGTGCTCGCCCGTCCGGCGGCCATGAAAGACCTGCTTCCCCAGCTGGATGATCCCAAACAATTCGAGGAACTGGTCAAAGTCTACGGCAACTATGCGACGGCCATCTTCCTGGTCGGATGGGCTTCCGGCGGGCTGATCTTCGGCGTCCTGGGAGACCGGATCGGCCGCGCCAAGACGATGATGATGACGATTCTGATGTACTCGGCCTGCACGGGACTCAGCGCCCTGTCGCGAGGGTTTTGGGATTTCGCAGCTTATCGTTTCCTGACCGGCCTGGGTGTAGGAGGTGAATTCGCCGTGGGAGTGGCGCTGGTGGCCGAGGTCATGCCGGCACGCGCCCGCCCCTACACACTGGCGTTGCTCCAAGCTCTTTCGGCGTTCGGCAATATCAGCGCGGCGCTCATTAACATCGGGTTCGGAATCGCCGAGGAAAAAGGGCTCGTGAACAGCCCCTGGCGGTGGATGTTCGTCATTGGGGCGGTGCCGGCGCTGCTGGCATTGGTCATTAGACGCCGGCTCAAAGAACCCGAGCGCTGGCAGAAAGTGTCCCACACAGGCGACGTCGCCCTGCAGTTGGGGTCGTACCGGGAGTTGTTCCGCAATCCCCACTGGAAAAAGCATGCCTTACTGGGATTGGTTCTCGCCTGTTCGGGAGTCATCGGACTCTGGGGCGTCGGATTTTTCACTCCCGATCTGACCCGCTCCGTTCTCCGCAAAGGGATCGCCAAAGAGGTTTATGGGGAATTGATCGCCGGTGCGCGCAAGGCGGAAGACAAGCCGCTCGAATTGCAAATGACGGACGCCTTGAAGTTCGAAATCGATCCTCCTAAGGGGCAGGCAATGCCCGAGGAGCTGGCGGCGGCCAAAGCCAAAGCGACCCCGATCATGAACGGGAGACTCTCGCTCTTGGCCGGGGCCACGTCGATGATGATCAACCTCGGCGCGTTTTTCGGTATGTTTGGATTCGGCGCAGTGGCCCAACGAATCGGGCGCAAGCCGACGTTTGCGATCGCATTCATCGCCGCGTTTGCCACCACGGCCGCGGTTTTCGGATACCTTTCGGAGATCAGCCAGATTTTCTGGATGGTGCCGATCATGGGTTTCTGCCAGCTTTCGCTGTTCGCCGGGTATGCGATTTACTTCCCGGAGTTGTTCCCGACGCACCTGCGTTCGACCGGCACCAGCTTTTGCTACAACGTCGGACGGTTCGTGGCGGCCTCCGGGCCATTGATCGGGGCCAGGTTGATCAAGTTGTTTGCCGATTCCGAAGAATCGCTACGCGGAACCGGAGTCACGATGTGCGGCGTGTTTCTGGTTGGATTGCTGGTGTTGCCATTCCTGCCCGAGACCCGAGGCAAACCGTTGCCGGAATAAATGCCGATCGAACGGTCGTCGGAGCGCTCCCGGCCGCGGACCTGGGCAGATGGGAGCTTCCCAGGATACTCATTCAGGAGAGCAGGAATGCAGGAAACCAGGGTCTCATACGTTTCCGGCTCTCCTGGCTTCCTGCATTCCTGATGATTACCTGGGTGCGGTTCGCATGACCCGTCGCGTTGCGGGGCCTGGTCTTCGCTGTGAGCCATGGGACCTCGTAATTCATTCCACCTGCTGCGCTCGACACGCGCATCCCGTTGGGATTGCGGTTAAACGATTCGAATGGGAGGCGCAAACCGTGTCGGCAGGATTGAGCGATCCCTATTTCGACGGCGCGCTCACCATCGCCGTGACGGGCGTGGGGACGGTGGCCGGTTGCAGGCGCGGCGTATCCAGGGCTGGGCCGACGTCGCCCAATTGGGGCGCCAGTTTCAAAAACACCAGTGTCGCCGCGCGGGCGAACGACGACAGGCCGAACAGCACGAGATACGCTTCTCGCGACTGGCCGAGCAGTTTGAGCACCCCTCCGCCGATCAACGCGCCAATCACCAGCGCCACGGCGTTGGCCAGATTGAACATCGTCAAGATGCTCGTACGCTCTTCGCGCCGGCACGTTTCGAAGAACAAGAGGAACATCGCCAGCTCATAGGCCGCCCAGACGGCGCCGGCCACGAACTGCAACGCCACAAGCTGCATGTAGGTGTGAGCATACAACCACAGTCCCGCCACGGGCATGATGCCGATGCCCCCGACCCACAGCAGCCGCCGCGCGCCGAACTGCGCCGCAAACCGTCCGCAGGCCGGCAACATCAGGATTTTCGCCACGAACGACGTCGCCAGGAGGCTCACGTAATCGAGATACGACATCTTGAGCTGCCCCAGCATGAACGGGGAGAAATACGGCCCCGAAATCTGCACGGCCACCTGCACCGTCAGAAAATACAACAGCAGCCGTTCGCTCGAACCTTCTCTGATGCGCGCACACAGTTCGCGAAAGCCGACGTGCTGCTGCTCGGCATGCACGGCGACCGTCTCGCTTTGTCGCGACAGGAATCGGGCCGAGAAACACCGGCACGCGCCGGCCACGGCGAAGATCGCTGCGAATGCTTCGAGCACGTGTCCGGAATGTTTGCCGTATTGCAAAGCGGCCCCGCCCGCCAGAAATCCAATCAGCGTGCCGGCCTGTCCGAGTCGCGTGCGCATGGCAAAAAACGGCACTCTCACGCGAAAGGGAACAACCGTCTCCATCCACGTGTTCCAGGCGGGGCCGGCCCCCAGTCCCGCGGCCCAGTACAGCGACACCGCCGCGAAGACCCCTGCCACCGGGATCTGGCCCAGCAGGGCGGCAATCACCAGCGGCAAAAAGCTCGCGGCCTGCACGGCGACGCACGAAATCACCCAGCGGCGATTGGAACCAAGCCATGCGACGGCCGCCGGCGAGATCAACTGCAGGATCGCCCCCATCAAGAGCGGAATCGAGGCAATCAGCCCGGAGGCAATCTCCCCCATGCCCATCGCCAGCACGAATGCGGGAAAGTACGTTTCTCCGATGCCGACCATCACGCTGAAGGCGGCGCCGTCGGAGACGCTGTTGCGCAAGTTTTTTCGCAACGCGCGGCGTCGGGTGCGACCAAACATCGGAGGCGAGGTGTCGAATCGAGACGAGGGTACGTGCGGAGACCGGCATTCGGTCTCCACGAAGTTACCCTCACTCCCCTTCACAGGGTAGTGAGGAGTTTGCATCTTCATGGAAAACTAACGAGGCTGGAGAGGCCGTTCACGGGTAGGCTGGGGATTGGAGGCGGGATGTTAGCAGACACGGGAAACTCTGAAAAGACCGTCGCAGCGGTCGGAACAAAGCATTGTGAGGATGGCGTTTACGGCACGGCGGCTGGGTCGGCAAGAATGACGAATGACGAATGACGAAATTCCAATGTCTAAGGAAATCCGAAAATCGAAATCTGAAAACTGTGCGGGTGACA
>DASYAR010000067.1:0-9057 GCA_036501235.1 Planctomycetaceae bacterium
GTGCTTCTGCTTCTGAGCCTCGAGATCAGACTGCTTCTGCACGACGGTCTGTTGCCGCACTTTCAATTGGCGCGGGCCGCGGTCGATCTGCTCCTGCACTTCCTGCAAAGCCAGGAGCAGGCGATGCAATTCCGCCAGCCCGTTGTCCGCTCGAATTTCCATACGTCTTCCGCCCCTGACGAGTTCCCGAGAAACGCCGCCTGCCCTAAATTCAATTGTAGCAATGTCCGCCCCAAAAAAAACCGCAGCGGGAATTCGCCCCGGCGTTTAACCGCAATCCCACTGAGTATTGGGAAGTCCGCCTGAGGCGGAACGGGATGCGCGTGTCGCGCGCGGCCCACGCCCGCGAATCCATGACGGCACGAGCAACGATTTTAATTCTGCAAGTATTCCTCGGGCCATTCCTCGGGCAACCACGGTCCTCAGGCGCGAAGCGTTGACGGGCGGGTTTGATCCGACGATACTGTTCGGGCACATGCACCCGTAGCTCAATGGATAGAGCAACGGACTTCGGATCCGTAGGTTAGAGGTTCGACTCCTCTCGGGTGCGCTTGACGTCGCGAGAAATTGCGACGTTTTTTCAAACTCTCGGCTGTTGCGAGGGCGACGGGACGTGTCGGCAGCGACGGCCATGAACAGGGCGCGCGAGCCGTTTCGGTGTTGCGTTCGTCGCAGGTTTTATATTGCATCCGTTGGCGTTTGAGGCCGCTTCACGCCGGCAGTTGTTTTGACTATTATTTTCCTGAAACCGGCATCGCCCGGGATTTGCCAGAATTCAATGTCAACCTGCCAGGTTGTTCTGGATGATTGTCCCGCCAAATCAGCCGTCGTACTCCAGCGGCTCGTCAGACGCATCGAATACCAGGTCGATGAGCTGGACGTCGAACCATTCTCGGAATATGGCGTAGGTCCGGCGCTTGGGCCAGGCCGAGGCGTCTCGGTGCCAGGCGACGAGTTGTTCCTCGAAAATCTCCACGAACTTGTCATGCAGCGAAGCTTCCGGATCTTCGGCGATCGGTAGCAGACAAGCAAGGCGCAGATCTTCGGGCAGCATTTCGTCGATCCGCGGCCCATTGTCGTCGAATTGCTTGGCCCAGTCGAAAAACGGCCTTCTGGGGCTCACGATGGCGACAATCCGGTTGATGGTGTTCACGACATTTCCAGGAGGAATTGTTGTCTTGCGTCCACGAGCGCTGATGGCCCAATTCTCCAGGCCGGCTCCTGAAAATCCAGCGTGCCGGTCGCCGAGCCGTTAACTCCGCCGGACTGAACTCGGTCTTCCTGGCTCGGGAGCGCCGCCAGGATCCGCGACACGAGAGGTGGGCGCGGAATTCAGGGTCAGAGTTAGAACCAAGGCCGCGCGAATCGGTAGGCGGCTCCATCGAGCACGCCGCTGGCATACAGTGCGGCGAAGACCAGCGCGACGATTGCTCAGAAGATCACGTCCATCCAGACGCACGGCCATTGCTTCCGGCGTCCGCCGGTTCGCCTTCCCGCCCACCGGCCACCCGGTTAAAATGCCGGGCATGGCCGAACAAACCCCCAGCGAGACGACACTGCTCGGCGTGCTACAGCGTTGTCGAGAACTGTCCGCATCATCTGAGGACGCTGAGTTTTCCCGCACCACCGTGCTGGAAATACTGGCAATTATCGACGAGGCAATCGCGGCGATCGAGAGTGGAGCGCGGCCAAATCGCGGATTGCCGCGGTGCCATTGCGGGGATACCAAAACGGCTCCGTTCCAATCGGCTGAGTGCCGCACGCTTTTTGGCCAATCGGATGGCTTTCCAGTTCTGGCGAATCGGAAATGAAGATCTTCTCTTGGTACATGCGTGTCTGGATGCCGGAGGATAGCATCGCATTGAAAATCGAGCCGCGACCATGAGGAAGCGGGGACTTGGGTGGGGAAAAGTGACAAAAACCGCTTCCTGACGGGCGCGGCTCGACGCGGAGGCCATTTTTCAACAGGCTGCTAGTCGGTTCCCCTTCGCGCCCGCGCTTCACGCCGGAAGGGATCGGTGCCATGGACGACGAATTGAGGCGGAATGCCCGTCGAGGATTAATAATCGTCGGACTCGGCGTTGCGGTTCTCACATCTTACCGGGCGCTTGGCGATAATCCCTTCGGTCTGCCCAAACAGGATTTCGATTCGGAATTCTGGTTCAGCATCGTATGGGGCGTCGCCACCTGGACGATTCTGTTTCTCCTCATCGGAAAGCGCCAGTGACCATCATTCTCCCCGCCCTGGCCATCACCTTCGCCGCATTCTGCGTCTGGCTGACTGTGCGGATCGTCAACAGGCGGGAGAGATGGGCAAAGCGGACTGCGCTGGCAGTGGTCGTGCTACTGGGATATCCCCTGAGCTTCGGGCCGGCATGTTGGTTCTGTAGCCGACTCGAAATCGTCACTGCCGGGAATCAGCAATGTTTGACATTTCCACGCCACGCCGCCGCCGATCGGTGCTGCGATCCTTTCAGGATCGAACGGGCCGAGATAAACTGCATTCCGGGGGTGTCGTCCGCCTGAGGCGGACTCAACCCCCGGCTATTTGCTTCGACCCTGTACGGGGTCGGATGTCGCACCGTCATCGGACGATCGGCGATACGAGAAGGCATACACAGACACACGCTATTCTGCGACGATCCGCCAGACTTCGACGCTGCGTTCCTCCGACTGGAGTGAAAGACCTGATTGGCGGGCAAAATTCTCCAGGAGCCGGAGCATCGCTTTCTCGCCTGCGGGTGTCGCTTGTCGCATCGCGTTCTTGTGAGGGCCGAGCTGGTCTCTCCAGGAGAACGTACCGGTTGGCGTCACGGGGATCTCGTTCACGAACCTCAAGCGGACGCTGTCTCCCAGCCACGCGAATAACTCGTCCAACGAGCCGGAGCTGCCACCGCCGGAATTCGGATCGGGGGCATCGTCAACCGTCAGATAGATCAACGACTCGTCTTTCACTCCGGGGAGAGGGGACTGTTTCCAGTTGCCTGTGACAACGACGACACCTCCGACAAACAGCAGCCGACGCAATTCGATCATCATTGACTTTCCGATTGCATGACACCGCGAGACAAGAGCCATGCCAGCCAGATCGAGAATCGACGGGGTTCGGGAGCAACGGGACCAGGCTGGGCGGTGGCCATGCCTTGAGTCTACCGCTCGGACCTGTCGAAATGAATCCCCTTCACAGTGTCGTGGGTCGCTTGCTGCGGCGAGCATTCCCTTTGAAGCAACGCCGATGCTGGCAGCATCGGCCACGTGGGCGACGCTGCCAGCGTCGGCGTTTTTGGGGACCACCCCAATTAACGGATGCACCCGCACCACGTCCGGGAAGCGGGCGCGCTTGCCAAGCTGCCGACGGGGGCGTACCGTCACGACTAGCACATCGAGTTGAATCCGCCGGAGAATTATGACCCGCGCGTATACGCAAACGATCGCCCTGATTGGCGGAACCGGCCTGGCCGCGGGATTGTTCCGGCTGCCGCTCACCGAGGCGCGTCGCCTGCAGGATGTGGCAGTCACTTTCGGATCGACGACGTGCCGCGTCCTCGAATATGTCGAGGGCTTTTACGGGGACTTGCGCGTGATCATCGTGCCCCGCCACGGAACAACGCTGGCCCGGCCTGACCGCAGCCCGGCCACCCTCGTGCAGCAACATGGGTACGAGGCGCACGTCTGGCTGTTTCATCAACTGGGGGTATCGGCCGTGTATGCGTTCAGCACCGTCGGGGCGCTCGACCTCGACGTTCCGCTGGCCGGCAAGCTCTGTTTTGTGGTGCCGCACGACTATGCCCGCGGCTTGGGGGCGACGGTGCACAGCTTTGGCAATCTGTCCAAGACGATTCATCCCGGCATGCGCGAACCGTTTTCGCCGGTGCTTCGCGCGCAGGCCATTGCCGCGATCGAAGCGGCCGGCGCCGCTGCCCTCTGTCACGGCTTGTACATCTGCAGCGGCCCGGACCAGTTCGAAACCGCTGCGGAAGTGCGAGCGCTCAGGCGAATGTATGACGGAGAAGAGCACCGCGTGGTCGGCATGACCGTGGGGCCCGAATTGGTCCTGTGCCGGCAAATGGAGATTCCCTACGTGGCGATCTGTGCGAATTCCAATTACGCGCAGGGACTTCTCGACGACGCGCCGGTCACACACGAGCGGGTGCTGGCCGAGATGAAACCGGCCACCGACAAAATGCTCGAAATCGCCGCACACCTGGTGCGCATCGCGGCCGACCCCGCCTGAGATGATTTCGTGTAACGGGGTTTCGTTCTTGCCCTGTGAGCGAGCGCCATTTCGCATCCTGCATTTGACAACATGCCTGGCCGACACCCCTTTAGTTCTCCGTCACGATCTTGCCGTCCCATTCGCCTCCCGAGGGGACGGAGGCATGTTGATGAATCAGTTGCCATTTGTTGTCGCGTTTCTCGAAACAGTCCGTCTCGCGTACGAGCAGGCGCTTCGCCATGCTGTCACCAGCGGCCTTGAAAGAAGCTCGCGATCAGGGCGCCTTGGCGAAGCAGCTCCCTGGAAATCTCCTGGACATGATCCCGATTAAAGACGCTGAACTCCGGAGCACGGACTCCGACCAGCGATGCTTCCCTCTCGAAGACGGCGGCGACGATCATTCCTGAGGTGCCACCGGTCACCGAGACAGCTTTTTCTGGAAAATTGGTCATGGTGCACGTCTCTTTCGCGCAATGTGTTCTTCAGACCAGCCACGTTCAGCCCATCGACGCTGACGAATTCTTTGGCGAGCCGCTCCGGCTGCTCGATTCAAATCCGCTTTAGCCCTGCCCTATGTGTTTCTACCGGCGAAATCTCGAAACCTTACAAAGAAATTGGTACGACTCCTTTTCTTTTGGATTGAATTCCATCCGCAACGAGACCCGCGATCAACATGGCGATGTCGTCCAGGTGCTCATTGCCGAGCTCGTTATGCCGCGGAAGGCGCAGCCGGAACTGCACGGCCAAATCAATTGATGAGGAGATGAGATACCGCGCGGTATTGGTGCAGCGGACCTGGATCCACACAATCGAAGGCGACAGCAGCGCCCCGAAGGAACTGACACCGGGGTCGTACGTTTTTCAGCCGGCCTGGCAGTTCCACAACGAAATGTTCATTGGTCCTGAAGACTGCATTGTCTACATCCACCAACTCGGCAAGGCCGACTTCATTCCGTTCAAGGGTGCCCGCCCGGCAGAGAAGCAATGAGCTTTGCGCGCCAAGCGAGGCCTGCGCACGCGGCCCTGTCGGAGATCGGACAGGGGCCGTGAGCTGGTCATCACCACGGGCACCTTTGTCAGCGAACAGGGACAAGGATGATACTGAACGTGTTGGAATCGCTATCGTGAAAATGGAAGACGCCGACTACTCGCTCCGTGTGACGATGATCTTCCGAAACTTGCGCTGCTCCATCTGAAACGTCAGGCCCGTCTGTTCCTCCAGGTGTTCCAGCACCTGGAGGGCATCGCGATCTGCGTGCAGCGTCTTGTCGTCGAATCGGGTGCGGACGTTGCGGTGCCAGGAGATCTTGTCCTGCCGGGCATCCTCGACCGCATTGATGACACGGTGGTTCGGCTCGATAAATCGCCCGATATCGTCCAGGAATTCCTGAAACGTGCCCTGGTCCTTCTCGCCCTTGCCAGGCTGCAACGTGGCGGCGTAAAGCTCGACCGGAGTATCGAGCTTGGGGACGAACGGCGGTTTGAAGCGTCCGCGGACGACGACGATCCGGTCTTCACCTTCGCGAAGCTCGAGTTGGACCGGCAGGCCGCACTCGCGTTTCAGGAGCTGTCCCAGGGCGGCAACGACCTTGTCGGGCGGGGCCGCGGCATCGACGACATAATCTCCTACGACCAATTTGCCTAACAACAGACGGCCCGGATCATCGATGTCGCGATACTCGACGTCGCTCACCACTGAAACGAGTGAACCGGCCTCGTACCCTTTTGCAGCGCCGTGAGTCGTGTATGCGAAAAACGGCCATTCCTTCTCGTGCTTTCCGTCTCGTTCCCGGTAGACGAGACACTGCAAATTCGCCTCCCTGTACGTGCCGTTGGAAAGCACTTTGAATTCGGGCGCTCTCTGATCGAGGTCATACATCCGCCCTTTGGGAAACGGAGGTTTGATGCGTTTGATGACTTGCCCCTCTTCCAAGTGATAAATCTTTCGAAACTCGGCCAAGAGTTTTTCAGCTTCCTCCGGTTTGCCATTCTCATCCCCCCTCGCCACACAGGCGACGAGAACCAGACTGGCCACGATCGCGATCTTCAGAAATTGCACCACGGCAAACTCCTTAGGAATGCAGATCACTCGTTCCGATTGACATAAATCGTCGGATACTTGTAAGACTCGAGCGTAAACGTCAGCCCGGTCTGCTCCTCAAGATGATCGAGCACCGAACGGGCTTCGCGGTCTGCGTGCAGCGTCTGGTCGTCAAACCGCAGACGAATGTTTCGGTGCCAGGAAATTTTCTCTCGCGGAGGGTTTTCGACTTCGCTGGACACGCGGCGGTTGGGGTCGATGAACTTTCCGAGATCTTTCAGGAATTCCTCGTACGTCCCCTGGTCCCGTTCGCCTTTGCCCGGTTGCAGCGTGGCCGCGTAGAGTTCGAGCGGGACGTCGCGTTTGACGACAAACGGCGGTTTGATCCGGCCGCGCACGGCGACGATGGCCTCTGCGGTTTCACCCAGTCTCAAGCTGATCGGCAGGCCGATCTCGCGTTTCAGGGTCTGCCCGAGGGCGACGATGACCTTGTCGGCCGACACATCCGGGCGAATGATGAAGTCCCCGGCGAGCTTCCTTCCCTTCAAAAGTTGATCGGGGTCGTTGACGTCGCAGCCACCGATGTTCACGACCCAGCCGAGCATATCCACGAGATCGCCCCCATCGTCTTTGGGATCGGGAAAATGCGAGCTCATGCCAAACCCAAACGGGATTTCCAGCTTGCCGTCACGTTCGTAAAACGTGTAGCAATAGACGTACAAGCCGTCCTGCCCGTGGTCCGCGTTCGAGAGGCGGTCCTTCCAGCGATACTTGCGATCGAGCACCCGCCCCGCGACGAACGGCGGCTTGATGTATTTGATGATCTGGTCCTTGTTGTCCAGACGGTACAGCTTGTGGAATTCGTCCAATGCCGTTTGCTCTGCGGGCGTCGGAGCGGCGGCCGGGGCCTTCGCGGCCGATTGTTTGGACACGGCGGCGCGCCGCTCTTGCGCCCGCACTGGAGGCGAATTGCTCGCCGCCGCGAGCCACAGCCCAGCCGCCATGAACACGATCGTCACGACACGGCACACGAGTGCAGGAGCGGAACCGGATAAATCGGATTTGTCCAACATCTTGATAGCCCGTGAAAGTCGCTGGTCGAGCAATGGAACCGGCTACTGGCTTCGCTTCGCACTGATGATCGGAAACTTGTGGGACGACAGCGTGAACGTCAGCCCGGTCTGCTTCTCCAGGCGGTCGAGCAGCGCGCGGGAGGCTTTCTCTTCCTGTGTTTTGTCGTCCGACGCGACAGGGACAGTTCCCCGCCACGAGATCGTCTCATTGCGATACGGATAGTTCTTGATCTCGCTGAGGACACGGCGATTCGGCTGGATCGACTTTCCGACAGCTTGCATGAATTTGTCGAAAGTGCCGCTTTCAGTCACTTCCTTGCCGGACGGAGCCGTGGCGGAGAATTCCAGAATGGTTTCGGGCTTCAGGACGAATGGCGGCTTGATCTCGCCACTGATGACAACGACGGGACGTTCGACTTCGCGGAATTCCAGGCTGACAGGCACGCCGCACTCGGTCTTGAGCACTTGTCCGAAAGCGGCGAAGACTTTGTCCAGGGGCGCATCCGCGCGAATGACATAGTCCCCCTCCACCTTCTGCTCCAGGAGCTTGTCGGGGTCTTCCACTTCGCGCCATCGCAGATCGAGTACTGCTCCCAGGGAATTGATCAGATCGCTGGCGGGGACCGTATTCCGTTCAATGCCGCCGACGAAGTGGAAACTGGGTTGCCCGAGCTTGCCGTCTCGTTCGGGATAGACCGCGGGGAGGAACGTCCCGCTCGTTTTATAATTCGATTGGGCAAAGGCCCCTGCCCACCATTTCTGGTAATTGAGGATACGTCCGGGCAGATACGGACGCTTGATGCGTTTGACAAGCTGGCCCGGCTCGAGCTGGTAAGCCTGCTCGAAATCGGCCAGCGCCTGTTGTTCCTGGCCCGGGGCCGCGGGGGGCGAATCGGCATACAACACGAACAGGTCGTCCGGCAGAGCGTCGTTGATCGTGACCTTGTTGAAGACCGTCGTGAATACCTGCTCGCCCTGTTCCGGCGTTTGCTGCTTGTAACGGCCTCGCGCTGGAAACCAGCGGTCTGTTCCGGTGGCCGCATCGCGAACTTTCATGAACTCATCGACGTCATGCGCGAACTTCCACGACGGATTGCTGACGGCGTGATAAGTGATCGAACTGGGGAGGTAACCGTGCTCGCGGTCCAGCACCAGCGTGACATGCAGGGCATGTTGATCGGCCCCGCTGCGCCTGTATTCCGTGACTTCGATTGTCGGCCCGGGTTGAGACGCGGGGGCGCCCTCTTTCGGCACCACCAGTTTGGCCGTCGGTGACCGGATCGCATTGATGATCGACTCGCGGTGCCCGGAAGTGTGCAACCAGCCGATCATCGAGGAACTGACTGAAAGATAGATACTTTCGCGAAACTCATCCTGGACGTTGGTTCCCGCCGGCTGCTCACCGTCGTATCCGAGTTGATAAGTTCGCTTTCCATCAAAGCTCTCGGCGTAGCCACGGACCGTCTCGCCGGGCACGTCGCGTTTGAGCAACTTGAATCCCTGCTCGACCCAGACATGGTCCTGAGACTTGCCTCCGAACGATTTGGGTTCGGTTTTGGTGTAGGAAATGTGCAACGAGCGGATCGATCGGATCTGATCCACCACGATCGACTGCAATTCGGCGAGCGTGACGGACTTCCCGGCAACCTTCGCTTCGGCGACCTTCTGCTGGTCGCCGATCCGTTTGGCCGGTTCCCGCGCCGGCGTTGCCTTGGGCACCAATGCCA
>DASYAR010000068.1:0-4622 GCA_036501235.1 Planctomycetaceae bacterium
ATTTCGAATATGGAAGTTTTCGAGTACTTGGTCAGGCCACGGGAAATGCCTGTGCCTGGCGGGCCACGAAGCATTTACTGCTCGATCCGCGGTTCGAGTTCGATCCCACTGCACGCTCCTGCGGATTCCATCCAGGCGAAGACATCGTTCTCGACCTGAAATTCGAGAAGCCATATCCCGTCGCGGGGCAGGTCGTCGATGAGCGTGGCCGGCCGATTGCTGGGGCGAAGGTTACAATCACCGGCTGCGACTACTCGAATGAAAAAGGGGATGAGCCGCAACCGACGAGCCCGGACTTTCGTGCTCTGCATGAGGGTGTGCTGTTTCTGCCCGATGAGTTCGTCACGACGTCGGCGTCGGATGGTCGGTTTGCCTTAAAGTCGGTAGCGCCGGAGAGATATTGTTCGTTCTCCGTTGAGCATCCCGACTACGTGAGCGGGTCGGCGCGCGTGGTTACGTCGGACGAGCCGCTCAAAGGACAACGGAACTTGTCCATTCGGTCGCTGCCTGTGGTGATGACGTTACCGTGGAAGCACACGATTCCCGTCCGGGTGTCCTGGGCCGACTCGGGCCGGCCAGCCGTAGGGGTGTCCGTGTTGGCAATCCCGGAATCGGGGGCTTTCTTAGGCAATGACGGCAAGGGCGTGGCGGATCCCGAGGGAAACGTCGTGCTGCGACTGCCGAAAGGAAAATACCGCCTGCGAGGTTTTCCCACTCCTGCTGCCGGCTACTGCATGTCGGAACGGGACCTGGTCGTCGACGAATCTCACCCCGAGCGGCCGGTCGATTTCGATATGACCCGCGGCGCCAATCTGACTCTTCGCGTGATCGATGAGAAGACGGGCAGGGGAGTACCTGAGGTCTCGTTCTGGTGCAGGGAAGGGAAAGGCGAGCGTGTTGGCATTGGATCGATCAGCACTCCCTCGGATTATCGGACGACGAATGAGGAGGGTGAGATCCGGGGCGTCGTACTGCCGGGCACGCGGCACTACGGTTTTTCCCTGGGACCTCAGTGGCATTACCGGAGCGCCGATCCGGTGGATCACAACACGGGGCGCGAGTTGAAGATTTCCGCCGGCGAAACGGCTACACTCGAATTCAAGGTCAATCTCCGACCGGCAGGAGGACCGCTCGCCGCCGACGGACCGGTTGATGACCCAAACGCGCCGGTTTCCATCGCCGGGCGCGTCGTCTACGACGGTCCATCGCCACCCCTCAGGATTATTGCCGGCACGATCGGATCCGCCGGCCGCGGAATGAGTCACGGTCCTCCCTTGTTTGATGATTCGGTAATGGTTGATGCCGACACGCGAGGGCTGGCCAACGTCGTGATCTATTTCGATCGGGTGCCGGCCGGCGTCATAGTTCCTGCGGCTTCCAAGACGCGGATTGCCATGTCGGTTGTGGACGGTCGGTTCGAGCCTCGCATCTCGCTCGTGCGACCCGGACAAACCTGCGTGTTGATGAACGAGGATCCCGACGTCACGAATGTTCACATTAACGCGATTGTCAATTCGGGCGTGAATCAGGTGATACGTCCGCAGCAGATGATCACCTGGCGATTCGACAAGCCGGAGCGGATTCCCGTATTCATCCAGTCGGACATTCAGCCGGGCATGAAGGCGTATCAGGTTGTCGCCGGCCATCCGTGGGTCGCCGTGACCGACAAAACCGGGAAATTCGCGATCCGCGGCTTGCCCCCGGGGAAATATCAATTCAAAGTCTGGCACGAAACCAAGGGCTATCTCGAAAAAGCCCTGGCCGTGGAGGTCAAATCCGGCACTGCGACCGAATTGAACCTGACCTATCCGCCGGAGCGGTTCGGCCGGTAATGCCGACGAAAAGACTTTCTGGCACTGCACACTTGGACGGGTCCGAGGTTTCGGTATAATTCTTCCCGGCAACACCCCACCCAACAATCGTGCAGGCCCTCGATTTCCATGGATGATCGCGCCTTTGATTTTCTTCGCGACCTGCTGACGTCTCCCAGCCCGTCGGGCTATGAGCAGCCGGTGCAGACCGTCGTTCGCAATTACGTTGGCCGGTTCGCCGATGAAGTTCGCACCGACTGGCATGGCAATGTGATTGCCGCCGTGAATCCCGCGGGCTCCCCCCGGATCATGCTCGCCGGCCACTGCGATCAGATCGGGCTGATGGTCAAGCACATTGACGATCGCGGATACGTGTGGGTTGATTCGATCGGCGGCTGGGACATCCAGATGCTGATCGGCCAGAACATGGTCGTCTGGGGAAAGAACGGTGCGATCCCCGGGGTGATCGCCCGCAAACCGATTCATCTCCTCTCGCAGGATGAACGCAAGAAGGTCCCCGAGCTCAAGGACCTGTGGATCGACATCGGCGCGAAGAACCGCGAAGAAGCGAAACAACTCGTCGCAGTCGGCGATCCGGTGACGTTCGAACTGGGGCTGCGAAAGTTGCGCAACAATCTGGCGGCGGCCGCCGGGATGGATAATAAGGTGGGGGCTTGGACCGTTATGTCGGCCTTGCAACTGATCGCCGAGCGAGCTCCGCAGGCGGCCGTCTATGCCGTGTCGACGGTTCAGGAAGAGATCGGCTTGCGCGGCGCGCAGACGAGCGCCTTCGCCATCGAGCCGACGATCGGGATTGCCGTTGACGTCACGCACGCCACCGATTGCCCGACCGTCGATGCCAAGCAATACGGCGATATCAACCTGGGAGACGGACCGGTGCTGTATCGTGGACCCAACGTGAATCCCGCCGTTCATGCCAAACTGCTGCAATTGGCCGGCGCCTGTGAGATTCCCTTTCAGATCGGCGGATTGTCGCGTGCCGCCAGTAACGACGCCAATGTGATGCAGATCACGCGCGGGGGGCTCGCCACGGGGATCGTCGCCATTCCCAACCGTTATATGCACAGCCCGGTGGAAGTCGTCTCGCTCGGCGATCTCGAAAACGCCGCGAAGCTCATCGCCGAGTTCTGCGTCTCGGTAAGTCCCGATAGCGATTTCACGCCCTAGCGCCGGCATGACAAAGATCCACGTCCCCGTCGCCGAGACTGTCGCCTCCATCGGGCGGACGGCGCGATTGTGGCGTTTTGGCGGCCTGTCGCCGTGGCAATTGATCGTCCGCTCGATTCGCGGCTATCGGCAACATCACTTCGACGCCCGCAGCGCGCAGATTGCGTATTATTCGATGTTGTCGCTATTTCCCTTGCTCATCCTGCTGATTGCCGCGCTGGCCCAGTTGCCGTTGAAAGGGATCCTCGATAACGCGCTCGACGCGGCCGACAGGGCCCTCCCAGACGCGATTTACAACCTGTTGGTCCAACAGATCCATGATATCCAGGCCCGATCGACCGTCGGACTGGTCACTGCCAGCCTGGGAGGCTTGACGATTGCCGGTTCGCAAGTTTTCCTGGCGATTACGGAAGGCCTGAACCGGGCCTACGATGTGCAGGAGACGCGGCGGATCTGGCGGGTCTATGGGCTGGCATTTTTGCTGACCGTTGCCGCGTCGCTGCTCGTGCTCGTAGCCCTTGTACTCATGATCGTCGGACCGTTGCTCTCGACTTGGATCGCCCGATTTAACATTCCGATTCCCTATTTGCGGACAATGTTGCAAAGCGGCGTGCGCTGGGGCGTCGTGGGCGGATGCCTGTGGTTATCGACGTCTGCTATTTACTGCCTGGTCCCTAACGTCAAGCTCTCCTGGTACTGGTTTTCTCCGGGCAGCGTCTTTGCCGTGGTCGGTTGGATCGTGACCAGCCAGGGCTTTCGGATCTACGTCGAGAATTTCGGGAATTACAATACGACGTACGGCGCGCTGGGAGGAGTCATCGTGCTGATCGTGTGGCTGAACCTGACCGGCGCCGTGCTGCTGATGGGGGGCCAGATCAATGGCGTGATCCATCGCGCAGAGGTCGTGCAATTGGCGGACAGCACGCACGATAAAACGACCCCTGCCGCCATAAGCGGCAGATGAAAGAGATTGCTCGACTAGACGCGACAGCGCTCGCGGCGCCAAGGCCCCCCTGCCGGCTCGTCCGGCGGGTGACTCAGATTCTGTGGGGGTGCATCCGTCATTTGAGGGTGGTTCGACGAAGTGCCCCGGCCGTTCGACGATCTGGCGGATTGAGATTTGAAGCTTCGAGCCGTGCCATGTCCTGCGCTGTCTACGGATCGGAATCCGTTTCTGCATACCCTTCGTTGTGAATAATGCGGGTCATGCGCGCCGGCTCAAGGCGACGACGAATTCACGCCGCATCCGCCCACAACACGGCAACTTACGTCGATCGTATCGTTCCAGCCTAGGTTACCGGCACGATCCGAGTCAGAGCCGTTTCTCGCAGAGAAATCCGACACAAGTGATTTCCGGCATTTGCCTTGAGTTGCATCAGCATCGTCAATATCTCATTTCACAAACAGGCCAGTTTGGGCGTCGTCAGGCAGGTTTTGAGACGCGTCAGGCAGGTTTTGAGACCGGGTCAAGCACGTTTCGAGACGTGCTCGATCGCATTCGCCTCTCATTTGGCAGCGGCGAATGAACAACTCGTTCCGCTGCACGATTCGGCCCCCGCTCCCGCCCCCCGTCCGCCTGCCCACGATTCCTGCAAGCCCGATCAACTGTCATTATATACGTGG
>DASYAR010000069.1:0-13978 GCA_036501235.1 Planctomycetaceae bacterium
CTTCGGCGAAATGCGGCCACCAGCAACATTCCGATCATCTTCATTACTGGTAAGGCTGACCGCCATTTCAAGGAAGATTGCAACGACGTCGGCGGGCTGTATTTCATTCGTAAGCCGTACGACCCCGATTTATTGATCCGCCTTTTGAAAAGCGTGCTGGCCCAGGATGAATTGGGCGAGCTCCAAGAGCTGTCCGCGGCAAAACGACGGCAGCCGGTCGCCTGAACGGGCTCGTCGGGCACGGCAGCCAATCTCAACTCAGCGAAGCCCCCGCTTCAGGAGGTGCCCGATGAACGCCCCGCTCAACGCCCCGCTCAACGCCCCGGTGAATGGGTCGTTACTCCCGGCCCCGATTCGCGTCATGTTGTTGCGGAACCCTGACCGCGGCACTCCGGCCGCCCCGGAGCCGCTGCTCGATCAAGCACCGCAATTCGATCTGGTGGAAGCCGGCGATCTGCCGCTGGCCTTGTCTCGACTGCAGGAGAACGGCTTTCAGGTCGTGCTGGTGGAAGTCGGAGCCAGCCGATCGAGCGTCGAATCGCTACGACGGCTGCAAGCACAATACTCACATTTACCGGTGATCGCCCTCGTGCACGATGAGGACCTGCGCGACGCCCGGATGGCCCTCGGCGACGTGGCGCAAGACTTCATTGTGATCGATCACTTGTCGTCAGAGACATTGGAATGGTCGATCCAGAACGTCATTCGACGCGCTCGCCGCCCCGTTGATCTCAAGCAATTCGCCCGTGAGATCGCACACGTCGACAAAGGAGTCCGGCGGATGAATCGTGCGATCGGCCGCCAGCACCGAATGATCGCCCGATTGGCGGATAGTGCAGGACACGATTTTCGGTCATCATTGACGGTCGTGCGTGAACATGCCTCGCTCGTACACGACGGCTTGTGCGGAGAAGTGAACGCCGAACAGGAACGAATGTTGAGCACCGTCTGTGATCGAGTCGACGACGTGTGCCGGATGGTCTATGACGTGGAATGCTTTGGCAAGCTGTGCACCGGACGGTTTCGCCCGCAGCGCCGGAGTTGCCAGGTCCGGGACATCGTCGGTCCCGTGGCGCACCTGCTTGCAACCAAGTCTCGATTGCGCAGTTTGACTTTTTCCGCCGACGACTATGCGAGCATGCCTCCCGTTTATTGCGACCCTGAAATGCTGGCCCATGTCCTCTTGACGCTGGGGACGAGGGCCGTGCATTCCTGCTCTGCCCAGGGACAGATCCGACTGCGGGTCGCAGAAGATCGCGTCTTGCACCAGATTCGAATCGGCGTCGCCGGCCGCGCTGCGACGAGTCGCGACGAGAATGCGCAGATTCATGGAGATCCCTTGGACCACGCGGCCCACGGCGGACGCGCGGAACGACCCCGCTTTTGCCTGGAAACCACGGTGGCCAAAGAAATCGTCGATCGCAACTTCGGGCAATTGACGGAGACTTCCCTTCTCGGCCGCGATGCACGGCTGTCATTCGACGTTCCGGTGGCCGTGCCTGAAGAAATCCTCGCCCGGTACGTCAATTGGCTGCACCGGCCTCCAAGAAATGCGAGCGAGATCGCCGTGTTCCGCACCCGCGTCGACGGCCATTGCCCGAACGGGAACGGAAGGGCCATCGACCGGCATCTCCATGAGCTCTTACGACCGGACGAGCTGCTCCTGCGAATCGGCAACCTGGAATGGTTGACGTTCATTCCGATCAGCTTCTCCCTCGCGAAATGGATGAAGAACATCAAAAACTCGCTGACTCGGATTCTGCTGCCTGCGGAAATCGCCAAAATCAAAATCGTCAGCGAAGGCACCTGGTCGCTGACTCGCCGCTCCCGCGATATTTTGGAAGAGCTGCACGTCCAGGAACTGCATGCCGCCCAGCGTCACCATCGGCCGCATCGAACAATCGAACCGGCAATGGCCTGTGCCACATCGTCGGTGTAATGCCCAAGTCTTGTCACGCCTAGATTGTTGTCACGTCCCGTCGACGAATTCGACGAAAGTGAAGCACGTCCCTGAAGTCTTATCACAAGGAGGCTCGGCAAATGAATTCGAATCCCATGATTCTGATCGCTGACGACGACCGGCAACTCGTCAGCATCCTGTCGATTCGATGCCGCCGCCTCGGAATCGAGGTGGAACAGGCGTTCGACGCCCTGACGGCGCTCAAATCCATGTGGCGGCGCACCCCCGACCTGGTGATTCTGGACGTCAATATGCCGACGGGAAGCGGGTTGAATGCCTGCGAGATCTTCAGCGCCGACCCGGCCTGGGCGACGATTCCGGTCATCGTGCTCACCGGGCGAACCGATCCCGAAACCATCATCCGCTGTCACCAGCTCTGCGCGTATTACGTTCCCAAAGACGGCGACGTGTGGTCGCGTATCGAGCCACTCCTCCTCGAGCTGCTCGGCAGCGCGTCCACGCTGGGCCCGGTGAGCGAGACACAGCCCTGCTGATTCAGGGGACGCGGAATCGCTCGAAATTGACGCCGGCCCTTCCAGTGCTTACACTCGCACCTGATTCGTCGCTGGAATTGTCTAGCGAATTGCTGAGTGCCATTGACGGCACGAGACGTCTCTTCGTCTCGCACCGGAATTTCGACTCCGCACTGCTTCGCGTCGCTGGCAAACTGCTGCAGCACGGGATATTTGGGCCGCTCCGCGTGGAGGTATTCACGGAAGGAGATTCAGTCATGCCGCGACAGCCGCACTCCGTCGATAGCGACCATTTGGGATCCGACGGCATGGACGGTGGGGTCGGTCTGGAAGATTTCGCCGCCGGGATCAACGATCTCATCGCGGCCTTTGACGACGACTGGCGCTATACGTTTATTTCGGAAAATGCCGCCGCGTTCACGGGGCATCGTCCCGATGATCTGCTGGGAAAGAATGTCTGGGAGATGTTTCCGTGGGCGATCGATGGACCGTTTTATCGAGGGGTCCACGCGGCGGCCGCGGCTGGGCAGCCCCGGTGTTTCGAAGCCTATTATGAGACGCAGCAGTGCTGGCTCCAGCACCGCGTCTTCCCATCGCGACCCGGCGTTTTTGTCTGCTCCTCCGATATCACCGGGCGACGACGGGCCGATGAACGGGTTCGAAATTTTGAGACGATCATTGAATCTTCGGAAGACGCGATCGTCGGCTCCACCTTGTTGGGCGAAATCTCGAGCTGGAATGACGGGGCCGTGACGCTCTTCGGATACTCGCGCGATCAAGCGGTTGGCCGGTCGATCCTGATGCTGACTCCCACGGAATTCCGTGATGAGATGGCTCGAATCCTCGGTGATGTCCGAGAGGGGTATGCCGTCAAACAATTCGAGACTGTGCAAAGGAGCCGCGACGGCGAATGTATTCACGTCTCGCTGAGAGTTTGTCCGATTCATGATTGGGGCGGCGGCGTGATCGGAACCGTTTCGATCGCTCGCGACGTGACCCAGCGAATTCTACTCGAAGAGCGAGTCCGCCAATCTCAGAAAAATGACGTGTTGGTTCAGTTGGCGCAGGGAATCGCACATGATTTCAACAACCTGCTGACGGTCATTCAGGCTTGCTCGGAGCTGCTGACGAATCGACTGCCTCACGAGCCGTCGTCGGAATTGCTCGCAGCGGAAATTCAGAGGTCCTTATCGCAGGCCGCCTCTTTGATCAAACGGCTCCTGTTCTTCGGACGGAAGCAGGCCCGGAATCCGACGGCCGTCGACCTCAATTCATTGATCGGACAGGCGCAGGAGCTTCTGAAGCACGCGATCGGCCCCAGGATCGAGGTGGATATTCAACTCGATTCGAAGGTCGCGGCTATTTGGGCGGACCCGACTGAACTCGACCAATCCCTCTTGAACTTGGCGCTGAACGCGCGAGATGCCATGCCCCTGGGAGGCCGCATCACGATCAGGACCGAGAGCGTGACGGTCGGAGAAGCTGCGTTTCCAACGACACAAAGTCTTCGTCCGGGTTCGTACATTGCGCTGGTCGTCAGCGACACGGGCAGTGGAATGGACCCGGCAATCCAGGCCCGCATCTTCGAACCGTTCTTCACGACAAAAATCAGTATGGGCGCTGGGCTGGGTCTGGCGATCGTGCGCTCCATCGTTCAGCATTGTGCAGGGCATATCGAAGTCGAGAGCCGCGTCGGCGCGGGCACGACATTCAAGTTGTACTTTCCCAAATACGCGCTATGAAATCAGTCCTTCGTGAATCGCAAATCGTGCGATGGCAACGCGATCATGGATGTCGAGTTTTTTCATGACCCTCTGCTTGACGCGGTCGGCGGATTTATAGCTGATTCCAATCGCCTTCGCGGCCTCCTTCAGAGATGCTCCTTTGGCCAACTGGATGAGCATGGCTTGCTCCTTCTCCGAGAGCAGGTGCAACCGCGATTTTTCGCCTTCCGCACCCGGGACCTCTTCCGAGTCGGGTGTCACAGGCGGGCAAAGACCCTCGGAACAGCAAAATCCGCCCAGATGAATCTCCCGGATGAGGGCCGTCAGCTTCTGCGGGGACTCCATTTTCAAGATGAAACCTCGAACGCCGATCGTTGTTCCCCGCCTCAACGTACTACTGTCGAAGGCGCCGCTGAGCATCACCACGCGAGTCGGCGCGCTGATCTCGAGAATCAATTTCGCAATGTCGAATCCATCGACGTACGGGAGGTTCACGTCCACCAGGGCGATATCGGGCTGTACTGTTTCCGCCAGCGCAAGGGCGCTTCTGCAGTCGCCAGCCTCGCCGACAACTTGCAGGCCAGGAGCGCGTTCGAGCATCGCCCGCAATCCCATCCGAACGATCGGATGATCGTCGACAATGATGATCCGAATTGAACCCGCTGCATGTTCAAGACCACTTCCAAGCGACAGCATGGCGGCGGACTCCAGGTACGAATCGAGCCTCAGGCACGAATCCCCAGCAACGAGGAAAATCGGATTTCTGGTCAGCGGTTACAGTACTGATGTGAGCGACGGCGCGTAGAAGATACGCGGAGACGTTACGTGTGGCCCTCAACAGATCGCGGTCGTCTGGCTCCGTGGATTTGAACCGTTTTTCCCAGGAAAAATGATCCGCAAATCACTGCGAGCGCGAATTGAAGAAGTGGCCCGTGGTTCTCTACCTGAAAGACCGGATTCCAGCAAGAGCACTTGAAATCGCATTGCTCGGACTGAAAACAATCGGAATCGTCGGCGTTACCTGGACCGTTCCGGGGCCAGTCCCGGAAAGGGCCGTCAACTGACTTCGACCGGCCGCGCTTCCAATCAGATCGCGATTTTAGAAGAATTCCAAGCAAGTCGTCGAATCGCAGCATGGTCGGCAATCAACCAAGCTGGCTGCGGAAGGATCGTTCCTTGGGATTCGGACCGCATAGGAGTTCCCACGGTCGCGGCTCGACAAACGTGTCGTCGGTTGGCTGAGCGGAATACAGACACCGGATGCGCGCATACGATCAGGACCTGCCGCTTACGGCGGCAATGGGCGACGACTTAAACGGGGCCATGCGGTTTCTGTCGAGACTGGTTTCCATCAAGTCCGGCATATAAGATGCGGCATTGGCCAGCGGGTAATCCTACGGAAATTACGAGCTGACGAGGTGATCCGATGGCCACATGTGAAGTTTGCGGAAACGATGGCAGCCATGCCTTTACGGTTACGCTGGCAGATGAACAGCATGTCTTCGATTGTTTTGAATGCGCGATCCAAGCCTTGGCCCCGGTCTGTGGCCATTGCGGTTCCCGCGTCATCGGCCATGGGGTCGAGCAAAATGGAACAGTATTCTGTAGCAGGGAATGCGCCGCACACGTCCCGGGCCGATCGCCGATCGATCAGGGGCGGCCACAGCGTTCCGGAATCAGGTACGCTGCGAATGCCCGAGGAGCTTTTATTATTCAACGGGCGAGCGAATCCCGGTGCGAGTGGTGGACTGGAAGCCGCTGGTCTGCCGATATCGCCAAGGCCCAGCGTTATGCCGACGAACCGAACGCCTCTGCAGAAACTGGCGACGAATCGGCGGATGCGGCAGCCATCGAGCGTCTTGTCTGATGCAGCGAATGATGAGTGCCCGCCAGCGTCGATCTCGGAAACTGCGTCTTAGCAACGGGGTTCCCTGTTCATGGGTGCGGACACTCAGAGACCTGCCGGACAGAAGGATTCGGCAGCGATAAAGCGGCGTTGGCCTTGGATCGTCGGCGTGCTGGCGATTCTGAGTGGCGGCCTGGGTTGGTTTTTCTACGTTCGCTTCAGTCGTACAAATGTGGAAGAGACGCACATTGAACTGATGGGCAATGTCGATGTGCGACAGGTCAACCTGGCTTTCAAAGTCGCTGGTCGTATCGAGACCCTCGCAGTGGATGAAGGCGACGCAGCGAATGCCGGCGAAGTCATCGCCACGCTCGATAAGCGCTATTTTCATGATGAGCTGCGCGTGATGCGGGCCAAGCGGGACAATCTGGCTGCCAGCGTGGCCAAGCTCGAGCACGGCTCGCGCCCCGAAGAAATCGCCCAGGCCAGGGCGCAAACCGCCGATAAAGAAGCCGCCGTCACGAAAGCGAAAGAGGACCTGCACCGCGCCCAAAGCCTGGTCGATAAAGGGGGCGTTTCACGCCAGGATTTCGATCGGTATCAATCCACGCTCGACTCGGCCAATGCCCAGCTGAAAGCGGCTTTGGAATCGCAGCGTCTTGTGGAAATCGGTCCGCGGCAGGAGGACATTGACATGGCGCATGCGCTGCTTTCCGAGCAGGACGCGACGATTGCACAAAGCGAGCGACGATTGGCCGACGCCGATCTGATCGCACCCAATGACGGCGTGATCCTCACGCGAGCCCGTGAGCGGGGAGCGATCGTCCAGTCGGGGGAAACCGTCTTTACGTTGACTCTCGCCACACCAGTGTGGGTGCGGACCTACGTCAATGAACGTGACCTGGGTCTCATCTATCCCAACATGCCGGCTTCCGTGATTACCGACTCGGGGCCCGACCGGCCTTATTCGGCCAAGATCGGCTTCATCTCTCCGACTGCTGAATTCACCCCCAAATCGGTCGAAACGCGAGAGCTCCGCACCGACCTCGTTTATCGCCTGCGCGTGATCGTTGACAACCCCGACCGTGGGCTCCGGCAGGGGATGCCCGTGACCGTCCGCCTGCAATTGCCGGAACCCCGCAAAAAGACGTTCTGGCAGCGCGTACGGGCCGCTCTTCCCAAAGTCTTGAGTCCGTCCGATGAGCGATGAACCATTGATCGTTGCCGAAGGGCTGACGAAACGGTTCGAAGGCAACACTTCCCCCGCGATCGACAATTTGAGCGCGCACATTGCTCCGCGTCAGGTCACCGGCCTCGTGGGCCCCGATGCCGCCGGCAAGACGACGTTGCTGAGACTTTTTGCGGGACTGTTATTACCCACCGCTGGCAAATTGACCGTCTGCGACGCCGACCCGGCGACCGAGCTGGCGCGGCTGCGCCAGGTCGTCAGTTACATGCCGCAACGATTTGGGCTTTACGAAGATCTCTCGGTCGAACAGAACCTGAAGCTCTATGCCGATCTGTACAACGTGACGGGGAACGAGCGCCAGCAGGCATTCGAGCGGCTTCTCGCGTTCACAGACCTGGCACGGTTCACGCGCCGCCTGGCCGGCAAGCTTTCGGGCGGCATGAAACAGAAATTGGGCCTGGCCTGTGCGCTGATCCGCAGGCCGCGGCTCCTGCTCCTGGACGAACCGTCCGTCGGGGTCGATCCGATTTCGCGCCGCGAGCTGTGGAAAATGGTCTATGAGCTGGTCGATCAAGGAATCGGCGTCGTCTGGAGCACATCCTACCTCGACGAAGCCGAGCGCTGTGCCGATGTCCTGCTGTTGTCCGAGGGAAAAGTGCTGTATACCGGGCCGCCGAAAGAGCTGACCGAGCGGGTCGCGGGGCGCAGCTTTCTGGTTTTAGGAACCGGCGCGGCCGGGCGCAAACTGCTGACGCGAGCGCTGCAGCGCCGCGACGTGCTCGACGGGGTGATCCAGGGGAGCAGCGTGAGACTGGTGATGAAAAAAGATGCGCCGGCCCCCAGTGCCGGCGATTTGGGAGAAAAGAAACTCCAGATCGAGCCCGCCCCGCCGCGCTTTGAAGACGCCTTCGTCGATCTGCTCGGAGGCGCGCCCAAAAGCGAATCGGCTCTTTCCGACGCGCCGCAGCAGCAGGGGGCAGCCGATTCTGGAGCGGTTGTCGAAGCGGATGGACTGACTAAAAAGTTCGGCGACTTCACAGCCGCCGACGACATTTCCTTCAAGATCGGCCGCGGAGAGATTTTTGGACTGCTGGGCCCTAACGGCGCAGGCAAATCGACGACGTTCAAGATGATGTGCGGGCTCTTGAAGCCCACGACCGGCCAGGCGCGGGTGGCCGGTCTCGATCTCTACGGCTCGGCCGGAGCGGCGCGCGCCCAGGTCGGTTATATGGCCCAGAAGTTTTCGCTGTACGGCGACCTGAGCGTACGGCAGAATCTCGGCGTGTTTGCCGGAATCTATGGCTTGTCGGGCGCGCGCCGCCGCCAGGCGATGGCGCGCGTCATCTCGGCTTTCAAACTGGAGCCTTACCTCGACGCCAATTCCAGCGAATTGCCCCTCGGATTCAAGCAGCGATTGGCGCTGGCCTGCGCGATCATGCACGATCCGGTCGTGCTGTTCCTTGACGAGCCCACCTCCGGCGTCGATCCGTTGACGCGCCGCGAGTTCTGGTCGCACATCAATGCCATGGTAGAGCGGGGCGTGACGGTCATGGTCACAACTCACTTCCTCGACGAAGCCGAATACTGCGACCGCATTGGTCTGGTCTATCGCGGCCGCGTCATCGCCGAGGGGTCTCCCGACGAGCTCAAGGAAAGAGTGCGGAGCGCGGATCACACCGAGCCGACGCTCGAGGACGCATTCATTGCGCTGGTCGAGGAGTTTGACAAGGACGAAGGGCACGCCCCGAACCCGGCTGCCGGCTCCGCGAACCAGCCGTCGATCGCAGCCGATCGGAAGGAGGCTGGTGACCACGATTTGCAGGCCCCGGCGGCGCCTCGCCTCTTCGAACCCGTGCGATGGCGGCGGATGGCCGCACTCATCCGCAAGGAATCTTTGCAGATACTCCGCGACCCCAGCAGTTTTCTGATCGCCGGCGCTCTGCCCGTATTGCTTCTGCTCGTGTATGGCTTTGGCGTTTCGCTCGATTTGCGGCAGGTCCCCGTGGGGCTAGTCGTGGAGCAGCCTTCGCCGGAAGCGGACAGCTTCGTCGCGTCGTTCCGGAACTCGCGCTACTTCGACGTTCGCCTCGCGCGCCATCGCGCCGCCGTCTCTGAGGAGCTGGTTTCCGGACGAGTCAAAGGAGTCGTCGTGTTGGCGGCCGACTTCAGCGATCGTTTGGGAAGGGGCGACACGGCGCCGATCCAGGTGCTTGTCGACGGGAGTGATCCGAACACCGCCGGCCTGGTCGCCAGTTATGTGCAATTGCTGTGGGCGAACTGGGTGCAACAGGAGTCGGTGTCGCTGGTGGGCCTCGTCAACCGGCCCCGCGCGATGCCGTTGATCACTACCGAGCCGCGAGTCTGGTTCAATCCGCAGATCGACAGCCACTACGCGCTCTTGCCGGGGGCCGTCGCCATTATCCTGACGTTGATCGGAACCTTGTTGCCCTCGCTGGTCGTGGCTCGCGAATGGGAGCGCGGCACGATGGAAGCCCTGTTGACGACTCCCGTCACACCCTGGGATTTGCTGGTGGGAAAGGTCGTTCCGTATTTTCTGCTGGGACAGATTGCCATGGCGCTGTCGGTGACGGTCACCGTCTGGGGATTCGGTGTTCCATTTCGAGGTTCGCTGCTGGCGCTCGTGGCGATTTCATCCGCCTACCTGGCGGTCACTCTGGCATTGGGCTTGTTGATCTCGACGCTGGCGAAGAATCAGTTTGCCGCCAGTCAGGGGGCTTTGATTGTTGGCTTTCTGCCGGCCTTTCTGCTGTCGGGATACATTTTCGAGATCGATAGCATGCCGCTTCCGATCCGGGCGCTCACCGCCGTATTGCCACCGCGGTATTTCGTATTCGGCCTGCAGACATTATTCCTGGCTGGAGACGTGGGCAGCGTCCTGCTGCCGAACGGACTGCTGCTCGCAGCCATGGCGGGGGCCTTATTTGTCGCTTTGGCACGGCTGACGCACGTCCGGTTGGAGTAGGAAAATGTGGCTGCGAATTGGTTACTTGATCGTTAAGGAATTTCTGGCCGTCTGGCGCGATCCGAAGAGTCGTTTCCTGCTGGTGGCGCCCCCGTTGATCGAGCTGCTGATCTTCGCCAACGCTGCGACCCAGGAGGTCAAGAATGTGCGGATTGCCGTGTTCAACCAGGATCTCGGGATTTATGCCCGCGACCTGGTGGCTCGGTTGGAAGGCTCGCCCAACTTCCGCGAAGTGCGGCAACTCCGTTCGGAATCGGAAATCGCTCCTGCGATCGATTCACGCAGCGCGCTGCTGGTGATGCAGATCGGCGAAGACTTCTCGAGGCGAGTGGCGGCGGGCCGGCCTGCACAGGTGCAACTCATTCTGGACGGCCGCCGGTCGAATGCAGCCCAGATTCTGGCCAGCTATGCCGAGCAGATCGTCAATCAATACAATGGCGAATTGGCACAAGTTCACCGGGTCGATCCTCCAGCCAGCACGGTTATCGCGCGGATCTGGTTCAACCCCAATCTGGATGCCGCCTGGAGCACGGTCCCCAGCCTGGTCGTTGTCTTGACCGCCCTGGGAGGTCTGATGGTCACCTCTCTCTCGGTGGCCCGCGAACGGGAACTGGGAACTTTCGAACAGCTCTTGGTTTCACCGTTGAGCCCCGGCGAAATCGTGATTGGGAAGTCGGTCCCGGCCTTTGTCATTGGAATGGCGGAAGGGACGGTGATGGTTGTCGCTGCCGTGTTCGTGTTTCATATTCCCCTCTCCGGGTCGCTGCTGCTTCTGTACGCGGGGATGGCGGCGTTTCTCCTGGCCGTCATTGGAGTCGGGTTATTCGTCTCTTCGTTGGCGAAGACGCAGCAACAGGCGATCCTGGGGGCGTTCTCGTGCATGGTGCCGATGACGCTGCTCTCGGGGTTTGCCAGCCCCATTGAAAACATGCCCGACTGGCTGCAATGCGTGAGCCTGGCAAATCCGTATCGTTATTTCATCGAGATCTCGAAAGGGGTGTTCCTCAAGTCGCTGCCGCTCGGGGACGTCCTCAATAACTTATGGCCGCTCGTGGTGATCGCAGCCGTGACGCTCTCGGCCTCGACCCATCTGTTCCGCCGCCGAGCGGAATGACCGTGCCGATTAACTGCCCAGAGACCGGATCAGCGGATTCGGGCCTGGCAAGTGATCGAAGGAGGATCTTTCCTGCCTTCCTGAACTTTTCCCTGGGAAGCGCTCCCCGCCGTGGGGTGGCGAGACAATCCGCAGCCCGTCGATCCAAAGACCGGCGCCTGAACGGAGAACCGGCGGGGCGTCGCACGAAGAAAGCAATCGATGATCCGCCGAGAAGGCTTGATTCCAGAACAGGCTGACAGTTTCACATTGATTTCACGGTCCCTGTGGTACATGCTTGCAGCGGCGAGGCACAGACTAACCCGAAAACGTGATTGTCGAAGACGAGAGGATTCAGGTGGCATTACCGCCAATTCACCGGACTCAAGCGAAGCTCCGGGATCGGCATCCGATTCTGTTGCTGCTCGCACTTTCGGCCGGCATGACATTTGTCTTCTGGCACGAGCTGTGGATGGGGGCCAGCTTGGTCGGTGGCGACACGTATACGTCCTTCTTGCCGCAGAAGAAGTACTTCGCTGATTGCATCCGGGCTGGTGAGTTGCCGTTGTGGAACAATCTCGGCGGCCACGGCTATCCGATCATCGGCGAGAGCGAGACCGGGTTCTGCTATCCGACGGCGTGGCCTCTCTATCGTCATTTGCCGGTGAACACGGCTTTCAACGTCAATCTCATTTTGCACTTTGGACTGTGTTTTGCATTCACCGGGCTGTATGCGCACCGATTGGGATTGTCGCCTGGAGCTGCCGCCCTGGCAGCACTGATCTATACGTACGGTTGGTTCCCTGCCCGCGTCCACTGGGAATGGGCATACCAGTCGGGCGCCTGGTTGCCGTTGATCTTTTGGTGCTGCGAATCGTATCTCCAGTCGGCAAGACGACGGTTCTGGCTGCTGTTTATCTTCGCTTACGCGGTGCAATTGCTGTCGGGCCACTTTACGATCGCCTTTTACACCCTGTGTGCGTTGGCAACGTATTTGCCGCTGCGCCTGTATTTCGGCGGAAGTCTGGCTCCCGAAATCGCGAATGCCAAGCGTTTCAATGCGGTGCTGCTTGCATCGGGAATTATGATCGCATTTGCACTGGCTGCGATTCAGGTCCTGCCAACATGGGAATTGAAGGGGCGCAGTCTGCGGAGGGAATATCCCTTTTCCGAGGTCGAATACGGCCGGCTCCCCGCACCGTATCTGGGGCAACTGATAGCGCCCTGGTATTTCTATCGGGAAGACGTCGACGTCAACCAGTGGATCCCTGCCGGAGAGCCGCTCACGCATAAGGTCGAGGCACATCTCTATTGCGGATTGATCCCTTTGGCACTGGCGCTTTGTGCTTTGTGCAGCGGGCGGTTTTTGCGAGTCGACGGGGTATGGCCCTGGGTTGTCATCGGAGCGCTGGGGCTGCTCTTTGCCACGGGCGTCATGCTGCCTGTCACAAAATACCTGCCGGGCTTTGGGTACTTCGCCAACCCGGCACGTTACAGCGTCTTGACGATGTTTGGATTAGGCCTGTTGTGTGCGCAAGGCTGGACAATGCTGGGAGCTCGCTTGCCGCATCGGTATCGGGCAATCACGTTGGCCGTCATCTTTGTTGGTTCGACATTCGATTTGCAGTGGGCCGGAAGCACTGTCAGTTTCACCAAGACGTTGAAGGGGCCTCTCATCAATTGGGCCTCCCGCGGCAAATTGCGAGCCGTTCTGGCCGGGTTTGGTCAACCAGTCCGAGTTTTCGGGCGCGGTCAGGGGCTGCTGACCTGTCTGGGAGTCGCCGCGACGCCCCCTTTCCTGGCTCTGCCGCCGAAAGAGTATTCGGATTCCGAGTACACGCTTCCGCAACCCTGGCCGTTCGACGCTCCAGCCAGCCCCGCGCAGATCGAATGGCTGCAAACGGCCGGCGTGACGCATGTGCTCAGTTTCGAGCGCCTGGATTCGTCATGGCCTGTTAACCTCGTGTGGTCGGGAAATGATGCCTTCGTCAATACGGCATTTGGTCGGCAGGAACTGTTGTACCTCTATGAATTGCGGGGCACACGGGGCCGTGTCACTTGGCTGGAACTTGATGCTCGTATCGACGGTACTGCCATTGTTCGCGAATACAAAGCGAATTCCGTGCGCCTGACGGCCAATTCGAATACCGGCGGGCGTCTGGTGCTCTCAGATTTGGCCTATCCCGGCTGGAACGTATCGATCGACGGCCAGTCCGCCGAGGCTATCACAGTGGACAAAATGTACCGCGGCGTCACTGTCCCGACTGGGGAACATGACGTGGTTTGGACCTACGAGCCGCGGAGTGTCTACGGGGGAGCCATTGTGAGCATTGTGACCCTGACGGTATTGATCTGTTTCTCGTGCGTCGCGTATCTGTGGAGGCGACCCACAGTGCGTTGAACAGGGCAGTGCTGGATCGTGGGGTCATTTCAATTTCCCCGCCAATGACCACACAGGATGGGCGAAAGCACGCCATGGTGCGCGGGAATCAGTCGTGTTGGCAAATGGAGAGTGCGAGGCCTCCCTCTCGCACTCCGAACTATTTTCCGGGAACTGCTGATTCTCTTCCAAAGACGGAATCGACCGCCCCGTAGACGGAAAAATACGGTTCCGACGGGTTCCAGAGCTTGATTTCCGAGCGCTCCCAGACAACTGTTTCGCCGAGTCGCGCGGTCAATCTTCCCGCGCCCATTCGGGCAAACCCGTAGT
>DASYAR010000070.1:0-5192 GCA_036501235.1 Planctomycetaceae bacterium
CATGAGCGAGCGGCCTCATCCGTCATGGCCGGCATGCCATCTCGCCCGGCAATCTGCTGTGTCTTTTCCGCAAGAACGTAGGCAGCTTTTCGCACGCCGTTGAATTGCTCCTCGAACGAAAATCCGTAATCCTTCGGTTGAAAAGAATTGAAATTCCACACCCAGCCAATGGCGTTGGCCTCCAATACGAATAACTTTCCCGAGGGAATCTCGCGCACGATGTCAAACCCGAGCAGTGGAATCTCTGGAAAGGCTGCGTGCGCGCGTTCCGCGAAGCGGATGACTTCCTCATCATGATTGAGCTCCACTCGCGAGCCTCGTGCACTGGCGACAATTGTCGTTCCCCCTTGAGGCTTGAAACGTGACTGGAAATCTTCTGGCCCTCCCAGTTCCGGTAGAGTGCTACTGATTTCACTTTTTGTCGAGTACAGCACGTGTCCAAAAAGCGTTTTAACCCGGTAGCTGACGGGTCGGCGCCCCGTGTAAATGAATTGTTGGATGACCGTCGCCAAACTCGGTCCCGCTGCTCGGGTCGTAATTTTCTTCCAACGCACGCGATCTCGGTGGACCAGCTTGACTTCAGCGCCCAGACCTCCGTAGTCAGGTTTGCGGACGACGTAATCATCAAACTCGTGCAGGTCTGGAATTCGATCTTCGGTAAGGATGACCCATTTCGGGACCGGAATGCCAGCCCGCTCCAGCGCTGCATATTCCTCACTCTTGCTCAAAGGGCAACCGCAAAAGACCGGCCCCGGAAGGGGCGGTCGATGCCGAAGCAGCGTTGGAGAAAATATTAAAGTCGGACGGGGAGGGAGTGACACTCGCACTGAGGGCTGGTCTTGAATCACGACAGCTTCGATTTGCGGATCGAATTCATGCACGTGTTTGGCGACCCTCTCAAAACTATCGAATTCATAGCGTTCATTGAGCACGATCAGCAAATTGCATTTCCGCTGTCCGAACCACTCGGAACGGACTGTGGGACACCGAAAGCTGCGGGAGACCGCACGGCCTTCTGCGGCCAGGATGGCTGAACTCTGAGTATTCGCCTGCAGTTCACGGAGCTGTTCTGCAGCGCTCTCTTCGGACAGTGACTCCAGTTCAGCCAACAGAGCTTCCATGCCGTCCGCGACAGCGGCATGAGCCTGTCGTTCCAGAATGTATTGGGCCAGGTCCGCTATGGTCGGCATTTCGAAAATCGTGCGCAATGGGATTTCCACAACGAGCTGGTTTCTGACTCGCGATATCAGCTGCGTCGCCAATAGCGAATGCCCTCCCAGATCGAAGAAGTTGTCGTGGAGCCCGACACGTTCCAGGCCCAAAACCTCGCGCCAGATGTCAGCCAATTGGATTTCGACGGGCGTTCCCGGCGCGACAAAAATCTGCTGCTGAACGAAGGGCAAGAATGTCGGAACTGGCAGCGCCCTTCGGTCGATTTTTCCATTAGGGGTCAACGGCAGCGCGTCAATCATCACGAAGGCCGCCGGGACCATGCCAGGAGAGACCCGATTCGTCAGGTACGAGCGGAGCCGCACAGACTCAAGGTCGGACTTGAGATCGAACTCGGGCCGCCCGATAATGTAAGCGACGAGGCACGTCTTGTGCTGCCACGCGATCGGCACGACGGCACAACTCTGGACGCCCGGATATTTCATAAGGTGGGCTGTGACCTCTGCGGGTTCAACGCGGACCCCCCGAATCTTGACCTGATCGTCGTTCCGTCCCAGGACTTCGAGCGATCCGTCGAGTCGATAACGACCAAGGTCACCCGTAAAATACATCCGATCCGATGGGTCACAGCGAAAAGGATTCGTGGAAAAACCGCCGTTGCGATTCTCTTTCAGATACCCTTGTGCCAGAAACGGCGACCGCACAGCGATTTCTCCGATTTCACCAATACCGCACAGGCGTGTTTGCTGTGCCACAATGAGTGCCTGCGTATTGGGGATCGGCCCGCCGACCGGTTGAATTCCAGGAATGTGATGGGCCGGAACACGATAAGCACATTTGGCTGGCCCGGTTTCCGCGGCACCATACAGGTTGACGATCTGACAATGCGGGGCTAGACGGTGCCGTAGTCGCTCGACCAACGTGTCGGTCAAAGGTTCACCGACCGAGAACACGAGTCGAAGTTCTGGCAATCGCATTTGCTCGGGCACACGATCGAGCCAGAATTCGACGAGCGACGGGACGACGTGCAGAATCGAGATTCGTTGGCGAGCGAGCCAATCAAACAACTCTTCGGGATCAGGCAACGCGGCTGTCTTCGGAAGACTCAGCGTCCCGCCGCTCGTCAGTGGTAGAAACACTTCTCGCATCAGCACGTCGAACGATAAACCTGTGAGTTGTGCCACTCGATCTTGCGGCCCCACGAAAAAATCGGACGTCTGCCAACTTAGAAAATGGCTCAATCCCTTGTGACGATTCAAGACTCCTTGCGGCGTGCCTGTCGTTCCCGATGTGAAGAACAGATAAGCTGAATCGTTTCCTTGCGGCCGTGGTCGTTCGTCGGCAGGCAGTTCGCTGACGGTTGATCCGCGAACCGTGGCGGTTTGTGAATCCAAATCCATTCGTACGAGATCCTCATGCTTCCGGCACCACCCTTCGATCCACTCGTCGGTGCTCGTGCACACGACGGCTCGGGGAGCCGCTTCCTGCAGCAAAACTTCGCGACGCTCGGCCGGCAAGTCCGGATCAGCGATGACGAGCACCCCGCCACAGCTCAGGATTCCCAGTATGCTGACGATCGTCGCCAAGCTCCGCTGTCCGTAGAGGGCCACGATGTCTCCGGCGCGAACCTGGCGGGCGCGCAATTCGCAGTCGAGATTCGCGGATAATTTACGGATTTCCTCGTAGGTCCACTGACATTGGCCCCGTTCAATGGCTATTTGACGAGGTGTCCGCTCGGCCCATTCCCTGAAGCGCTGCGTGACAGGCGGGAACACCGGTTCTTCCAATTTGTCCGTCGGATCGGGCAGCAGATGCTGCGATTGTTCTATGCACAGCGTGTAGGAATCAAGCGTGCTGTCCGGATCTGTGACCGCCTGAAACAGCAGACTTCGAAACTGCTCTAAGAAAATGTGCATCCGCTCCGCGGAGAACATTTCCGTTCGATAAACGAGTTGCAAATGCAAGCTCTGTTCTCGAAGCACGTACAGCGTCATCCAGAACTTGGACAGGTGTTCTGTAGAGGGCAGCAATTCGCAGTCGATTCCTCGCAATCGCGGACCCTCTTCTGAAAGATCAAAATAATTCAATAAAACATCGCACAAGGGGTGCCGTCCGGTAGTCCGTGGCGGATTGATCTCCATCACGAGCCTTTCAAACGGCAGCTCCTGATGGGCATAGGCGCCGAGCGTCACTTCCCGGACTCGTGCCAGCAGTTCCCGGAACGTAGGATTCCCCGACAGACTTGTCCGCAGCACGAGCGTGTTGACGAAGAACCCGATCAAGCCTTCCAGCTCCGTTCGGCTGCGTCCGGCGATCGGTGCGCCCACGGAGATGTCTTCTTGGCCGCTGTACCGTGACAGCAGCAACTGGAACGCCGCCAGCAGCGTCATGAACGGGGTTACCATCTCCCGGCGACTCAGGTCTTCCAGGGCCTCAGTGAGCTCTTCGTCCAGCAATATCTCCTGTGCTGCGCCCTGGTAGCTGGGCACCACCGGACGCGGATAATCGGTCGGAAGTTCCAATACGCCCGGAGCGTCGGCCAACTGCGTCTTCCAGTAAGTCAGTTGCTGGTCCAGTACCTCCCCTTGCAACCATTCCCGCTGCCAGGCCGCGTAATCGGCATACTGCACCGGCAGTTCCGGCAAGGGGAAGGGCCGGCCGGCCGAATACGCCTCATACAGCGCCGCCAGCTCTCGTTCGAACACATCCAGAGACCAGCCGTCGGAGGCAATGTGGTGCATGGTCCACAGCAGCCAATGCTCCTGATCGTCAAGCCGTAGCAACTGCGCCCGCAACATCAGGTCCCGTGACAGGTCGAACGGCCGACGAGCTTCCTCGGTCGCCAGCCGACGGGCTATGGCTTCCCGTTCGGTGATCGACTGACTCCGCAGATCGGTGAGAACGAGTCGAAACTGGTCCGGGGCGAGCACCACCGGCTGCGGCTGACCATTTACCGTGGCGAACGTCGTCCGCAAGACTTCGTGTCGCCCGACCAGTTCCAGCAGGCTGCGTTCCAGCGCGGCCAGATTCAACGGGCCACACAGCCGCAGCCCTCGCGGAATGTTGTAGACAGCACTTCCGGGTTCGAGCTGGTCGAAGAACCACAACCGCTCCTGGGCAAACGACGGCTGGAGAGGTCTGTCGCGTGCCACACGCTGCAGCGGCACGGCGGGTTGCCGTGCGGTCTCTGACAGACCATTGTTCTCGATCCGCTCGGCGAGACCAGCCACGGTCGGCGCTTCGAACAGAGCCCGAACAGACAGTTCGATTTGCAGTCCGGACCGCACGCGACTGACGATCTGCATGGCCAGCAGCGAATGTCCCCCCAACTCGAAGAAGTTGTCGTGGATCCCGACACGCTCCAGCCGCATGACGTCACACCAGGCCTGCGCCAGGAACTTGTTGAGATGAGTCCGCGGGGCGACATAGGACCGTTCCAAATCAGGACGGCCGCTGTCGGGCGCTGGCAGCGCCTGGCGATTGACTTTGCCGTTGGGAGTTAGTGGTAAATCCTCGAGCCTCACAAAAGTGGCTGGAACCATGTATTCGGGCAGAGCCTTCTCCAAGCGACGACGCAGTTCGGAGTTGGTCGGATTCGTGCCAGATGTCTCGGGCACGAAGTACGCCACCAGCCGCTTTTCGCCGGGCTTGTCCTCCCGCAACAGGACCACGGATTGGCGGATCTGAGGATGCTGTCGCAGAGCTGCTTCGATCTCCCCCAATTCGATGCGGAACCCGCGTAACTTGACCTGGTGATCGATGCGTCCCAAGCATTCCAGGTTGCCGTCTTCTCGCCAGCGGGCCAGGTCACCCGTGCGGTACAAACGCGAAAGCGGATCGCGACTGAACGGATTGCGAATGAACTTTTCCGCTGTCAGCTGCGGACGATTCAAATACCCTCGGGCCAAGCCGTCACCTCCCAGGTACAATTCTCCCGTGACGCCGACGGGAACCGGCTGTTGCCGACCATCCAGCACGTAGGCCTGGGTGTTCGCGATGGGCCGGCCGATTGTGGCGGGGAC
>DASYAR010000071.1:0-7037 GCA_036501235.1 Planctomycetaceae bacterium
CTTGATTGAGCCGCAGGATGTCCCCGGAGATTGTCTTGATCGCATTGAAAAAACTGAGCAACCCTCCTGGTTGGCGAAAGTATTCCTGCCGCAGCTCCACCGTGCCGGGCGATTTCGAGAAGAAGTCGTCGCCGAGCGAACGGTATTCGCCGGAAAGCTGTTGCAGCCTGCTGACCAGTTCACCTTCTCCGTCGAGCGTGATGTTGTTCCGCTCGACCTCCAGCGCCTGGCGATAGGCCTCCCAATTCAGGTCGTATTGATCCTTCGCCTTATTTCGCAGTTCTTCATCGTCCCGCGCGTTGAGCATGAATTGAAGCGCCGAATCAATGCGTTCCAGCGCTTCGTTGAGGCGCTGCATGGCGATCACGCTGTCGTAGTTTTCGCGCAAAATGGCGCCGGCGCTGTTCCCCAGCCGCAGCAGCAGCGCCACCCCCGCCGACCCCAGCACGGCCACGATGACCAGCAACGGGACGATCGTCAGCAGAATTCGTTGGCGCAACGTCAGCGTCATTTCACAGCCCGTGCCTCTTGCGTTTGCGGTACAGCGTACTGGGGTCGATCCCCAATTGCTCCGCGGCATCTTCCATCGTGGCTGTGTGGGCCAGCACGCGACGGATGTGCTCGGCTTCGAGTTGATCGAGCGTCACTGCGCCGCCGAGCTCGGCGACTCCGCTCGGCGCTGTGCTTCCGACCTGCGCCGGCAAATCGCTGAGCTTCACTTGGGGCCCGTTTGCCAGAATGACTCCGCGCTCGATCGCGTTCCGCAGCTCCCGAACATTACCCGGCCATGGGTATTTGAGCAGTGCGGCCCGAGCCTCTTCGTCGAAAGCGCAGCCCGGCTTGCCTGACTGGCGGGCAAAAAACTGCAACAGGTGATCGGCCAGCAGCGGGATGTCGCTATGCCGCTGCCTGAGCGGGGGCAGCACGACTTCAATCACGTTCAGGCGATACCACAAATCTTCGCGAAACGTCCCGGCGGCGACGGCGGTCTGCAAATCGCGATTCGTGGCCGCCAGGATCCGCACGTCGCAGGCCCGCGTCCGCGTCTCGCCGACGCGCTCGTAGCGCTTTTCCTGCAATAGTCTCAGCAATTTGGGTTGCAGGGCCAGCGGGAGATCGCCGATTTCGTCCAGGAAGAGAGTGCCCCCGTCCGCCGCGGCCACTTTTCCCAACGTATCTTGAACCGCGCCCGTGAAAGCGCCGCGTACATGCCCGAAGAATTCGCTCTCGAGCAGTTCGGCCGACAGACTCGGGCAATTGACCGTGACGAACGGCCCCGCCGCCCGCGGACTGCGCGCGTGAATCGCGCGCGCCACGACGCCTTTGCCCGTGCCGCTTTCGCCGCGCAACAGGATCGTGGCTTCGGTGGCCGCCGCGCGAAAAGCCATGTCCAGGGCCTGTCGCATCGAAGCATCGCTGGTTTGCAGATCGGCTTCCGGAACGATCGACCGCACCTGCTCTTCGAGCTCTTCGACGTGCGACTGCAGACGGCGGATCTGCACGACGCGGTCGAGCACCCGGCGCAGCTCATCCGGCGTGAACGGCTTGGGTAAAAAGTCGAACGCGCCGCGGCGCATGGCCTCGACCGCCGTTTCGATCGTGGCGTAGGCCGTGATGACGATTACCGCCAGCCCGGGCGCCAGTCGCAACAGGGACAGCAACACGTCGAGCCCTTTTTCCTGTCCCAGCTTGAGGTCCAGGAACGCGACGTCGAACAGGCTATGCCCCAGCACTTCCTCGGCCTGCGTGCCGCTGGAGCCTTCCGTTACCCGATGCTTCATCGTCTCCAGCGCCAGCCGAATCGACTTGCGCAGGCTATGGTCGTCGTCGATCAATAAAATGTTCATGGCCGGGATAAGGTTGCATTTTGCATACCGCCACGCGTCGTGTCGTGCATTTTGCCGAGATTTGGCTCGTTTTATCGCACGAGTCGGGTTTCCATGATAACCGATTTGGTGCAGTCGCTCGGCGAAAATCTTGCATTCTGCACCCATTGATCGGGCAGTTTGCAATGCTTATTCAGCGTCATGGAACAGCACACTGGCAAATCTTCGAAGAACTTCGCTTTTCGGATTCAAGTCCAACGCGGCACACTGCTTGCTTTATCTGATGGGAAATCAATGGCGTGCTTATTCAATTGCAAGTGGCCGCCGGGAGAGATGGCATGAGAGCATACACACTTGGTTCGAAATTGATTGCCGTCCGATTGACCGGACTCCGCGTCTTTCGGTGGGCGGCATCCGGTGCCGGTGTCGGCGCGATCGGCGGAGCGATCTTCGGAATTCTGTTCACCGCCTTCATGGCGCTACTGTGTATCGAGTCCTACAGCGTCTTCGGCATCGCAAGTTATTTCGCCGTGAGTGGAATGGCGGCCGGCGCCGCGCTCGGGGTGTGCGGCGCCCTGCTTGATCCTGGGACACTGGCTGAGCCGACCGAGACAGCGCCCCGAATCATCGAAAGGCTGACCAACCGGATCGCAGATGTCGATCCGATCACGAACCACCTGCTGCGGAAACAGCGGAACCGAATGGCGGAACATTCTCAAACCGACCGTAGCAAAGTGCCTGCAATGGCTTCGCGGAACTCATTTCGAAACTGACAGCCTGTGGCCGCCTCCTGAGCAACGGAAGGTCACATCGCGCTGTGAAACCCTTCGGCATAAACCTATGTCCGAAGGGTTTTTCTGTTTGCGATACCACCGCTACGTCATTACGGAGCGATACTCGTCAGAGGGCGTTTCGTGCAGATTGCAATGGCGACTGAGTCCAATCGTGCAGAGTGCAATTCATAGTTGGCGTGAAATGCTCGAGACAATGATGCAACGTCATCCGGGGGCAATGATTGCGCTTTCATCCTGCAAATGGCACGAACATTGCTTTCTCTATGGTCTGATGGAACACGGAAACGAAAAGGAACGGCTCATGAACCTGGCAATTTGGATTCCCGCCACGCTGCTGATGGGACTGGCAGGCCTCGGATTGATGTGCGCATTCATTATCGGTTGCGACAGGGTGTAAAGGGGACCGACATGCTTCTGCTGACCTCGATTATGACGCTGCTCCTGTTCATTTACCTCATGGTCGCGCTGCTGCGGCCGGAGTGGTTCTAAAGCAGGCCCGGCGTTGGAGTACAGGCTTTAGCCTGCGCCCCTGCCGGACCGCTCGTAGTATTGCATCCGCGGCGAGCGATTGACGTTCCTCAGGGACGCAATCGCGTGCTCGAACTCTCGTTGCGCAGGCTAAAGCCTGAACTCCAACGCTGGAAATCCTGACCTACTGGAAGAGGCTTCTGCCATGTGGACTTTGCCAATCCTGATCCTGGCCTCAACATTCGTCCTCGCCGTTCCGCTGGGGCTGTACATGGCGCGCATCTTTGATGGCCGTTTGCGTCTGCCCGGATGGCTCCGATGGATCGAGGAGAAAGTGGACACCGGGCCCCAGAACTGGAAACAGTACTGTGCGGCGTTCATGTTGTTCAACATCGTCACGTTCGTTGTTGGATTCACTGTCCTGAGCCTGCAGCCGTATTTGCCGCTCAATCCGGATGGAAAGGCGATGCTCTCGCCGAGCATGATCTTCCACACGGCCGTCTCATTCATGACAAACACGAACCAGCAGCACTACTCGGGTGAAGTCCACCTGTCGTATTTCAGCCAATTATTCTTCATCTGCTGGAAGCAGATCCTGTCGCCGATCATCGGCCTGGCGGCCTTGCTGGCGATCATTCGTGGCTTGCGCGGCGACAAGCACATGGGGAACTTCTATCTCGACGTTTGGCGGGGCATCGCATATTTCTACGTCCCTCTCTGTCTTGTCGTCGCGCTGCTCCTGATCTCGGGAGGCATGCCGATGACGTTGGAGGGGAGTGCCAAGGTTGCCACCGTCGAAGCCGGCGCCATGGGTAACGACGATGCAGGAGGGGCAAAACCGCAGGAGATTTGTCGCGGTCCGGTCGCAGCGATTGTGGCCGTCAAGCAGTTTGGAACCAACGGCGGCGGTTATTTCGCCATCAATAGCGCGCATCCGTTTGAGAATCCCAACGCCGGGACCAATTTCCTGACGTGCTTGGGCATCATTCTGATTCCCGTTTCCGCATTGGTCATGTTTGGGAAGATGCTCAATAACTTTCGACATGCCGCCGTAATCTTCGGCGTCATGCTGGTGCTGTCGGCTACCACGCTGGGATGGGCCATCTACTGGGACACGCAGCATCCGAACCCTGCCCTGACGGCTCACGCCACACAATCGTACGAAATCTCGGATCCCGCCGCCCCGAATGGCACGGCGCAGATCACGTCTCCCGAGATCGCAGGACTCCCCGTTGATCAGGAACTCGGAAATCTCGAAGGGAAAGAGCTGCGGTTCGGCACGTCGGCCGGTGCCACTTGGGCAGCCCTGACGACGAACACGTCCAATGGCTCGGTCAACTGTATGCACGACAGCCTGAATCCGCTGGCGGGAGTCACTCCACTGACGGGGATGTGGCTGAACTGCATCTGGGGAGGTGTGGGTGTTGGCCTGATCAATCTGCTGGTCTATCTGGTGATCGGCGTCTTTCTCGCCGGCCTGATGGTCGGCCGCACACCCGAATATCTCGGCAAGAAAGTAGAAGCTCGCGAAATGAAGTTGGCTTCCCTGGCCATGCTCGCGCACCCTCTACTGATTCTTATTCCCACCGGTTTGTTCGTGGCGACCGACTGGGGAAACAAAGCCATGAACAGCCCGGCGGCGCACGGATTCTCGGAAGTCTTGTATGAATTCACTTCGGCGTCAGCCAACAACGGTTCGGGGTTTGAAGGACTGGGAGACAGTTACGGTTTCAACGATACTCCACCGTTGGCCCCCTACGGCGCGCAGTGGGACATCGCCTGCGGTCTGGTGATGCTGTTCGGACGATTCATTCCCATCATTGCCCCGATCGCGTTTGCCGCCAGCCTGGCGGCCAAACGGCCCACGCCGTACACGGTGGGCACGCTGCGCACAGATACAGTGACCTTTGGTTTCGTATTGCTGGGCACGATTCTGCTCGTCGGCGCGTTGTTGTTCCTGCCGGCCGCCGTACTCGGCCCGGTGGCCGAGCATTTGGGCCCGCTTCCGTTCGGCGGATAAAGATCGCGTTTCTGTCCTTTTCGACTCTGCGACCGCTTCGATTCTTCGACACTTTCCTCCGAGCCTCCCATGTCACAAGCCACACTGATGCCAAAACCTCCGGTGGTCTCCGGTTCACCCGAGGAATTCAAAAACAGCCGCCGCGAGAGCCGCCGCCACGGCCTGTTTGCGCCGCACCTGATTAAGGCGGCGTTCGTGCAGTCGTTCGTAATGCTGCGTCCCGACATTCAGTGGAAGAACCCGGTGATGTTCGTGGTCGAGATCGGCACAATCTTGAGCATCGTTTTTACGTTCATCGCGCCCGCCACGCAGTTGGCTTATCTCATCCAGCTCGACGTCTGGCTGTTTGCCACCGTCCTGTTTGCCAATTTCGCCACGTCACTGGCCGAAGCGCGCGGCAAAGCGCAGGCCGATTCGCTGCGCAAGACGCGCCGCGAAACTCCCGCGTTTCGTCTGCGCAAGAACGGGGAAACGGAAGAGACTGTCTCGACGGCCCTTGTCGCCGGCGATCGCATCGTGGTCGTCGCCGGACAGGTCATTCCCGGCGACGGTGAGATCGTCGAAGGGGTCGCGTCGGTCGACGAGTCGGCGATCACGGGTGAATCGGCCCCCGTCATCCGCGAGGCCGGCGGCGATCATTCCGGCGTGACTGGTGGAACGCGCGTGCTCTCGGACCGGATCGTCGTCAAGATCACCGCCAGCGCCGGAAGCTCGTTTCTCGACCGCATGATCGCCCTCGTCGAAGGGGCTATCCGCCAGCGCACACCGAACGAGATCGCCTTATCGCTCGTCCTCTCGGCGTTCACTCTGATCTTCCTGATCGTCACGGCCGCCCTCTGGCCGATGGCGCTCAACGCCGAAATGTACATGCAATCCTATCGCGGCACGGCGGAGTTGACCAAAAGCCTGGGAACCGACGTGCCGACTCTCGTGGGATTGTTGGTGTGCCTGATTCCGACGACGATCGGCGCGCTGCTGGCGGCGATCGGCATCGCCGGTATGGACCGCGCCCTGCGGGCCAACATACTGTCCAAGAGCGGTAAAGCAGTCGAAGTCGCCGGAGACGTCGATACGCTGCTGCTCGACAAAACCGGCACGATCACCGTCGGCAACCGGCGGGCGACCCAATTTGTTCCGATCAACGGGTATACGGCAGAAGACCTCGGTCGATTGGCCTCGTGGGCGTCGGTCGCCGATCAGACCCCGGAGGGCAAAAGCATTGTCGAGTTGCATCAGCAGATGTCGCTCAAAATGGGAGTCAATCGCGCGGCCGGCGGCAATCCGCAACCCGACGCCGCCTTTCCCGAAGCGGCCAAATTCATCGAATTCACGGCACAGACCCGCATGAGCGGCGTCGATCTGCCCGACGGCCTGCGAATTCGCAAAGGAGCCCCCGACTCGATGATGGAATATGTGGAGCGCAACGGCGGATCGGCGGGCGAGCGCGTGCAGCAACAGGTGAACGATGTGGCCTCGCGCGGCGCGACGCCGCTGCTCGTTTGCGAAGGGAATAAACTTGCCGGACTGGTCGTGCTGGAAGACGTCTTGAAGCCTGGCATGCGCGATCGATTCGAACGTCTGCGCCGGATGGGCCTGCGGACGGTGATGGTGACGGGGGACAACCCGCTCACCGCGAAGGCGATTGCCGAACAGGCCGGCGTCGACGCGTTCATCGCGCAAGCCACTCCCGAAGCCAAGCTCGATTACATCCGCAAGGAACAGGCGGCCGGAAAGCTCGTGGCGATGATGGGGGACGGCACCAACGACGCCCCGGCTCTGGCCCAGGCCGACGTGGGGGTCGCCATGAACTCGGGAACGCAGGCCGCCAAGGAAGCGGGAAACATGGTCGATCTCGACAGCGATCCCACCAAGCTGATCGAAGTCGTCGAGATCGGCAAGCAACTGCTGATGACCCGCGGCGCGCTGACG
>DASYAR010000072.1:0-12162 GCA_036501235.1 Planctomycetaceae bacterium
GCTGGGATCGACGTCTTCACCGTTCTGCAACTCGGTGCGGAGCATCACCACGGGCAGCTCATCGGCCAGCGGCGTTTCGGCGTAGCCTCCTGGTCCGAAGCTGTGAACTCCGCCGATCATGAGCAGCCCCGCCCCCTGCCGCACGGCGTCTGCCAGCGATTTCAGCGCCGCCTGTCCAAACAGGCTGGCGGGCACGCTGCCGATGATATAAACGTCATACGCGCCGGGCTTGAACCATTCCGGTTCGATGTGGGATTTCTGGCCCAATTTCCCCACGCGAATCGGTTTGAAGTCGAGTTGAATATCCGGAGACTCGTCGATCCGCCGTAAAAACTTGTGTTCGTACCGAAACTCGGCGTCGAAATAGGCGACGTTGACCCCACCCTTCAAGACGTTGATGAACGTCGTTTGCGAGTTGTTGACAACGAGCGGCTCACCTTCCAGCGGGACGACTTCCACGGTCAGTTTGAATTCACCCGGATCATTGGCCACGAAGGTCAAGTCGTCGATGGAAATGACTTCCTGGCTGATCGTGGGTTTGATCTTTTTCGGAGGGCCGGCCGCGAGCATCGTCCCGGGTTTGCCGGGCTCGGCCCCGGCTTTGTTCTCGAGCAGCAGCCGCACGGTTAATTCCTGGTTGGCCGCCCCCAGGGCGCGAACCCGGCACCGGACGACGACCGTATTCTTGACGAACACGGTGGGGCTGACTTCCAGGTCTTCGATGCTCAGGTCGACCGCCGAATCGGAAAACCCCGTCTGGCCGATGCCCACCGTGTCGACGCGCACCTGCTGCTCTGCCAGGCGCGTCGCTGCGGCGCGCGGGTCCGTGTCGTAGGGAGAGATCGCCCGCTGCGCTCCGTCGCCGACGAGGAGCACGCCGATGAGTTTTTTATCTTTGACCAGTTTCGGAAACTCATCGAGCGCGTGGCCGATTGCCGTCTGTTCGCCCGGCGTTTCAGTGGAGAAATTCTCAACAGGAGTGACATCCTTGGCATAGTCGACATAGACGATCTGGATATCTTTGCCCAGGTTGTCCAAATCAGACCGTGCGTCTTCGAGCAATTTGACCGCCGTCGCACGCCGCGTCGCGCCGCCGGGGCCGTCCGCCACGCTCATGCTGCGGCTGGAGTCGAGCGCGACGATCAGGGCGGACGCATGCCGGTCCGTCTCGGTCAATTCGATCCAGGGGCGGAACATCATCCACGTGATGAGGCCCCAGGTGATGAGCCTGAGGGTCATGAGCAGCCGGCGAGAACCGACGGGCAGGTGGGCGATCCGCTCGCGATACGTGGTGACCACCAGGAGCAGCGAAGTCGCCGCCGCCAGGATCACCCACGGCCAGGCCAGAATCGGATCGAGCTGAGGAATCATGCCAAACTGATTTTACATGGTCGGGGTAGTAGAACAAAGACCTTCGTCATTCGCGTGCCCGCAGCGCTTCTGCCTCGCGGCGGCGCATCAGCCGTTTTTCCCGGGGGGTGAGATCGTCGTAGCCGCACAGGTGCAACAGGCCGTGGACGAGATACAGCGACAGCTCGTGCTCCGCGCTGGTGCCCAGGTCGGCGGCGTTTCGCCGGGCCGTGTCGACGCTGATCACGATCTCGCCGTCGATGGTCTTGCCGGCCCCCCGGCGAATCGTTCGATCGGCGCCTCGTTCAACCGCGGATTGCTTATGCCGCATCTTTGATCGTGGAGTGGCCCGCGCCGGTCTCTCGGGCTCGACATGTCCGCTCGCGACATCGAGCAAAAAACTGATGACGTCCGTCGGAAAGTCGTGATTCAGGAAGGTGCGGTTGATCTCATGGATCTCGTCGTCATCGACAAGGGCGACGCTGATTTCTGCGGCAGCCACCTGTTCGAGTGCCAACACGCTGCGCGCCAGCGCCCGAACGGCGCGGCGATCCGGTTTCATGCCACGCTGCCGGTTCGCAATGGCGATCAAGTATTTGGGCATCGACAAATTCAAATCAGCGAGCCGCAGGGTTTATCCCTGCGGCATCAGGGCGAAAAGACAATTCAACGCCGCGCTTGGCGCCGCGACCTCGTTGATCGTTCCCTTGTATGAGGATCAATACCGTTTTTCACCCGCTGCCTGCAATCGACCCGGAAACCGCGGAGACAACCCCTGCTGCTCGCTCGATTACGCGGTGCGCGGCTCAGGATATTTGACGCGGCCGTGGTACATGGCTGTCAGCGATTTCGTCAGGCTGTCTTCGATGCGGCTCAATTCGGTCAGCGTCAGCCCGCACTCGTCGAACTGGCCGTCCAGCAGGCGCCGCAGGGCGATGTCGTGGACGAGCCGTTCAATCCGGCTGGGCGTCGGCTCGCTCAGGGCGCGACTGGCGCCTTCGACGGCGTCGGCAATCATCAGCACGGCGGTTTCACGAGTCTGCGGCTTGGGGCCGGGATAACGGAAGTTCGATTCCTCGGCGTCCGTCCGATGGTCGGGGTCTTCTTCCGCCAGGCGTGCGGCTTCGTGGTAAAAATACTCGACCAGCGTCGTCCCATGGTGCTGTTCGACGAAGTCGATGACGGGGCGCGGGAGACCGTGTTCCTGCGCCAGATCGACGCCGTCTTTGACGTGTCCGATGATGATCAGCGTGCTCATGGCCGGGGCCAGATGATCGTGCCGGTTCTCGCCGTCGGTCATGTTCTCGACAAAGTAATGGGGCTTGAGCATCTTGCCGATGTCATGAAAATAAGCTCCGACACGAACCAGCAGCCCATTGGCGCCGATCGCATCGGCGGCGGTCTCGCCGATGCTGGCGACCGTGATGGAATGGTTGTAGGTTCCCGGAGCGCGGCGGACGAGCTCCTGCAGCAGGGGGTGCGAAACGTCGCCCAACTCCAACAGGCTGATGTCGGTGACGGCGCCAAACGTCGACTCGATGAACGGCAAGCTCCCGGAAACCAGGAAACCCGCGGCCAGGCACCACCCTGCGCCGCGCAGGCTCTCGATCCAATGGGCGACGTCGCGCCACAGTGGCGCGACCAGCGGACTGTCGGGGGGCATGATCCCCAATTTCTCGACGACGGTCGTCCCCCAGAAGATCAGGAAGTAGGTGATCGCCGACCAGAGCCCCACCACCACCAGCGTCGACCGCGAAGGTACACTGGGGAGCAGGATGGCCGCCGTGGCACACACGCTCATCAGCGTCGTGAAGCGTCCCAGGTCGGCTCCGGTGGTGATCGCGATGATCAGGCAGAGCGCAAAGGCCGTGAGCGTGGCGAGCATCTGGCTGTACACGACGGCGCAGACCATGACGCACACGAGGATGGGGCCGACTTCCGCCCGCCACGGGTCGTACGACAATCCGCATCCCAGCGCGACGGCCAGCACCAGAATTCCGAGATACAGGCTCAGGCGGCCGATGTCGCCAAACAGGGCCAGCTCGTTGCGGGCCAGATAGTAACCAATGAGTGCCGCGAGGATCAGGAACAGGACGAACACGATGGTCACGCGAACCACGCGCTCGCCGAGAGAGACCTTGGCATCGAGCTGGTTGTATTCATGCTGCAGGAGCTCGAGCTTGCGCTCGTCGATCAATTCGCCCGGCTTGACGAGCAGATTCCCGACGTAGTATCTGTCCAGAACCTCGTCCTTTTCGCTGGCAGCTTTCTGGCGGGCGGCCTGCGTGGCCTGCGGATCGTAAATCAGCGTTTCCGGGGATTGAATTTTGAACCAGTGTTCGAGCTCGTATCGCACAGGCAACAGCGTGGGAAACAGCGCCCAGCGGCCATGCAGGAGACCGGTGGGGGCCAACAGCGCCGGCAGTTGCACTTCGGAGAGATTCACGATCGATGTCCCACCGTCGGCGCCGGCGATCGTGATTTGTCCTGTCGAACCCAAATCGGGGGTGACGTGTTCCGGCAGGACGAGTCCCGTTTTCTCAAGTGGCTGTACGAATCGGGCGAAATCGGCGATGAGATCGCGAAGCTGCTTTTCATCGGTCGCGATTTGTTTCAGCTTTTCGAACGACTCGGTGCGGTCTCCGGCGGGCAGGCCTCCCGCTGAGGGCTGGTTTCCCTCGGCCGCCAGGCCAAAAGCGCGCCGCGTTTCGACAGGCAGCTTGTTGACGCTGGGCGCCGTCAGAAACGACGTCAATCCCGCGCGCAGCTCCTGCGGAACGCGGGCGAGCGGCCGAGAATCGAGACGGAAGACGGGCAACACCTGCTCGGCGGCGCGGTCGCGCTCGCGGGCCGTCCGTTCCGGGTTGACGCGGTCGAAATCCATGACGGCCGCCACGCCGTCCGCCAGTCGCTGATTGAGTCGAAACGGAAACGAATGCTTCCAGGCCTGCACGCAGACCGTCAGCGCCGCGACGGCCACGAGCCCTAGCGCAAACCGGGACCCAATCGCCCGATTGCCCAGCAAACGGCCGAGATCGGCTGACGGATCGGTCGCCAGGCGGAGCGCGGTTCCCCGTCCACCCCGGCTGCGTCTATTGCCTAACAAAGACATCGTCTGTTCGCTATGAGTCCCTGCGCCATCAACCTTTTCGCCGCAACGCGCGGTGGGCAGGTCCGTTTTCGTACGCCTTCACGATTTCCTTGACGAGTCGGTGACGGACGATATCGCGCCCCGAAAGCCGGACGTTCGCGATACCTTCCACATCTTTCAGACGTTCGATGGCGTCCAGAAGTCCGCTGGTCACGTCTTCGGGCAGGTCGCTCTGCGTCGTATCTCCCGTGACGACGATTCGCGACCCGTTCCCCAGCCGCGTCAGAAACATTTTCATCTGCGTGACGGTCGTGTTCTGGCCTTCGTCGAGAATGATGAACGTGTTGTTCAGCGTCCGTCCCCGCATGAACGCCAGCGGGACGATCTCGACGATGTCTCGCTCGATGTAGCGTTTGACCTGCTCGTAGTCGAGCATTTCGTTCATGGCGTCGAGCAGCGGACGCAGGAACGGGTTGACCTTCGCCAGGAGATCTCCTGGAAGAAATCCGAGACGTTCCCCGGCTTCCACCGCGGGGCGCACCAGCACGATTTTCTTCACCTGCTCCTGCCGGAGAGCATTCACCGCCATCGCTACGGCCAGGTATGTTTTTCCGCTTCCTGCCGGGCCGACGCAAAATACGAGATCATTCTCGCGAATCGCCTGAACGTATTCGGCCTGACCTGGGGTCTTGGGGACGACGCGGCGGGCCTTTTCCAACAGGTCGATGGTGGCGGCCGCCGACCCATTGTGATGACCGTTGTGCGCCCCATCGCCGTTTCCGTTCCCGAGGAGCACCCCCGCGACCTCGGAGTCGAGCAATTCCCCCCGTTTTTCGAGAATCGAGCGCAACTCGACAAAGACGGCCAACCCCCGCTTGATCTGGTCGTCCGTGCCGTGCAGGCGGATCTCGTCGCCCCGCAACGTCACATTGACGCCCACGGCTTCGCGCACCTGCCGCAGATACCGATCTTGCGCCCCAAAGAGAAGTGGAATCTGTTCCGGGTGGGAAAACGCAAGCGAGGCTTCATTCATGCGCGAACTGCTCGAAGGCGACAAATTCAATCCAGAGCGGAGACGTTCAAGTCAGAGGCGTTTGATCGACGACAAGTTCACCTGTTTTGGGCTAGCGCCGGTCTGGCGCGAGCGATTTCCGATCGTCTCCGTCACTGCACTTTAATTATACCCTGCGGAAACTCGATTGCGAGCCCTGGCCGGCGCGTCTGCGCCTCTTCACGCCTGTACACTGCCTCGGCAAGGACAGGCTCAATCGTTTCCGCCGGCAAATCTGACGCACGCAGCAGTGGTTCCCTTGCACTCGGAACTGCCCTGTTCGGCCGCGTCCTAAAGATGCTCGTGAGTCCAGCTCGATGAATGAGGGCAGATCAACGCGCTTGGAAATCCTGCTGCAGAGGCTGGTCCTATGTACGAGGCGTATTTCAACCTCCCCCGACGCCCATTTTCCGCCACACCCGACTCGAGTTGCTTTTTCGCGACCGAAGCAATTCAAGAAATTGTCGATCAGCTCGTGCTGCGAGCCGAGACCGGTGAAGGGATCGGCGTCGTCACCGGCGCCGCCGGAACCGGCAAAACTCTGCTCTGTCGCCGGATCGCCGCCGACCTGGCGCCCCGTATGACGCCTGTCTTTCTGGCGAACTCCAATTTTCCGACTCGCCGGGCCCTCTTGCAATCGATCCTCTTCGAGCTCGGTCGCAAATACAGCGGGTTGGAAGAACAGGAGCTGCGGCTGGCGATCTTCGGCATGCTGCGCGAATTGACCCTGGTGGGCCACGGCGCCGTCATCATCGTTGATGAGGCGCATCTGCTGAGTGATCGTCTCCTGGAAGAATTGCGGCTCCTGGCTTGCCTGTCTGAAGAGGGCCAGCCGCTCGCTCGCGTCATCCTGGCCGGCCAGCCGGCGCTTGAAGAACGATTGGTTTCTCCCCGTTTGGAAGCCCTCAACCAGCGAATCGCCTGCCAACTGTACCTCGAGCCATTGACGCGCCGCGAAAGCATCGACTATGTCGCCTTTCGCATCAGCTGGGCGGGGGGGCAAGCGCCGCAGATGTTTAACGAGGGGGCCCTCGACAGTATCGCGACGGCGGCGGCGGGACTGCCGCGCTGCCTCAATCAGCTTTGCGACCACGCTCTGCTGCTGACTTTCGTTCAGGAGCAACCGTGCGTCACCGCCGAGATCGTCGCGGAAGCCTTGCACGACTTGCAGCAACTTCCCCTGCATTGGAACACGCCGGTCTCAGGCGACCTGTCCGTTGCCGCGCTTCACGAGACGGTCGCAGAACTCGAATCGGACGTCGATCCGGGTGACGAGGTCGACGTCGACGAGGAATTGCCGGTCGTCATCGACGAAATTCGCCGGCCATCCTTCAGCGCGGAGACTGTTTGCTTCGAGGTGGGCGGCGATGATGAGCAAGTCGACCCCGCGGACATCGAACAGTCGGATGACTATGCCGAATCCATTTCCCTGGCCGACGACCAGTTCCAGTCCGTCGTTTCAGCACGCGAGGCGATTTTTCCGGCGGAGGAGAACCCGAGCGACCACGCGCAGGGCCGAGTCGCTCCTTCGCAAACAGCGATCACGTGGCAGGCGATTTTGCACGACCCGACCGAAGAACTCCTCGTCGATCGTTACGCGACGCTGGATGCGAAGATGCCGCGGCTGGTGCGGACGTTCGAAGACGCGCCCGTGCCGGAGACCTGGCAGCCGGTGAACTGTTCCGAAGTGCCGCCGGCCCCCGAACCGCCCGAATTGTTCGTGGCCTCGGGCTGCGAAGACGTTTTCCCGCTGGAAAGTGTCAGTGAGGATGAGTACGTGGTCGAGCCGGTTGTCGAATTGCGCCCCCTCTCCGAACACGACTCGACGGAACGTGACCTGGATGAGAAATTCGGCTTTCTCCCGGAGCAGCCTGCCGAGACTGTTCTCGACGCGAAATCGCGATTCGTCGAATCAAACCGCGCTGAACCTCTCGACATCGAGGACCAGTTCGCGGCGAGCGTTCTGGAGGCGTGCCGCGAAGTTCGATCCCTGGTGGCCGGCGGCTGGCATGAAGAAGACATTCCGAGTCCTGCAGGAGCCGCTCGTCGGTCGTTGGAGGACGTGCTCGAAGAGGTCGTTCTTCCTGAGTCGCGGTCGGAATTTGACGTGATCGAGCCCGATTTGCCGGTCAATCGGCAGCTCGACCGTGACGTTGTCCGCGACCATGTTCCTCCCGCGACGCAAGCCACCGGTCGCTACGTGCCCAAGCCGAAGTATCGCATGATCTTCAGTACGCTACGTCGCCGCCTGGGTCGCGGTCGATAACGCCAGCCGCCCCATTTTCTCGTTCCCACGCTCCCGCCACCTCGTTCCCACGCTCCGCGTGGGAACGCACGTAGCGACGCTCTGCGTCGACCATCATGCCACCCGGGCGGCTGAATCCGCGCGGACAGCTTCACGCCAATTTCCCACTGTGGCGAACGGCAATTGGACGCAGGGACGGCCGGATCTGGTCGAAAACCGTCCAGTCCGGTCGAAATGAACTCACGAGTCGACTTTCGTGATTCATGGCAGGGGTTACCGCGGAAATGCAATATTATGACTGTCGGCGATGGCATGCAGAATCTGGTGAACGGCCATTTCCACAGTCCGCTTTTCAGGGCCATTCAACCCCTTCGCCGCCGAACCTGCAAGAAACGCCGCGACTTGCGTCACCGGTTCCCGACTTCCGCGACATGTTTTCAAACAGTCCTGAATTGCCCGATTCACTTTCGCTTCGTTGAGGTCGCTGATGTGCGAGCCCTCCCATCCCAAGCAATCCTTTGCATTTACTGCTGCTTATTGGGCCCGTAGGATGGTAAGGGTGCAAAACAAGTGCCATGCTCGTAGGTAAATTGCCTACAGCTCGCGTTTGAAAAACGACGGCCCGCGGCATTCCCGCGACACCTCCGGCTCGCCGGCAATCGTGGCTCCCGCCCCCCAATCGTGAGGGCGAACCCCACCACGAGCACCGCCCCGGCCACCAGCAGGACAGGCGGCATCCAGGCAAAGCCGATGAGTAGCGTCCCCGTTGACACAAGCAACGAGGCCGGTCAGCGTGTCGGCTGTGCCGTGGGCGGCGCACTGCTCGAACCTTTGGCGTGCGCCGGACGGCCCTCCATATAGCGAGTGCATCCGCTATTGCCCGACACGCGCAAGCGGAATTCTTGCAGGTCTTCGTCGATGCACAAACCCATCGTCGTATTCTCGATCTTGGCGGCGGACTCGATTTGCCACCACTTACAGTCTTTGCAGAGACCCCAATCTGATTCTGATTCGGCCATGATATCTCCTTGGGAATAATTCCCAGATGTTGACCAGGAATTGGAATTTGCCGCCAATCGCGCCGATGTCTCCGTGAGAGGCAATTACGAGAAGTCGCACCCCTCGCTCCATAGGAACCCGAAGAGGCCCGTATGCCGCAAATTGCGAGCCGGAAATTGATTGGAAGAATGTTTTCCCGAGATATTGATCAAGATTGCTGAACATTTCGACCGCTACGAGTTTTGACGCCGACGATCGATCCTGCCGATCGCGTCCAAGGCGCAGAGCGGCAGAGAGATCCCGCCGGCGGGAGTTTCGGCCTCGTGGGGATTGACGCGAATCAAGATGTCTCCCCGCTGTTCGCATTCGATTCGCACTGTCGGGACGGCATGCCCGGCTCCGAATTCGATCGCCACAATTCGGCCGCCAGACGCCTGTTTGAGCCACGAATGATAACGAGCGAATTGTTGCGAGCATCGTGACGCTTCCCATTGCGCATCGCCGAACATCAGGATGTTCGGACGCGCGACGCCGTTGCAGCGCGGACATTTCGGCAAGTCCGTATTGGAACGGATCGTTTCCATGTCGACCTCGATCTGTAGCCCTTCAGCAGCCCAGATTGACGAATGACACGGGCTGGCACACTGCAAATAATGAATGGAGCCGTGGCATTCCAGAATGCGGTCCTCGGGAAACCCGGCGCGCTGGAAATGCCCGTCCACATTGCTCGTAAACACAAAAAACTTGCGCTCCAACCGCTCGGCCCACCGCAAGAGCATCTGAAATCCGGGATGCGGAGCAGTGTTCTTGTATAGATTGTAGCGATGGCCGAAGAAGCCCCAGGCCAGTTGCGGGTCGCTGTCGAACCAGCGTGGGTTCGACATCTCGGCGAATCGCCGACCTCGGAACGGCGGATAGGCTTTCCAAAACCCTGTGTCGCCGCGAAAGTCGGGCAGGCCGGAATCGACGCCCATGCCGGCCCCTGCCCCAATCAACAACGCATCGGCATTTCGAATGGCGTGCGCCGCCTCGTTCAAAGACGAATCTAATTCGAGTCGTTCGGCCATTGTTGCATCACTTGCTGGAAACTGAATTCATGGCGCGCCACATCTGGACGATCGGTCCGTGGGCCGCATCTGCCGGCATTCTAAATTGTTCCTCGGAGAAAACGCGAGTGACGCAGAATCAACGATCTGCCGCGACAAGGGTACCGAAAATACACGCCGGGTACTGGGCCTCGCGAACATCACGACGGCTCAACGCGACATGCACTTGAACGAGAACGAGTTGGCGGATGTGCAGGATCTGGTAGAATAGCCGAGTTCCTATTTATCTGTACAGTCGACGATGAAACGGGCATTTTCAGTGATAAGAACGCGTGTCAGTTCTGGTTTTCACTGACAGGAGCGTTCATTGCAGTACGCCGACTTCCTGAATCCATCAGCCGGTCACCGTTACGATTGGCGATTGACCAACTGGTCTTCGGCCGTGCGCGTAACACTCGGTCGCAGAGCGCTGTTTTTGTTCCAGGGTGCGTTTGTTGTGCTGCTGCTCCCCGCTGCAGTTTTGGCCGTCTACGGCCTCTTCTGGAATCGTCCGTCGTTGCTCATCTTCGTTTTCCTTTGTCTTTGGGGCTTCTGGACGGGCAACACCGGGCCCAGTGTCATTGGACTCGCTGCCAACCTGCTCGTTGTGCTGGCGGGCCTGCTCTGTACTTTCATTCTGCACGAAAAGCAGTTCATTTTGTCGGCGATACTGCCGGGAATTACCTGGTTTGGCTCCTGTGCGATCCTGGGAACAACTGCCTCGTATCTGATCGACGCGTTGCGGGCGTCAGAGGACTTATTCCAAACGCTTGTCAGTCGTGGGTATCTGACAGGAACAGCCATTCCTGAACCAAGACCTCCAGGATGCGAAAAAGACCTCTTGGAATGACTGGGATTCACTGTCGCACCCGCATCACTCCGATGTCCCAATGCCGAGACATAAAGCATGGCAGACTCTTCGGATGAGCGAGTTGAACAAAACAGGCAATCTGTCCCAGGCGACAGGTTGATGTGGCAGGGTCCGAGCGTGAATCGTATTGGGTATTGTCGCGGGAAACGAGGCGGATGATGGACGTATGGCTGAGTGCTGATTGAGGCGGGAGTCAGCATCACGTCGGCATACCTGCCTATCGCGATGGACGACGATACCGTGGGGGGAACTGATTGGCTTTCGAACCATAAGCTCTTAGACTTCCCGCACGCTCATCTATCGCGGTCCATTCACGTGCGTCCGGTAAGCCGTTTTTGTCCCGACTGACACGACGCTTTCGTCATGGTCTGGCTATTTGCCGCGGGCTTGGCAAAATTGGACGCCGACTGCGCCCAAAATCCCCTTCGATTGTCGTCTGACTCAGTATGGACGCCGACTCTTCCTCTCTGGAATCAACCCCCGGTCTGTCGATCGTCCGGTACCGAGGGTATCTCCTGACGCTCGCGCGGTTGGAACTGGGTACTCCGATTCAGGCGAAGTTCGATCCCTCCGACCTGGTTCAGGAGACACTGCTCGAGGCGCATCGCAGGCGCGGCCAGTTCCGCGGCGAATCGTCAGGTGAGCTCGCGGCCTGGCTGCGGCAGATCCTGGCCCGGCGCCTGATCGACGAGCTGAGACGTCTGGGCCGGGCAAAACGAGACGTCCGCAACGAGCAGACGCTGTCGGCGGCCCTGGAACAGTCATCACTGCGCCTCGGCGGCGTGCTGGTGTCGCGCGAGTCGTCGCCGAGCCAGCAGGCACAGCAACACGAACGGGCGGTGCAGGTCGCAGAGGCCCTGTCGCAGCTTCCGCAGGCCCAGCGCGAGGCGCTGGTCTTGCAACAATGGCGCGGCTGGTCGCTGGCGCAGATTGCCGAACACCTGGGCCGCCCGCCGGCAGCGGTCGCCGGGTTGCTCAAGCGGGGTTTGCGAAAGTTACGAGACATCCTTCCCGAACCGGAGTAACGCGATGACGTCGCAGGGTTCGAGTGGCCCGCAGCCATCTCGCGATGAGCGTTTGGATCAGCTTCTCGCGGACTACATCCAGAACGCAGAGGCGGGACACGCTCCGCTGCCGGCGGAATTCATCGCGGCCCACCCGGAATTTGACGTGGAGCTCGGAGAATTCTTTTCCGACAGGCAGCGATTCGCGCGGGCGCTGCAGCCGCTCCACCCGATTCACGAACAGGCGGCCGTCCCTGGCCCGACCGGCAACCCATCCTCCGCGGCGAGCGAGCCGACGGTCATGGCTGGACCTGTCGAAGAACGGCAGCGGTTGGCCACCCACGTCCGGTATTTCGGCGAATATGAGCTGCTCGAAGAGATCGCGCGCGGCGGCATGGGAGTGGTCTACCGCGCCCGTCAGGCCAACCTGAAGCGGATCGTAGCGCTGAAGATGATTCTGGTCGGG
>DASYAR010000073.1:0-29849 GCA_036501235.1 Planctomycetaceae bacterium
CGACGATTTCGGGTTGCGAATCACCACGTCGGGACACCAGTTGGAATGGCTGATGATCGCCTTACCGCACAGCAAGCTCAAAGAAGAATGGTTCCGTCGGGCGATCGCCAACGTGGCCCGCGATCTGGTCAGCAACCGTCACGTCGCTTCGGACTGCGGCCCCCTGTACCACGGCATGCACGCACTGGTTGTGTATCGCCAGCGAACGGTCCCCGGCTACCTCATTCCGCAGTTCAATTCGAACGTCAAGTTGTCGGAACGGGGCAAAAAGAAGCCGGTTGCCGAAGAAACGGCGAAGGCCGCGGCCCCGAAGATCAATCCGCCGGCCCTCTTGAAAGTCACTGTCCCGTCTGTAGCCAAGGAAGCTGCGAAAGCGACCGAAACGAACAATGCGCCGGTCGCCGAAAAACCCACTGCCCCCGTCACCGAGAAATCGGCCGCTACGACTCCGGAGAAAGCGACTTCCGAAGCGGCGGCGAACACTCCGGCCGCCGTTCAGACGCCGGCGCCGGCCGACGCCAGCGCCTCGACGAAAACCGACGCGAATGCCTCGACGAAGGTCGAAACGGATGCCGTGAAGAAATAGTCTCGGAGATTGAATGAAGGCAGACAAGGCAGGACTGGCGATTTGCGGTGGGCCGCAAGCTTTTGCAGAGCCGCTCCATGTGGGGCGGCCGAACATCGGCGACCGGTCGCGGCTGATGGAGCGCATCGCAGGCCTGCTCGATCGCCGCTGGTTGAGTAACCAAGGTCCGCTCGTCACGGAATTCGAAGAGCGGATTGCGGACTACGCGGGGGTCCGGCATTGCATCGCCATGTGCAATGCCACGGTCGCGCTGGAAATCGCTATCCGCGCCTTGGGCCTGACAGGCGAAGTCATTGTGCCGGCCTTCACCTTCATTGCCACGGCCCACGCCCTGCAATGGCAGGAGATCACACCCGTCTTCTGCGACATCGACTGCCAAACTCACACACTCGACCCGCAATGGGTCCGGCGCATGATCACCCCTCGCACCACCGGGATCATCGGCGTGCATGTGTGGGGCCGTCCCTGCCAGATCGACGCGCTCACCGAGATTGCCGCAGAACATGACCTGTCGCTGCTATTCGACGCGGCACACGCGTTTGGGTCGTCCTATCGCGGCAAGATGATCGGCGGCTTCGGAGCGGCCGAGGTCTTCAGCTTCCATGCCACCAAGTTCGTCAATTGCGGCGAAGGCGGCGCCGTCGTCACCAACGACGACCGGCTGGCCGAAAAAATGCGGTTGATGCGCAATTTCGGGTTCTCAGGTCTCGACCAGGTGACATACATCGGCACGAACGGCAAGATGCCCGAATTGTCGGCGGCAATGGGGCTGACGTCGTTCGAGAGTCTGGACGATTTTATCGCCGTCAACGAGCGGAATTTCCGGGCCTACGCTGAGGACCTGACGTCGATTCCGGGCCTGTCCCTGATGTCCTACGATCCGGCGGAACAGAGCAATTTCCAGTACGCCCTCGTCGAAATTGACTCACAACTTGCCGGTTTAACCCGGGATGAATTGGTTGACGTGTTGCGTGTCGAGAATGTCCTGGCCCGGCGGTATTTCTATCCCGGTTGCCACCGCATGGAACCGTACGCCTCGCTGTTCCCTCACGCCAGCCTCGTGCTGCGGGCGACCGAAACGGTTGCCGGCCGGGTGCTGCTGCTGCCGACCGGAACCGCAGTTGGTCTCGACGAAATTCGGGATATCTGCCAGATATTGCGGCTGGCGGTGGGCGCCGCAGGCGAAGTACGGCGGGCCCTCGAATCCCGCCGCCAAGCCAGGCACCCCACCGTTCCGCGCAAAGTCGCCTGACACTCCCCTGCTCGGCAGGGGGGCTGGGTGTGATGCACTCCCCCCCTTAGCAAGGGGGGGTTGGGGGGGTCGCGCAGTACATCAAACTTCGCGCGGCTGAAAAAAGGACACTTGTCGAGCCGCGCCCGTCAGGAAGCGGATACGGGACACCACTTCCTGACGGGCGCGGCTCTCTGTGAGATCGTCGCAGACACCGTCGCGCGGCACGTTAATCCGACAGCGGCTCCACGGAAGGAACCCGACTGATGGCCAACATCGAAGACACGCTCAAAATTGGGATCCAGTTCCACGAGGCGGGGCGCTACGACGACGCCCGCCAATGCTATGGAAAAATCCTGCGGTCCGATTCCAAACACGCCGACGCGAATCATCTGCTCGGCGTCCTGGAATACCAACGAGGGAAGGCCGATCTGGCCATTGCGCACATCACGAAGGCCCTGGCAAAGCGCCCGTCGAGTCCCCTGTATCTGAACAGCTTGGGCGCAGCGTATCGCGAGCTGGGCCGATTGGCAGATGCCCGCGGGGCCTTCGAGCGGGCGATTCAGATTCAACCCGGTTACGCCGAGCCTTACAACAACCTCGGCACGGTGCTGGCTGCCATCGGCGAATTCGCTGCGGCGGAAGCCTGCTATCAGAAGGCCCTGGCGGTGAAGCCCGGGTTCCTTGACGTATTTATCAACATGGGGGGGCTGTTCCATTCGCTGCATCGCTACGACGAAGCAGAAGCAGCGCTGCGCTCCGTTTTGAAACTCGCCCCGCACAATCCGCTCGCCTGGAACAATCTCGGCAACGTCTACAAAAGTCGCGAACGCCTGGCCGAAGCAGCCGATTGCTATATGGCCGCGCTGCGCGCCGATGCGAATTGCGCTGCCTGCTGGGGCAACCTGGCGCTCACTTTGCAGTCGCAAGGCGATTGGAACGGCGCCGTGGCCGCGTTCGATAAATCGTTCGAATTGCGGGCCGCGCCGGGCCTGCTGGTCAAACGGGCCCTCGCTCTGCCGGTGATCATCGACACGCCGGAACAGATCCACGAAGTCCGGCAGCGGTTGGACACTGAGGTCGAACGGATCCTGAATTCGAATCTGCGCGTCGACGACGTCTTTCGCAACGCAGGGGTCACCGTGTTTCACCTGGCGTACCACGGCATCGACGATCGCGATCGGTACCGCCGCGTCGCACAGATGTATTCCCACATCTGTCCCTCTCTGAATTACGTAGCGCCGCATTGTGTCGCGCCGCGTGTCCCGCGTGGTTCGCGCGGCAGGGGGCGGGTCGCTTTCATCTCGCAGTTTTTTCACAACCATTCGGTCAGCAAACATTTTGCCGGCGTCGTCAGTCACTTGCCGCGCGAGCGGTTCGAAGTGGTTTTGCTGCGATTTCCCGGATCGGGCGATGATGCGGCCCGTGCGATTGCCGAATCGGCCGACATGGTGGTGACGTTGCCTCCCGATCTCGACCGGGCTCGCGATCAAATTGCCGCGTTGGAGCTGGACGTTCTCTATTACACCGACATCGGGATGGAACCACTGACGTACTTCCTGTCGTTCGCCAGACTCGCGCATCTGCAGTGTGTCGCCTCAGGGCATCCCGTCACGACCGGCGTGCCCGCGATCGATTGCTTTGTTTCCTGCGACGCGGTTGAAACGCCAGGCGGAGACGCCCATTACACGGAACGGCTTGTGCGGATGAAGAGCCTGCCGAATTATTTCGCACGTCCGCAACTGTTCGGTCCGACCCCCACGCGCGCGGAATTCGGCATGAGCGAAGACTGGCACGTCTACGTCTGTGCTCAGAACCTGTGCAAGCTGCATCCCGAATTCGACCTGATCCTGGGCGAGATCCTGCGCAAAGATCCGCAGGGGCGGGTGATTCTGTTTCACGGCTCGTCGTTTGTCTGGAGCGAACGGCTGGCCGATCGCTTCCGCCGCACCATTCCCGACGTGGCCGAGCGGGTCGGTTTTCTGGACCACCTGCCTAACGATCGATTTCTGCATCTGCTCACGTTGTGCGATGCGGTTCTCGATTCGACCCATTTCAACGGGGGGACGACGACCGCGCAAGGCCTGGGGGTGGGCGCACCGATCGTCACGCTGCCGGGCGAATTCATGCGTGCCCGGCAATGTTATGCGTCGTACCACCAGATGCAGATGTTCGATTGTGTCGCCCGAGATGCCGCGGACTACGTGCGCATCGCCGTGCGGTTGGGGACCGATCCGGTGTACCGCGCGTCGATCCGCGAGAAAATCCTGGCGAACAATTCGGTGCTGTACGACAACCCGAGTTTCGCCATTGAGCTCGAAGGATTCTTCGCGCACGCCCTCGAGCAACAGCTCCAGCGCGCCGCGTAACGGACGTTTTCTCCCTTTCGTCCGACATCTGCGTCCATCCGCCTGCATCTTGGGCAGGACCTTGCCGTGGAGTCGATGTTCGAGTTATCCAACGAACTCCGAGTATTCGGTTCCCAGCGGCTCGTGGAGCAGTTGTTCTGCGAGTGACGCCAGACGATCGACGATTCCGTGGAACAGGCGCTCGCCCTTGGCGGCAGAGGCCAGGTCGGGCCGGCCAGTGTAACCTTCCCGCGTTCGTTGCCGCATGTCGCGACTGAGAAACACGCCCTGGAGCGAATCGGTCACCAGTTCGCCGGCGTCGGCGAGTCTTTCACGGTTTACCAGGTCGGGCCGCACATGGAGCATCATCGACGTTTCGAATTCGCAGGCGTGCCCCACGTATTTGTGCGCCCCTTCCAGCGTGTCGCGAATGAACTCGTCGGCGACCGACCAGTAACACCCGGCCGCCAGCAGCGCATGCGGATATTCCGGCTGCAACTCGCGCACGGCCATGCGCATCGGGTCGATATTACCTCCGTGCCCGTTGAGGAACAGCAGTCGCCGATATTCGTCGTCGAGCAGCGATCGGCCGACGTCGCAGAGCGTCGCCACGTAGGTGTCGAGCGCGGCGCTGAGCGTCGATCCCAGGGGCAGATGATGGGCGCTCGCGCCCAGCCACAGCGTCGGAATGAGTAGCACTCGTTCGGCCAATTGTTTTTCGAGCGCTTCGGCCACCGCCGTGCAGAGGATGAAGTCTGTCCCCGTCGGCATGTGGGGACCGTGCTGCTCGACTGCCGCGATCGGGATGACCACCAGGGTTTGGTCGCGGTTGAGCGATGCCAGGCGGGCTGTGGTGAGCTTGTGGAATTTCATGGCTGGTTCTCTGCGTCGTCGGGCGCAAATGCAATTGTCGCGCAGCAGTGGTTCCGAATCAGACGCAAAAATAAACCCATCTGATTGCGACTGCAAGCATGTAAGACGAGCGCCAGGGCCGGCACATCGTTGTGGATGAGCGAACGAACGCTTCAGTGCTTCCTGGCACTCGGGGAGGGGGCTGGCGCGGGGATCGGCAATACGGGGCCATCCAGGCGACGCAGGACGCGGTCGCGAAACTGGTAGAAGCGGCTGTCGGCGGTTTTTTGGGCCTCCATCGTCGCCGCGCCGTAACGAACCGCCAGCTTGATTTCCTGTTCTCCTCCCAATCCGAGTGATTTGACGAGATCGAGCGCGGCACTGACTTGCGGATCCTGCATGATCTGCTGTTCTGCGTCCGCTCGCGGTTTGGAGGCGTCAGCTTTCTCCAGATGCAGCCAGATCGTTTTCCAGGAACCATCGGGGAGTCGGGCTACGAACCGAATTTCGACCTCGACGCGCTGGGCCGGCAGGTTCTGCTCGACGCGCGTCACTCGAAAACCGGCGACATCCTCGGCGGTCGCCGTCTGGACAGCGACGTCCAACCATTTTTCGCCGGTCGTCGCTCGAGTGGAGGCTCGTGCCGGTTTGCCTGCGCGAGGATCGAAAAGATCTGGCAGTGAACCTCCCGCCACGGACTTGATCAGTTCCTCGATCAGCTTGGCTCCCTGGGCCGCTTGCAGTTTGTCGCCGGCGCGGAACACCAGATCGCCCGTCCCCTGAAAGTCGAGCGGTTTGCGGAGCTGATATTCGACAAGCGCCTTGCGAGCAGCCCACGCGGCGTCGTTTTCGCGGCGCGGAGGCAAGAGATCGAACAGCGCCTGCGGGTCGTCGACGGGGGCGATCTTCCGCTGTTTGAGCTCCTGAATGAGACTCACGGCCGAGCGCGTTTCCACGTCGGCCAGGTGTTCGCGCCAGGCGGCATTGGCGATGGCCCGGCGTTGGGGGGGCTGGTTCACGACACGTTCGATCTTCGCCGGGACGACGTCAATGACCAGGAACGGGGCGTCTTCTTTCCGCGTTCCCGCATCAACGGCTTGCAGATCTCTCTCGATTCGCTCCGCTTCTTTTTTCAGGAAGAAGTCGAATTCATTTTCAGGAGAACGGGCCTTCCGCCACTCGGCAATCCGGTCGCGCAGTTCGGTGAGCGCGGCTCGCGTCTCAGCCGTTTCGTCACGCCAGGCCTTGTCGAAGAACTGCGGATGGGTTTTCTTCAGCCATTCTCGTCCCACGGCGAAGGCCAGCTTGCCGTCGGTTTCGCGGCCAAGAACGGCCCCCAGCAGTTTCGGTTCCCCTTTGATCGTCACCTGGTCCACCGCCAGTTCGGCGGAGGGAACCGGTTTATCGGCCCGTACAAGAGGCTGTTTGCCGGCCACGACAGCCAGGACTGCCAGTACGACCAATTGGTGACGCGTCGCGGGGTTCACGTCATCTCCTGACGCACCTTCTCGAGGAGCTTTTTCGTGAGCATGATGCCTTCGGGCTCGGTGTGTTTGCTCCCTTCGTATTCGATGCCGACAAAACTATGGTATCCGGCCTTCAAGACGATTCGCATCATCTTGCGATAGTCGGTCTTGGTCTCGTCCCCCTGGCCATTGAACTCGTGCGACTTGGCGCTGACGGCCTTCGCCAGCGGCATCAGCTCGGTCACGCCGACGTAGCGGTCATATTCGTTGTCGCCATCGACTCTAAAATTTCCGAAGTCGGGAAGAGTGCCACAGCGCTGGTGGTCGACCCGGCGAATCGCCGCAGTCAGCCATTGGCCGTTCGACGACAGTCCCCCATGATTCTCGACGATGACGTTGATGTCATACGGGTCGGCAAATTCGGTGAGGGCCCGCAGGCCGTCGGCGGCCCGAAACAACTGCTCGTCGTACGAACCGCTGCTGGCGGCATTCACGCGGATCGAATGGCAGCCCAGGTATTTGGCCGCCTCGACCCACTGATAATGATTTTCGACGGCCTGCAGCCGCTTGCGCAAATTCGCATCGCCCAGATTCCCTTCCCCGTCGCACATGATGAGCAGCATCCGCACTCCCAGGTCGTCGGCCCGCTTTTTCAGCTCCGCCAGATACTCCTTGTTTTTGGCCTTGTCTTTGAAGAACTGATTGACGAACTCGATGGCCTCGATGCCGTAATCCTGCTTTGCCGTTTTGGCAAAATCGAGATTATCGAGCTGCCCACCTTTGAGGGCCCGGTGCAATGACCATTCAGCCAACGAAATCTGGAAGGGAACGGCCCGGGTCTCTGCAGCGGATGACTGCCCCTTCAGGGTGGCCAGGGCAGCGCCTGCCGCCAGGCCCGCCGAGTGCTTCAGGAAACTGCGACGCGGAAGACGATCGATCATGCTGATTCACTCCACGAGCAACAGAGGTCAGGAATGGGGGCTTCACAGGGGCGGCGCACTCGATCGGCGAGAGCGACCGAAGCACTGATTATATGCCTCGCATGGCGCCGATGCAATTTGGAGTCGGCCGCCCTGACGATCGGTTTATTGCAGGGGCGATCGCTCGCGGAGATCAACCAGCATTCATGCCGCGTCGCGGCGTATGTCTGTTCGCAATCCGGCGCAGCGCCGCAGTTGCCGGCAGAGTTGCAATTCAGTCAGCGCCGAAAAACGGAAACAGACGTCTAATCTCGTCGGCGTTGGGACGCGAGCCGTACTCACACAGTTCGAACGTCTCTGCGAATTTCACGGCCTTGCCGCGTTCTTCACCGTAGAGTCGCGTCAAGACGTCGCGAAACCGATTGGCCTCGGCGGCTTGCCGTTCGGACCAGCGTGCCCGGAGCCACGTTTTTCGCGCCGGAGGATCGGTTTCGGGAGGCAGGCTGCGAACGAGCTCTTCGTTCCCGCTGGCCCCTCCTTCATAAGCCTGCGATGGAAGCTCGTGAATCGCAGCGACCTTCGTGTCGAAGACGTCGTCCACGGCGACGGCAATGTCGGCCTGAAATGGATTGGGCTTTCGAAAACCGTCACTGGAATACAGGAAGACGGGGTTCTTCTTGAGGGCCGGCACATCGGGACAAAAATACGGTACGGTGACCATGAAGGCCGCATCCTGGACCAGCACTCCGACGTAACGATGATCGGGATGATAGTCCCAGGGGCGATGCGCGATCACGATATCGGCCCGCCATTCGCGAATGAGCTTGGTGATCAGTTTTCGGTATTCGAGCGTCGGCAGCAATTCGCCGTCGTGAATGTCAAGCACTTGGGAGGTGACTCCCATGACCTTCGCTGCCGCCTGCACTTCGGCGGCCCTGCGCTGGGCGAGCGGCCCCCCGGCCGTCTGCCAGTGCCCGATGTCGCCATTGGTAACGGAAACCAGCTTCACGTGATGGCCTAGCCTGGCCCACTTCGTCGCCGTCCCGCCGGCTTTGTACTCGGCGTCGTCGGGATGCGCCCCAAACACGATGATCCGCAGTTTGCCGTCTGCGGCAGGCTGTTCACCAGCCGTCAACGAAGCGGCACAAAGAGCTGAAATGGCAATGAACAGGGTGCTGCGCACTGAGAATTCTCCTGAGGGAGCGACGCCCTCGATCGGGATGCTGCTGGTTCGCGATTCTCGCTTCAAATCAGCATGTCCGAAGCAGGCTGATGAGGCAAGGGCTGCGGTGCTCACAGGACCGTTCTTTTCGCTTCCTATTGGCGACAGAGAACGCGTCCCCGGTCATTCCGCCAGCAGTCCCGCGGCGAAGTCGCGATTTTATCCCCGAGGGGGCGGCATTCCAGGGCCCAGGCACACCTGGCTGCGACATGCCGTTTCGATCGATTCAGCTTTGTTCCGCAGCGGTTTTGTCGAGGTCGATGATGATCTCCGTCGTATCCTCATCGACGTCGACGACGAACGGCGACTGCTGTTCGTCGAACTTTCCATTGAACAGGTCGACTTTCTTTTTCATCAAGGCGACGGCGACACGGTACTTGCCGGGAGGCATTCCATTCTTCTGGGCTCCGTCGGGAACGAACATTCCGGTTTCCTGATCCACATCGGCGTAATATGTCCTTTTCGCCGGCTTTCCATCCTTCGTGATCGGGACGAAGGTGATCTGGATGTTCTGCCCTTCTTCCGGGATGAAAGGCTCGCCTCCCTTCAATAACTGTCCTTCGGTGCGCAGCATTACCGGTCCGCCCCCGCAGCCGGAAACCATGAAGGCGAGCGTGACAACGACTGTCAAACTCAGCAACCGCTGTAGCGGAATTCGCATGATGACTCCTCGCCGAAAATGAAACTTGTGGATCCAGCCGAAACGACAATTTCATTGCGATGACTCGGCAATCATCAAGCATTACCGAGGCGTCGCGACCCCATCCTTCGTCAAGTACGCTGCGATCTGAGGCCAGGGTGTCAACAGCAGGGGGCGTGGAGCACGGTCAGTGTGACACACGAAGACGCCCCCCGGAAATCTCGGGCCCAGATTCGCCTGGCAGAGCTCGATGCCATCCGTCTGGACGGCCCCGGCGATGGCAAATTCTCCGATAAACTCATGCGGGGCTGCGCGACCGTAGGCCAGGACACGATTGCGGCCCTGGTCTGAGACGAGCACCGCGCCGGCATCGCCATCGCGACGCCACAACGCCAGTCCCTCGACATCCCCTTTCAGTCCATGCTCGCCGACCTTGGCCACCAGACTTCCCGTAGCGGGCGCATCCGGCTCGGCGTCGAACTTCCAAACGCCGTTTTTCTCCTCGGCGATGAACAGGCTGCCGGCATGGTCGTCGGCCACTGCTCCTTCGCACTTGCCGATCATCAGATTGCGGACTTTCTTCACCTGGACGCCGCCATTGCCATTGCCAGCCAGCTCGAGCTGCTCGACCGCTCCGGTTTCCGACGTGCAAATGAAGTAGAGACGTTGAGTTTTGCCGCTGTGATACAGGCAACCGCCGTAATTTGGATCGGTCGCACAATGGCCCTCGTCAAGGCGTTCGAGTTTTCGAGTTTGCCGATCGATTCGATAGACCAGCAGTTTGTATCCCTGCGTCCGCTGGTTGACGACGACGATGTCGCTGATTCGGCCGTCAATCTTCACATTCTGGCGAATATCGATGTTGCCCGGCTTGGCCGCGGAGAGAGACTGCAAAACTCGCCCTTCCAAATCGTAGACGAACAGGCGACCAGCCGATTTGTCTGACGCAATCACGGTGCTTTCGACCGGCCGTTCGGGATGAACCCAGACACAGGCGTCGTCCTGATCCTTCGATTCCGGATTGGCGAGCTGCACCACGGGCGAGAATGAGCCTGCGTCGTCCGCGCTCACCGAGCCCGGGGAAATGATCAGCCAGACGACGCTCGCCAGCGCCGCCCAACCGTTTCTGGAGCGAGCAGAACAACTGCAATCGGGCCTTGGTGGTATCATTTGAGTTCTCGTAGGATGATTTCCGGGTTACTGCGTGGACAATATCTTTGCGTCAGGTCACGTCGCCAGACACGAAATCGTTCCCCTCGTTTGAAAATTGCCGTCAGGCGCGGAACAACCCGGCGTTGCTGCCGCGCCTGAGGAGGCGATTCTGATGTTCAGGACGAATTCAGCACGTCCAGAACCGTTACCGGCAATCCGACCCTTTTAGAAGTCCGAAAGGACTTGTCCGTCAGCCTTGGAAATCAGCCGGCAGTAGTTCACCTGGTCGATATTGTTCGAAATAAAGCGGACGCTGCCGTCGGCCAGGCAGCAATTCACTCCTCCCGCATGCAAACTGCGGGACTGGCACGACGTCATCAGGCTGCCCGATGTCGTGCAACCCATTCCGAGCGCGGCATTGAGAGGATTACAATACGTGCTCCCGTCTTCGAGCTCGTCGCCGCCATCGGCTGAAACGCCGCCCAGCAAGTTATTTGGACTTGGGTTATAAGCGCCGCGCCCCCCGTTGAGAATGCTGGCTCCCGGGAAACCCATGGCCCAGATCCCACGAGGATCAATCGCCGACAACCCTGCCCGCAACTCGCCCACCATCATCGTATTCGACATGCCGTCGGTGATGAACTGGATCGTCGCTCCATAATTCGAGGACATCATGGGACTGGCGATGAACCCGGATGGACCGCTGAGGTTCTTGGTCAGCTTCGTAGCTCCGCCGGCGACATGGTCATAATCTTCCTGCCCGGCCGTGACGCCGTAATTGCCGCGCGCCCAGCCTTGCGCCCCGCCGGGCACTTTTGCATTCACGAAGAAATTCTGATTGTTTGCGTCCGACGGACACAAGAAAGCGGGAATCACCGTGTCGACGAGAGTCGAGCGCCACGTCAATCCGTTCACGCCAGACGGCGGCGACCCGGTCGGGACGCCGATGACCACGCCCGGAAATGTTTGCAAGTTCGTCGAATTCGTATTGTACAGGTTCTGCTGGTCGATGTATGGCAAGATGGAAACGGCCCAGTTGGGACCGAACGGGCCGGTATATTCCATGTGAGCGTCGTCTCCTCCTTTTCGCCCCCAGGGCACGTTGGATCCATTCGGAAAGATCCGATAGGTGCTCTCGTAGTTCAAGAGCGCCAGGCCCATCTGCTTCAAGTTATTTTTACATTGCGTTCTGCGGGCCGCCTCGCGGGCCTGCTGAACGGCAGGCAGCAACAAAGAGACCAGGACGGCAATGATCGCAATCACGACCAGCAGCTCGATCAACGTGAATCCCCGTTTGCGACGGCCAAGACGACTCATGTGGTAGCTCCCGAAAGGAAAAAAGTTGTGTCTGGACACTGACAATTCCAACCTGAACCGAGTTCAGATGAAGTCAGTTTAGAAACTCGCATGTCAGGCGAATGAACGGCGCGTGAATTACAAATGAAGCGGAGATGACAAATCTGTCATGTTCTGCGACTTTGGCACACGCAATGCTTGCGTTGCTTCGCGCAATCGGCCTCGAATTGCTGTGGCAATCGAAAGATCTGGGCAGACGGCCGCGAAATCAGTCTTCCGCTGCCAAGATCGGGGGCGGAATACGAAGCCCGCCGCATCACCGCCGCGGAAACAATTCGAACGCGTCGATCCCGAAAGAATGGCCGGCTGACAGGTCGTTTTTGCCGATCGTGGCCACAATCAGGCGATGCGGCCCTTGCTTGAGATCGTGAATGCCCAATGACAGGGGACCGGACGGTTCGACGCGGCCGCAGAAGCCATCGGGTTGTCGCGTCAGCACGCGACCGTCGATCAGGATTTTAAGCCTGCCAAAATCCGGGGCCAGCGTGAGATACAGGAAGATTTCGAATCGGCCTTCCTCGGGGACCTCGTATTCGAGCTCGAGCGAACCGCCGTTTTCCGCAGCGCAATAGAGCTGCTTCCCAGCTCCCCATTGTTTCGAGCCCCAATCGTGCATGTCCCGGACCTCGGGTAGGCAGCGCGGCGACGTTTTCACGATCTTGAGCGATTCGGCCTCGAAACGCGCCGTCACCTGGAAGCGCGCGGCGCCGGCGGCTGCCGAATCGTGGCGCAAGGCCAGGGCCTCGTTGCAGTATTCGGCGGCGTAGCCGTAGGTGATATAGGCATAGCCCTCGACGCCCCAGCCGGGACCATCGCTATTGCGAACGATGAACAAACCGCTCGCGGAATTGTTGGGATCGTCCTGGTAGCCGGCGAGCACAACGCTGTGCCCGTCGCGAATTTCTGCTGCCGGGGGGCGTTCTAGAACATTGATCGGCGACAGTCGCGGCTCTTGGGGCCAGCGCAGACTGATGGCGACCGGGTGATCGTTCGCCAACTCGGTTTTGATGGCCGTCAACTCGGCGGGTGTCATTCCCCGATTGACGTTCCAGCGCTTGATCCAAACCGCGCTCCAGTGGCCGTGGCGGCCGGCTTCCTCACGGGCCGCGGCGGTTGGCGATCGCTGCTGATCGGACTGGGCCTCGTACGGCATCGCCGTCGCGGTGCAGATTCCGAGTCGCGTCAGCCCCTGGAGGGCTTCGATAAATGTCGCCTGATCGCCGGTCAGCCCCGTCGCGTCGTTGGCCCCCCACACGAGATATTCCTCAGAGAGGCGCGGCGAGCGCCCGGACCCACTCCGGGCCATTTCATATTCGGCAACACCGGTCAGGGCAAACGCCGAGCAGGTGTCGCGGGCCCCTTGGGCTCGGGGCGTCAATCCGAACTTCGCGAACCGGGAGCGCAAATCGACTTGTTTGGGGATCGGCCTGTCCGCCGCGACGATCGCACTGGGTAACGCGACAAAAACCGACGCGGCAAATGCCGCCAGCAACATGATCCACGACTTCATCGCCGAATCTCCGCGCCTCGGGACTTCGCAACGGGCGCGCGAAGTGTAGGCGTTCTGCGACAACGAGTAAATCCGGGTCTTTTCCGATGGCCCCGACGAGTTGGACGAAGAGCAAAACCAGAGCGTTTGGGCCCTCCGGTCAGGGCCGTCGCTGGCGGTCACTGTGATCTACCTGAAGGAAGCCTAGGTCGACTCTGTCGCACTCGGCGTCCAGAATCATTCGCGCTCTGATCCTGCACACGCCTGACACGTCGGGAGATCGCCTACGTCGTTTCAGGCGGATCGACTATACTCGCCATACACTGCCAGTGATTTTCGTTGCCGCTACAAAGATCGAATCAATGGACGTCATGTCTTCCGATACGCGTTTCGCGGCTGGCGCCAATCGCGACGAGCTCGCACTGAAGTATCTCGACCAGCTTCCTTTTACGCCGTACCCGGTTCAGGAACAGGCGTTGTTCGCGTGGTTTGGATCGAGCGAAGGGGTCTTGGTCTGCGCGCCGACCGGCATGGGGAAAACGCTGATCGCCGAAGCGGCCGCCTTCGAAGCGCTGCACACCGGCTCGACGATTTACTACACGACGCCCTTGATCGCGCTCACCGACCAGAAGTTCCACGAGATGCAGGCCCTGGCCGAACGCTGGGGGTTCCGGCGCGAAGACGTGGGGCTGGTCACCGGCAACCGGCGCGTCAATTCCGATGCGAAAGTGCTGGTCGTCGTCGCCGAAATTCTGCTCAATCGTCTGTTGCAACCCGAGGGCTTCGACTTTCAGCAGGTCTCCGCGGTCGTCATGGACGAATTTCACAGTTTTTCCGACATGGAACGGGGGATCGTCTGGGAATTCACCTTGTCGCTGTTGCCGCGCCACGTGCGATTGCTGCTCCTCTCCGCGACAGTCGGCAATGCGGTCGATTTTCTGTCGTGGCTCAGAATCGGGCACAAGCGGAACCTCGAGCTGGTGCAGAGCAGCGAACGCAAGGTGCCCTTGTCGTTTCAATGGGTCGGCGACAAGCTGCTGACCGAGCACATCCAGGAGATGGCCCAGGGAGACGCCGAAACGCGCCGCACTCCGGCGCTCGTATTCTGTTTCAATCGCGAAGAGTGCTGGTCGGTCGCCGAAGAGCTCAAAGGGAAAGACATGCTCGCCGAGGGGCAGCAGAAACTGCTCGTCGACAAGATCTCCCGTTACGACTGGACGAAGGGCGCCGGCCCCAAGCTCAAACAGGTCCTGATGCGCGGCGTGGGGGTGCACCATGCGGGCGTCTTGCCACGCTACCGGCGGATCGTCGAGGAATTGTTCCAGCAGAAGCTGTTGTCGGTGTGCGTGTGCACCGAGACTCTCTCGGCGGGCATCAATCTTCCCGCCCGGTCGGTCGTGTTGCCATCGCTCATCAAGGGCATGCCGGGTCGGCAAAAGATCATCGACCCGAGCACGGCCCACCAGATTTTCGGCCGGGCCGGCCGGCCGCAGTTCGACAGCCAGGGCTACGTGTACGTTCTGCCCCACGAAGACGACGTGCGGATCCTGAAATGGAAGGAAAAGTACGACCAGATTCCGGAAGACACGCGCGATCCCGGGTTGTTGAAGGCGAAGAAGGCGCTCAAAAAGAAAATGCCGGTCCGCAGTCCGAACCGGCAATATTGGGACGAGGCGCAATTCATCAAGCTGCGGGCCGCCCCCCCGCGCGATCTCGTCAGCCAGGGGCATCTCCCCTGGCGAATGCTGGCGTACATGCTGCAGCTCTCTCCCGACGTCGAGCGCCTGCGGCAGCTTGTGCGCAAACGGTTGATCGACCCCAAGCGCATCGATCAGGCGGAAAAACACCTGCACCAGATGCTGCGCACGCTGCATGCCGCGGGGGTTTTGAAGCTCGAACCCGAGCCGCCACCGCCGGTCACGAATGAACCGTCCGAGGCGGGCCAGCCCACCGCGGCAGTCGCTGCCGCGCCGCCGGCGCAAAAGCCCTCTGCCTTTGCCCGCCTGATGATCGAAGCCCTCCAGGCGCAGAACAAGGCGACGGGAGAAGGGCCCGTTCCGCTGATCGCCGGTGAGGAGCGTGCAGCGCCGGAATATCGTCCCGACAGGGCCATCCCCACCGGGCGGATGGCCGAGTTCTTTCTCTTCAGATCCGTCAATCCCGTCTATGCCCTGTTCCTGCTCGAACAGTTCGCGCTGGCTGACCAGACCGAACGGCTGCAAGCGCTCGAGAGCGTCCTGGAGCTTCCCAAAGCGCTGTTGCGGGCAGTGCGCGTCCCCAATCCCGAGAAACTCCCCCCCGGCCCCTTGGCGCGCACCTATCTCGACAACGAACTGGTGACGCGCGGCCTGATCACCGCCGGCGATCTGTATCCCCCGTGGGACCCCGACATCCCCTTCGAAGAACGCAAGTACGCGCCCGCACTGGGCGAGAAACTACGGATGCTGTTCGACGCGACTTATCCCGGAGTTCACGGCGTGTTCGTGCAGCCGGTGTGGGCGGCCGGGGAACTCTTGAATTTCGAATGCAATTTCCAGAATTACATCGGCTCGCGCGATCTGGCAAAGCAGGAAGGCCTGATCTTCCGCCATCTGCTGCGGTTGGTTCTGCTATTGGGAGAGTTCTCGCAAGTCACCCCGGCAGGAATCGCCGCCGCCGCCTGGCGCACTGAGCTGAAACTGCTGGCCGACCGGTTCACCGCCTGCTGCCGCGAAGTCGATCCCGGGAGCACCGATTCGATGCTGGCGCACGCCGCCGATCAGGACATTCTCGTGAACGAACTCCAGGCGAAAGCCACGGCCGCGACGGTCGCGGCGGTTCCAGCGGCTGACCTCAGTGCGATACCGGCGGATTCGACGCCGGAAGCAGCAGACGTTCCCACCGATGCGATCGCCACACTCGACGAATTTGGCGCCGGCATTGCGGATTCGGAGTAGAAATCTGCCGCTCTCATCGCGCGTGTCGTTGTCGTTTAACCGCCATCCACCGGGATTCGCGTGTCGGGCGCCCCAGACCGATCCGAACCACCAACCCGCGCCGCTTACAGATGAGAGCTGGAGACGAGCAACAAAACGTGGCCCGCGCCAAGCGCTCGCGGGAACAACCCATGTCCGACTCCATCCGTTTTTTGCCTGCTGGCGGATGCCATGAGGGGCGCTTTGCGGCTAGAATGTGGATTGACCCCACGTTCGATTTCTCCTGACCGCAACACGCCTTTCGCATATGAATGACAGCTTCTCAGCATGGCCGCCGATTCTCGCAGGACTGCGGGCGACCGGCGAGCATCGCCCGAGACGCCGTCGGACCACAGCGTTTTGCGTCGGCGCCTGGCTACGGGTTAAACGATGTGATCCTCGCCGCTTGAGATTCGTGGGCCTCGTCCTCGTCGGGCTGTTCGGTGGTGCTTGCGCATTTGGCACAGTTGTCGTCGCCGCGCCTCCGTTACCGGCGGAACGCAAGGTCGATTTCGTGCGCGAGATTCGGCCGATCTTGTCGAACCATTGCTGGAGTTGTCACGGGCCGGATGAAAAACACCGCCAGGCCGGATTGCGCCTCGATCTGCCAGACGGCGCGCGGGCCAAGCTGGAATCGGGCGCTTCGGCCGTCGTCGCCGGGAATCTCGAGGAGAGCGAGCTGATCCATCGGATCGACACGGCGGACACGACCGAGATCATGCCGCCGTCCGCCGCGAAAAATCCGCTGACGGCCGAGCAGAAAAAATTGCTCCGGCTGTGGATCGAACAGGGGGCTGAGTACGCGCAGCATTGGGCATTCATTCCAGTCCGCAGGCCGCAACTCCCCGAAGTCGCTCGGACGACCTGGCCGCGGAATCCCATCGACTATTTTGTGTTGCACCGTCTGGAAGCCGCCGGCTTGGCTCCCGCTCCTGAAGCCGAGCGGGGCACGCTGCTCCGCCGCGTGACGCTCGATCTCACGGGACTGCCGCCGACGATCAAGGAATTAGATGACTTTCTCGCGGACCAGTCATCCGACGCCTACGAAAAAGTGGTCGATCGGTTGCTCGACTCCCCGCGATACGGCGAGAAACTGGCCATGCCCTGGCTCGATGCGGCCCGTTATGCCGATACGAACGGTTACAACAACGACGAAGAACGGTCGATGTGGCCGTGGCGCGACTGGGTGATTCGCGCCTTCAATGACAACCAGCCGTTTGATCAGTTCCTCGTCGAGCAGCTCGCCGGCGATCTGCTGCCGGAGCCGACTCTCGCGCAGCGCGTTGCCACCGGGTTCAACCGCAATCACGTGTTGACGACCGAGGGTGGCATCATCGACGAGGAATATCGCGTCGAATACGTTGCCGACCGCGTGCACACGACGGCCTCCGTTCTGATGGGCCTGTCGATGCAATGCGCCCGCTGCCACGATCACAAATTCGATCCGATCACGCAGCGCGAGTACTATCAGTTCTTCTCATTCTTCAACAACGTGGCCGACAAGACCGTGAATTACAACCAGGGGGGAACGGCCGAACCCTATCTCAAAGCTCCCTCGGTCGAACAGCAGCAGGAGCAGACCCGGTTGGCGGAAACACAACAAGCGCTCGAAAAGCGATTGTCCAGCCGAAAGACCGAGATCGATCCGGAAATCGCCCGCTGGGAAAACAATCTTTCGCTCGAACAGAAACGGCAGTTGACCAATTCGGCACAGGGACTGCGGGTGGCGCTCGATGAATCGGCGGGGGAAGAAGTCCACATTGCCGAGGGGTACGTCGGAAAAGTGTACGGCCCCGCCGTCTGGAAACCGGGCAAATCGGGCAACGCCCTGTCATTCGCAGGTGAGACGCACGTGGAACTGGGGGAGCGCGGCGGATTCGATCGGACCGACGCCGTATCGTTCGGCGCGTGGGTCCTACCGACGTCGAACGACGCGGCCGCCATCCTGTCGAAGATCGATGACGCACAGTCTTTTCGGGGGTTCGATCTCTTGCTGGAAGGAGGCAAGCCCGCCGTCCATCTCATCCATCACTGGCCTGACAACGGTCTCAAGGTGATCGCCAAAAAGCCGATAGCGCTCCACGCCTGGCACCACGTGCTGGCGACCTGGGATGGCTCAGGAAAAGCCGCAGGCGTTTCGATCTTCGTCGACGGGCAGCCCCAGGAGCTCGACATCTCGAACGACAAGCTCGCCGATACAATTAAGACCGAACAGCCGCTCAGGATCGGCCGGCGGTCGGCGTCGAATCCGTTCCGTGGCCTGATCGACGACGTGCGGTTCTTTTCTGCCCGGCTCACTGCCGAGGATGCGCGCCGGCTGGCCGAAGGAACCGATCCGACCGGGCTCGGTGAGATTCTGGCCATGCCCTCCGACCAGCGAACCGCCGCACAGCGCGAAGTGCTGCGGCGATACTATCTCGGTGAGATTGACGCTGATTACCGGCAGGGGACGGTCGAATTGGCGGAAACAATTCGCCGCGCGCAGGAATTCGACAAGTCGATTCCGCGCACCATGGTGATGGCCGAGCTTCCCCAGCCGCGAACCGCGCACATTTTGGTCCGCGGGCAATATGACAAACCGGGCGATGCCGTGGAGTCAGCAGTTCCCGCAGTCCTCTCGCCGCTGCCGGCCGATGCGCCACGGAACCGTCTCGGGCTGGCGCGCTGGCTGACGCAGCCAGCGCATCCGCTGACGGGTCGCGTGGCGGTCAATCGTTTCTGGAGCATCTATTTCGGCGCTGGGCTCGTGGAGACTGCCGAAGATTTTGGCGTCCAGGGCGAGCCGCCCAGCCATCCGGAATTGCTCGACTGGCTTGCCGCGGAATTTGCGTCTCGCCCCCCTCGTAAGGGCGGGTGGAACGTCAAGGCGCTGCAACGGTTGATCGTGACTTCGGCGACGTATCGGCAGTCTTCGAATGCGTCAGAGCAGTTGTTCGAGCGCGATCCCAGGAATCGGCTCCTGGCGCGGGGACCGCGCTTCCGTCTGCCGGCCGAATCGGTGCGTGACGGCGCCCTCGCAATCAGCGGCCTGTTGCGCGAGAGGCTGGGAGGGCCGAGCGTCAAACCGTATCAGCCGGCGGGCCTGTGGGAAGAGGTCTCGGTCGAACGCCGTTACAAGTATGTCCCGGACAAGCATGACGGCCTCTACCGCCGCAGCATGTACACATTCTGGAAAAGAACGTGTCCCCCGCCGGGGATGACGGCGTTTGACGCTCCGGATCGCGAAACGTGTCTGATCCGACGAGCGCGGACGAATACCCCGTTGCAGGCGCTCGTCCTGCTCAATGATCCGACTTACGTCGAAAGCTCTCGCCGGTTTGCAGAACGGATCCTGAAAGAAGCCGGCCCGACTCCGACCGAGCGGCTCAACTATGCGTATCGACTGGCCCTCGCACGCGTGCCCACGGTCGACGAAGGACGGATTCTGCTGGACCTGTACAAGGCCTCATGCGATCGTTTCGCACGCGACGCCGGAGCAGCAGAGAAGTTGATCGCCGTGGGCGAGTCGGCGCGCGATCCGTCGCTGGGTGCGATCGAGTTGGCTGCTTGGACGACGATTGCGAGTACCGTATTGAATCTCGATGAGGCGATTTCGAAAGAATAGCGAGTTGCGAATTTCGAACGCAATTGAAATCATGAACACGATCGCAGAATTCACTCAGCAACTGACACGTCGACATTTCTTCCGCAGCGCCAGCTCATGCTTGGGCGTTGCTGCGCTATCGTCCTTGCTCGAGCGCGACGGGTTCGCGGCTTCGACTCCGCATGCGATCGGGGCCAACCTCGCGCCCCATTTCGCTCCACGGGCCAAGCGAGTCATCTACCTGTTTCAGTCGGGGGGACCGTCGCATCTGGAGCTGTTCGATTACAAGCCGAAACTGCGCGACCTGCACGGGACCGAGCTGCCGGACAGCATCCGCCAGGGGCAGCGGCTGACCGGCATGACGTCGGGGCAGAAGAGCTTTCCGGTCGTGGCGCCCAAATTCAGTTTCCAGCAAGCCGGCCAATCCGGGGCCTGGATCAGCGAGCTATTGCCGCATACGGCGAAAGTCGTCGACGATCTGTGCATCATTCGTTCGATGAACACCGAGGCGATCAATCACGACCCGGCGATTACCTATATTCAGACCGGTTCGCAGCAACCGGGTCGTCCGTCGTTGGGGTCGTGGCTCAGCTACGGATTGGGGAGTGATGCCCAAGACCTTCCCGCATTCGTCGTCATGATCTCGCACGGCAGCGGCGCCGACGCCAACCAGGGACTGCTCGATCGCCTGTGGGGCAGCGGGTTCATTCCGTCGAGCCATCAGGGGGTCAAACTTCGCGCTGGTTCCGATCCAGTGCTGTATCTCAACGACCCGCCGGGAATCGACCGTGACTTGCGCCGCAAGATGCTCGACAGCCTGTCGCAGCTCAACGAACGAAAGCGCAGCCAGGCGCACGACCCTGAAATCGCCACACGCATTGCCCAGTACGAAATGGCGTTTCGCATGCAGACGTCGGTCCCCGAATTGACCGACCTGTCGCAGGAATCGGCGTCTACCTTCGATTTGTACGGTCCCGATTCGCAGCGTCCGGGTTCGTTCGCGGCCAATTGCCTGCTCGCACGGCGAATGGTCGAACGGGGCGTGCGCATGGTGCAACTCTATCACCGCGGCTGGGACCAGCATGGGGGGCTGGCGACGAACATCCCCAAGCAATGCCGCGACGTCGATCAGCCCCAGGCGGCGCTGATCGCCGATCTCAAGCAGCGCGGCCTGTTGGACGAGACGCTGGTAATCTGGGGAGGCGAGTTCGGTCGCACCGTCTACGGCCAGGGAGGATTGCAAGACGACTACGGCCGCGATCACCACGGCCGGTGCTTCAGCGTCTGGATGGCGGGAGCGGGGACCAAAGCCGGCCTGGTTTACGGTGCGACGGATGATTACGGCTACAACATCACCGAGCAGCCGGTGCACATCCACGATCTGAACGCCACGATCCTGCATTGCCTGGGGATCGATCACGAACGGCTGACGTTCCGCCAGCAGGGACGCGATTATCGGCTGACCGACGTCCACGGGACCGTCGTCACCGACATTCTCGCATAGTCGGATTCGGCATGGTGGGGCTCGGCAAATAATCGCGTGACGCGTTCGATTCGCAAAACGCAATCGCGAAGGGCTCGACCGGCCTGAGACAGCCGCTTTACGAGGCGAACGCGGGTCATGCCGCGCGCAAAAAAACACCCGGAAGCAGCGGGTCCCAGGGGGGCAAAGGACATCCGCTACTTCCGGGGCGATTGGCTCGTTGCTCACTTGTTTGTTCTTGGTTGCTGCAAGTGAGGGCGGGACAATATCGCCTTGCCCAAAACAGGTCAAGGGGGCTTTTCCTGTTTTTTTGGAACATCTCCGAATTCTTTCCACGACCACTCCGCGATACCGTTTGATCTTGACGAATTCGTTATCTTCCAGCACGGTGGTCCCGCGCTGCACGACGACCACTCGGAAATTCCGCCAACGTCACTCCGGCATCCAGCGTAAGTATTACAGTGCCCCAGGATATTTCACGCAGTGGCATATGGAGTGCCGCAAACGTCCGGCGTGCACGTCATCCGGCGACGGATGCCAAACAACGAATTTGGAAAGAGGAGCGCAACTATCATGAGGTTCATCAAACGAAACGGTCATTGGATCGTTGCCTTGCTGGGCGTTGTCAGCCTGGCCTATTCGGCAGGCCAGATGCAGGCGCGACTGCCCGGTCTGTCGGGCGCCACGGCGGCCGATTCGCACGCGGTCGCAGAAGCTCAAAACCTGTCTTCGGCATTTCGAGACGCCGCCAAAACGGCATTGCCGGCCATCGTTTCCATCGAGACGAAGGGCAAATCGATGCAAGTCAGCGGCCAGGAAGCGAATCCTGAAGACCTCTTGGAAGGCTCACCTTTGGGCGAGCTCTTTAAACGGGATCCAGGTATGAAAGACCTCTTCCGTCGGGGGCAGCCGCAGCGCCGCATGCCGGCACACGGGATGGGTTCGGGATTTATCGTGGATGCTTCCGGCATAATTCTCACGAACAACCACGTCGTCGCCGACGCGGAAACGGTGAAGGTCAAACTGCATGACGGTCGCGAGTTCATCGCCAGCGAGATCAAGACCGACCCGCGCACCGACGTGGCGATCCTGCGGATTCACGCCGATGGGAAACTTCCCACCGTTCGCATGGGCAACAGCGACACTGCGGAAATCGGCGATTGGGTGCTGGCCATCGGCAGTCCGTTCGGGCTCGATGCCACCGTCACCGCGGGCATTATCAGCGCCAAGGGACGTGGCATGCATATCACCGAACGCGAGGATTTCATCCAGACTGATGCTGCCATCAATCCGGGCAATAGCGGCGGCCCGCTCGTCAACTTGAATGGTGAAGTCGTCGGCATCAATACGGCCATCTCGACCCGGTCGGGTGGATATGACGGCGTCGGATTTGCCGTGCCGATCAATCTGGCTCACTGGGTGGCCGATCAATTGATCGAACGGGGAACCGTGACTCGGGCTTACCTCGGTGTCGCGATTCAGCCGGTTGACAGCGAATTGTCGAAGAAGCTCGGCGTTCCCGTGGGTCGCGGAGCCCTGGTGACCGACGTGCGGCCCGATACGCCGGCGTCGAACGCGAAGCTCGAAGCCGGAGACTTGATTCTCAAGTTCAACGGAAAAGAAATTCACGGACCGCGCGACCTGCAGGGAGTCGTCGAGCGGCTCAAGACCGGCTCGAAGTATCCGATGCAGATCGTCCGCGACGGAAAAGAGATGACTCTCGACGTCACGGCGCAGGAAATGCCGAAGAGTTTCTCGTTGGCCAGCGGTTCGATCGGGCCGACAAACAAGGCGGTCCCCGAAGCCCCCAAGGCCGACAGCTATCCCGATTTGGGGATCGAAATCGAATCGGCCAAGCCCGAGGTGCTGCAGAAGCTCGGCTATCACAAAGAGGCTGCAGGAGTCGTTGTTACGGATGTAAAACCCGACAGCCCGGCGGCTGAAGCCGGACTGCGGGAAGGAATGATGATCGCGAAAGTCGAATCGCATCGGATCACCTCGCCTGCCGATTTCAATGAAGCGTTGAAGACGTTTTCTCGCGAAAAAGATTTGCTGGTGCTGATCCGGACTCCGCAGGGCGGGAGCAACGTGGTGATCCATAAGGTTGCCAAATAGGATATCGGAAGCCAAAAGTGTCGTTGCGTTCCGACGCCTGCCACACGCCGAACCGGGAAACCGATTTGGCGTGTGGCTTTTTTTGAAGAGCTGCGAATGTTGGTCGTTTTTCGAGCTGATTCAGAAACGACACGCTGGACACCGAGCAATGCGACCGGCGTCTGGGCCACGGCTTCACGCGGGGTCGGGCTTGTGGTAGAAACGGCCTGTTCGACAGTGACTTTTTGCCGGAGCCGTTCGAGACCCATGCCTGTCCGCGGAATTCGCGGCGCCACCAGTGCCGCGACTGACACACGTGAAGAGATCCTTGAAGCGACGCGCGAATTGCTGGGAGAGATGTTGCGTGCCAACAGTATCGACCAATTCGACGACATCGCCTCGATTCTGTTCACTACCACGACCGACTTGACGGCCACATTTCCCGCCGAGGCGGCGCGCGAACTGGGAATGAACTTCGTCCCCCTGCTGTGCGCTTCTGAGATCGACGTTCCCGGGCGTCTGCCACGCTGCGTTCGCGTGCTGATTCACGTGAATACCGAAAAGCCGGCGCGCGAGATGTCGCATATTTACCTGCGTGAAGCCAAGGCCCTGCGGCCGGATATGCAGAGTGCGCAGTAATTGTCGTCATCTCCCTCCGTTGAGATGTCTCACGGCGTGAAACGATTCCCTTGAAGAGTCACGGCACTTCGAGCTGGCACGTCGGACTGGACTCGTCGGAAATATCGAGCGCCGCGAAGATTTGTCTGGCCAGCGCGCGGTGGCCGAAGACGCCGGGATGCAGCTTTTCGTCGTCGAGCCACTTGAGCAATTGTTCCTGACCGGGCTTGGTCGTTTCCCAGAAGGCATAGTGATCGACCAGCACGGCCTTGGTCCCCAGCGCCACGTCACGGACAATCTGCGCATAGGCTGCCAAGTCCCCTCGCGTTTCGGACTTCTTGAGATATACGGTATTCGGCGTATTGAGGATCACGATCGCTCCGGCCCCCATCACCTTGTTGACCAGGGCCGTCAGATTCTTACGGAACAGCGCATGTCCGACCGGCCCGAGCGTGCAATCGTTGGTCCCCAACATGATCGAGACGACGTCGGGTTTCAGGTGCAGCACGCGCCAGTCGAGGTCGGCCAAGAGGCCATCGGCCTTTTCTCCGCTGACGCCCGAATTGATGACCAGGTCGCGCATCCTTTTCAACTCCCAACGAACGCGCTCGGCAAAATGCTCGGGATAACTGCGAAAGCCCTTGGTATGGACGGCCCCCTGGGTGATGTCGTCGCCGGTAAAGACCCAGGCGACCGGCTCTTTGCGTGCCAGAAGGCCTTTGATTCCCGCCACGCCAGACGTGGGAGTCGGGCCTTTCTTTTTCGGGCCCGTTCCCTTGGGGCTCGCAGTTTGCGCTTGCGACAAAGATGGTTCACCCGCTGCCAGCAATCCGGCACAGGCCGCGGCACCGAGGCCGGTGAGGAAGCCACGGCGATCGGAGTTGGATGAATCGGTTGTCGTCGAAAGTCTTTCCGAGCGCTCGTCGGACATCGTTTGGTCTCCTCAAATCATCGAATCCGGAGTTTTCGGTCCAGATGGCATGGAGAGAATAATAGCAGGAAATACACCAGTTGGGTCGTTTCGCAGCACGAGCTTGATTTGCGGTGCCGCGCCGCAAGTTCCCCATGACGAAACGTCAACTCCTTTGAAAATTCAGGAGTTCCACCACGCTACAAACCGGACGATATGCCAGCGCGAGGTCGATTGCAGGCATCATTTTTGTCATTTCGTCCCGGAAATTGAGCCGCGGGAGCCCAATTGCTATTTTCCCCATTGTGAAAAATCTGTAGAATGTCGGGCATGGGAGGCCGAATTCGGTCTATCTAACGTCTTGAGGGGGAACCAGTTAGTTTCGACGGCTGGTAGGATGTCCAGATCAACCGGGTTGGCGCGATGCGCCGAAACATGAGCGTTTCGACTGCCTCTATCACCGAAACCTGCCAATCACTGCGAGAACGGGTAAATGCCCGCCTCGAAAAGTACGTCGGGCAGGCGCCAGGTATTCCGCCGCGGCTTCGCGAAGCCATGGCCTATAGCCTGCTGGCGGGGGGAAAACGGCTGAGACCCATTCTGGTGCTGCTGTCGTGCGAAGCGTGCGGAGGTCAGCTCGATTCGGCCCTGCCGGCTGCCTGTGCCATCGAAATGGTGCACACCTATTCCTTGATCCATGACGACCTGCCCGCGATGGATAACGACGACCTCCGCCGCGGTCGGCCGACGAATCATGTGGTTTTCGGTGAAGCTTTGGCAATTCTTGCGGGTGATGGATTGTTGACACTGGCATTCGAAGTGCTTGCCAGCGATATTTCTCCCGCAGCCATTGCGGCGGCCTGCTGTTCCGATCTGGCGCGTGCCGCCGGCATGGCCGGAATGGTTGGCGGCCAGGTGGCCGATCTGGAAGCCGAAGGACGAACAGTGTCGTCATTAGATGAACTGGAAGGCATTCACCGCCGTAAGACGGGGGCGCTCCTGGCGAGCGCCCTGACGATGGGGGCCCGTATTGCACAGGCCGGCAACGACGATCTGCACCGCCTGGCCTCGTTCGGCCGCGCGCTGGGATTGGCCTTCCAGATTACCGATGATCTGCTCGATGTGTGCGGCACTTCGCAGTGTATGGGAAAAGCCGTTAATAAGGATGCCTCGCGCGGCAAGTTGACATATCCGTCGCTGCTGGGCGATGAGGCCAGCCTGCTGCGCGCGCAGTGCCAGATTGCGGAAGCGTGCAAGTGGATTGAACCGTTTGGTGAGCGTGGCCGGCGGCTGGATTCGCTGGCGCAATTCGTTCTGGAAAGAGACCACTAATGAAGAACGAAATCCTGTCACGGATTGACTCTCCCGCAGATCTCAAGAAACTCTCGGCCGGCGAGCTGGACCAGTTGGCCGGCGAAATGCGCGAGGCGCTGTGCCATGTCGTCTCGACCCGCACGGCCCACTTCGCCAGTAATCTGGGAGTCGTGGAGCTGGCTCTGGCCCTGCATCTGGTCTTCGATTTCTCGAAAGACCGGCTGATCTGGGATACGGGCCACCAGATCTATCCGCACAAGCTCCTGACGGGGCGGTATTCGGAGTTCCCCACGATGCGGCAAAAGGGGGGCTTGATGGGCTACCCCAACCCGGTCGAAAGCCCGTACGACCTGTTCATGACGGGACATGCCGGCTGCAGCGTCTCGACCGTACTGGGCCTTAAGGCGGGAGACGACCTGCGGAAGGAAAAACGGCGCGCCGTGGCGGTGATCGGCGACGGCGCTCTCCCCTCGGGGATCGTGTTCGAGGCGCTCAACAACGCCGCCGGGCTGGAAAAAGACATGCTCGTGATCCTCAACGACAACAAGATGGGGATCTGTCCGCGGGTGGGAGGGCTGGCGCGATATCTCGATCAAGCCCGGGTCGCCCCCTTCTACAACGAGCTCAAACGGGACGTGAGCTGGCTCCTGAATAAGGTGCCGATCGTCGGTGACGCCGTCGAAAAGGTACTGTTCCAGGCGAAGGAGATGGTCAAGGCTTCGCTGCACGGCGGCATGTTGTTCGAGCAACTCGGGTTCAAGTACATCGGTCCGATCGACGGCCACGACCTGACGTCGCTCCGCGAATACCTGGAGATGGTCAAGGACCTCAAGGGGCCGGTGCTCTTACACGTATTCACCGAGAAGGGGCACGGTTTCAAACCGGCCTGTGAAGACCCGGTGCTGTTCCACACGCCACCGCCGTTCGAACGCCGCGACGACGAGGTCGTGTCGGTCAAGAAAAGCTCGTCGCGCGCCTACACCGACGTCGTCAGCGACGCCATCTATGGGGCCATGGAAGTCAATCCCCAGGTCGTCGTGCTGACGGCCGCGATGTGCGAGGGCAACAAACTTCAGAAAATTCGCACCGTGTTCCCCGACCGATTTTTCGACACGGGCATTTGCGAGAGCCACGCCGTGGCGTTCGCCGCCGGTATGGCCAAGGCCGGCATGCGGCCGATCGTCGATATCTACAGCACGTTCTTGCAGCGCAGTTTTGACCAGATCTTTCAGGAGGTCGCGCTGCAGAACCTGCCCGTTACGTTCTGCCTCGACCGCTCCGGCGTCGTGGGGGCCGACGGTCCGACGCATCACGGCGTGTTTGACAATACGTATATGCGCGTGTTTCCGAATATGGTCGTCATGGCCCCGGGCGATGAACAAGACGCCAAGGGCATGCTCGATTTTGCCCTGGAATTTCCGGGACCGGTTTCCATCCGCTATCCGAAGACCGCGGCCGAAAGCATCGAGCGCGCCGTCGAGCCGGTCCGTCTGGGAGAAGCCGAGGTCCTCGATTGGGGCCGCGACGGCATCCTGATCGCATTCGGAACGCTGCTGACGAATTGCGTCAAAGCGGCCGCCCGCCTGAAGGCCGAGGGGCTCGACGTCGGCGTGATCAACGCGCGGTTCTGCAAGCCGCTCGATCGCGATACGATTTTGCGCGCCGTGGCCGAAGCGGGCTTCGTGGTCACCGTCGAAGAAAGCACGCTGGTCGGCGGATTCGGCTCGGCCGTGCTGGAGGCCGCCAACGGCGCGGGCCTGCGGACCGACCACATCCGCCGGCTGGGAATTCCCGATCAATACGTCGAGCACGCCGACCGCAACGAACAGCTCCGCGAGCTGGGATTGGACGTGGACGGCATCGTGCGCACCGTGCTGGCCGCCGCCGACCGCGGCAGCCTGGTCGCGGACGAAGTCTAGGCCGTCCGTACGACTGGTTCTCGTTCCCAAGCTCCGCTTGGGAATGCGGCCCGGAAGCTCCGCTTCCCGTCTCGCTGTATCTGCCGATTCAACGTGAGAGATCAACCGCGAGCGTGCTTTCCGGATCCCCGTCGACGGCCCTGTCAAGCCAATTCCACCGACCTCGGCAGCGCGTTGGCGCAAATCATTTTTAGAACATGGCACGCGCACGATCCGGAATGTTATAATCGAGACGAAGGATTGCTCTCACGCGGTTTGCCGTCAGTTCTCGAGGATCGTCCGTATGCGCGTCGATGCCGCCAGGCCCAATGTGGCCAGCCTGATGTTCCGGTTGTTTTGCCGATCGGTTCATCCGGAATTGCTGGAAGTCTACGCCCGGACGGCGATTCGCCACGAGTTGTACACGGCCGAATTGGCGATCTGCGATGCCGGGCATCTGGTTTCCTTTCACCATAACGGGCAAACGGTGTGCGAAGTGACATGCACTGCCGACCGGCCGCTGCCGCACAATCGCCAGGTGATCGGCCGCCGACTGCGCGGACATCGTAATGAGTCGCTGGAGCACGACGGGGGAATCCTGTATCACGTCAGCTTTCAGGTCGAACAGCTCGACGCCGAAGTTTTTCAGCATTGCCACGAAGAAATGCAGGGGGATTCGGTTCGCGCCAGGCTGTCGCACTGCTTCGCTCCCACCAGCCGGCTGTCGCCGGCGCCCCTCAGCTACATCCACACCGAAGAGCGGCCGCACAGCTTGCTGGTGCACACCTTTCATACCTTCCCCGATAACCGCGCCGTCGTGAAGACGCAATCGCTGTTCGAGGTCTAGCTCAAACCAGGCCGCGGCGTTTGCGGACGAACCATTCGACGCTCCAGAGCAGGACGCACAGCGCGAACAGGGGCCAATTGTCCCAGAGCAGGATGCGCTGCACGCGGGTGACTTCCACGTTGAGCCCCAACCGCGACAGCTTTTTCACGTGGGCCGCCAGGTCGCCCGGGGGAATGCTTGTGCCGCCGGTGATTCTCGCGATTTCGTCGAGCAGGGCGAAGTCGGCCGCCGGGTTGTGCAGCTCGAGGTCCTGGTCGTAGACAATGAACCGCGCGTCGGTCCCCAGTCCGATCGGCTGGCCGGCGCGTTTGGCGTCGATATGGACGCGATAGTCGCCCGGTCCCCGGGTCTCGAGGAACCGCGCCAGGTTGTCGGTCCCCGATCGTTGCGGCGTAATCGCGTGCTTTTTCCCTTCGGGATCGGTGACTTCGATCGTGAACGTCGCGTCGTCGATCGGCCGTTTGTCGGCGTCGCGGGCGCCAAACGTCATATTGACCGGCTGGCCGACGCGAACGCGACGGAAATCGAGCTTGGCCCACACCGATTCGTCTCCTTGCGTGTCCTTATGCGCCAGCCACAGTACGACCTGCTGCCAGAATCGCTGATGCGCCTCGTGCTGTCCCCCCAGATACCAGAGCCACGTCGAGTCGGCGGCGAAGGCCATCGTCCGGCTGCGGCCGAATTCCTGGGCGACGAGCAACGGGATCGGCCGCTGCCCCGGCTCTCGCGCCTCGCCCAGTACGACGGCCCCGTCCTTCAAATTGACGAATCGGTTCGCTCCCTCCAGCGGAGGGAGCGCCTCCCACGTCGCCCGGTTCTTCGCCGCCGTATCCAGGCGCATCACAAAGTGCGACAGCCCCTGCTGCGTGGGCAACATCTGCAACGG
>DASYAR010000074.1:0-7481 GCA_036501235.1 Planctomycetaceae bacterium
CAGCCCCCGGATTGAACGACCATGCATCCTCTCGACGACTTCGCCACCCACATCAACCGCCGCTACTTCTTCGGCAAATCGGCGTGCGGGATCGGCGCGGCGGCCCTCGCTTCGATTCTGAACCCGAAGCTGTTCGCCGATCAAACGCCGGTCGTGCCCCCTGAGCTTAAAACTTTTGGGGAGATGCCGCAGCTTCATCACCGGCCGACCGCCAAGCGGATCATCTGGCTGTTCATGGCCGACGCCCCGTCGCAGCTCGACCTGTACGACTATAAACCCAAGCTCGCAGAGTATTTCGACAAAGACCTTCCCGACACGGTCCGTAAGGGACAGCGGATCACCACGATGACGTCAGGGCAGGCGCGGCTGGCGGTGGCCCCGTCGGTTTTCAAATTTGCCCAGCATGGCCAGTCAGGCGCCTGGATCAGCGAACTGCTCCCCCACATCGCGTCGATGGTTGACGACCTGGCGATCGTCAAGACCGTCCACACCGAGGCGATCAATCACGACCCGGCGATCACCTACATTCAGACCGGTAGCCAGATTCCCGGTCGACCTAGTGCCGGCGCGTGGCTGTCGTACGGTCTGGGTTGCCCCAATCGCGACCTCCCCGCGTACGTCGTGCTGCACTCGCGGCTGGCCGCAGGAGCGCAATCGCAGGCGCTCTTTTCGCGCTTATGGGGCGCCGGCTGGCTGCCGACGAAACACCAGGGAGTGTCGCTGCGATCGGTCGGCGATCCGGTGCTGTACCTCTCGAACCCGCCGGGCGTCACCGATGCCCGGCGCCGCAAAATGCTCGACGGCCTCAGCGAGCTCAACCAGCAGAAGCTGGCCGAAATCGGCGACCCGGAAATCAACGCTCGCATCGCGCAGTACGAAATGGCGTACCGGATGCAATCGTCGGTTCCGGAGCTCACCGACATGTCGAAGGAGTCCAAGGAAACGCTCGACATGTACGGGCCTGAAGTGACGCAGCCGGGGACGTATGCGTACAACTGCCTGCTCGCCCGCCGGCTGGCCGAGCGCGACGTGCGCTTTACGCAGGTCTTTTTGCGCGGGTGGGACCATCACGGCAACCTGCCGGCCAGCATTCGACAGCTCACGAAGACGGTCGATCAGCCGACGGCCGCCCTGCTCAAAGACCTCAAGCAGCGCGACATGCTCAAAGACACGCTCGTCGTGTGGGGCGGCGAATTCGGCCGCACCGTCTACAGCCAGGGCGCGCTCACGAAAGAAACTTACGGCCGCGATCATCACCCGCGCAACTTCACGATGTGGATGGCGGGCGGCGGGATCAAGCCGGGCATCGTGCACGGCGAGACCGACGACTTCAGCTACAACGTCGTCGACAAGCCGGTGCACATTCACGACCTCAACGCGACACTGCTCCACTGCCTGGGGATCGACCACGAACGGCTCACCTACCGCTTCCAGGGCCGCGACTTCCGCCTCACCGACGTCGAAGGCAAAGTGGTGAAGGATATTCTGGCGTGAGGCGCACGAGTCGAAAGCGTCGAAGTGGGCGAAAATTCGAAACGGTCGACGAGACAATAGGTGGTCGTCGACCCTCCTCACCGCGATCGCCCCTGACACGGCCAGGAATGCCAGGCCATTCGCTCAGAGTAGCAGGCACACTCCGTGTGCCGTTTTTCTTTCAACGCGTTCCCAAGCTCCGCTTGGGAACGCTCCTTTCGAAGCTCCGCTTCGCGCTGGACCAAAGGGCAATGCCGATCTCCGCTCGCACGTCGACGCGGGAGGCGTTCCTATTTGCTCGTTGCAATTCGGGAAGCAGGGCTTCCCAACGAGCATTCCCAAGCGGAGCTTGGGAACGAGATTGCGACGGCTCACGGAGTGTGCCTGCTACTCTGAGAAATCGCCACGCGACTGAGACGCGTCGTCCCGATCGTCCGCCGGCTCAGCGAAATCCATCGAGTGCGAACCGGCTTCCGAGGCCGCGGGCGCATCGCCAAAATCGTGCGAGAGCTGCATCTGCGCGTGGTACAGCTTGGCGTAGGCGCCGGCCCTGGCGAGCAATTCCTGGTGGTTGCCGATTTCGACAATCCGCCCCCGTTCGAGCACGACCAGCCGATCGGCCTTGCGCAGCGTGCTGAGACGATGGGCAATGGCGATCGTCGTGCGGCCCCGTACCAGGTTATCGAGCGCTTCCTGGATCTGCCGTTCTGTTTGCGTGTCGACCGACGACGTGGCTTCGTCCAGAATCAGAATCCGCGGGTCGATGAGCAGCGCGCGGGCGATGGAAATCCGCTGTCGTTCGCCTCCCGACAGCGTCTGACCCCGCTCGCCGACGATCGAATCGTATCCATCAGGAAGTCGCAGGATGAACTCGTGAGCCCGAGCCGCGCGGGCCGCGTTGATGACTTCTTCGTACGTCGCGTTCGGTTTTCCATAGGCGATGTTCTCGGCGATCGTGCCGTAGAACAAAAATGGCTCCTGGAGCACGATGCCGATGTGCTTGCGATAATCGGCAATGCGGAAGGAGCGGACGTCGACGCCGTCGACGAGAATGGCTCCGTCGTTGATGTCGTAAAATCGGCAGACGAGGTTGACGAGCGTGCTCTTGCCGGCGCCCGTCGTACCCACCAACCCGATCATTTCGCCGGGCCGGATCGACAGCGAAACGCCGTCGATAATCTGCCGGTTGCCATAGCGAAAGCTGATGTCTTTGAGTTCGACAGCTCCCTGAATCTTGCCCGGATCGACGGGACGGGCCGGCTCGGCGACGCTGGGAACCCGGTCGAGAATCTCGAACAGGCGCTGTGCGCTGGCGGCAGCACGCTGTGTCGTGGTTGCCATCCGGCTCATCGATTCGAGCCGGGCGTAAATGCGGTTGATATATCCAATCGCCATCACCAGCATTCCGATCGTCAGGCCACCCGCGGTGACGCTGCGGTTATAAACGCCCCATGACGTGACGGCATAGACCACAATCAACCCAAACTGGTTGAGCAGCGCCACCATCGGCCAGAAGAACGTCCAGACCCGGTTCACCCGATCATTGGCGCCCATAATCCGGTCATTGGCGCCGCGGAAGCGCTCGACCTCGCGCCGTTCCTGGGCAAAAGCCTTGACGACCCGGATGCCGGGAATCGTGTCGGCCAGCACGCTCGTCATATCGGCCCAGGCACGGCTGGCGAACAAAAACCCGTGCGTCAGGCTGTCGCGAATGCGAAACGTCATCCAGGCGATCAACGGAAACGTGCAGACCGTCGCCGCGGCCAGCGGCGGGGCCCTGTAAAACAAATATCCGACCGTGCCCACAATCGTCAGCACATCGGTGACGAAATCCATCAGGCTGTCGGACAGGAAGCTGCAGATGCGATCGGTATCGCTGCTGATTCGGGCGACCAGATCTCCGGTCCGCTTGGCGGAGAAAAAATCGAGCGACAGGCGTTGCAAATGCTGGTAAGTCGTGTTTCGCAAGTCGGCGCTGATCCGCTCGCTCAGCCAGGCCATCACCCAACCCTGCCACCAGCCCAGGCCCCAGGCCAACAAGATGGCTCCGACCATTCCCGCGAGATACCACGGAACGATACGAAATGCGTCGCGACTTTCGTCGCGAATTTTCAACCGTTCCTGTTCGGCCTGTTCGTGCGTAATCTCGCCGTTGACCAATTGTTTCCGGATTTCGTCGACCTGTCCGTCATAAGGCTTGAGGACGTCATCCACAAGCGGCTCAGTGAGCGCCTGGGGAATCAGCCCCGCTGCGGTTGTGGCCAACGTCAGAATGCCCCCGAAGAGAATCGTCCCGATGCGGTTTCTGGCAAACCGCAACAGCCGAAACAGCGCGCCGACGTGGGCTCGTTCGGGGCCGGCCTCGGCTTCGGGGATTTCCGGTTCACCGGCCGCCAGTGCATCCAGAACGGCCCGGCTTCGTCCACTTCGCAAATCGTTGAACGCGTCGACCAGATCGCGAACGCCGCCGGCCTGGCCGACCGTGTAATAAACGCTGGCCAATCGCGCATCGTTGCCTTGCGCTTCGAAGTGTCCCAGGCCGCCGTGATCGCGAGCTGTCAGAAATGTAATCGATGAGTTGCCCCAGGCGTCGACGGTGAAGTCGACCGGGCTTGCCTCAGTCGACCCTGCGGCCTGTTTCGACTGTGCTTCGCGCACCAGCAGCAGGCGTTGCGAAGTCAGTACCACCAGGCTCCCGGCGTAGTTCAGCCGGTCATCGAGGTCGGCCAGGAAGTACGCCACAACCGATTCCGACGCTTCGAGTTGCGATTCTACCGCGGGGCGGAATCTCTCGGGCAACGGGCTGCGGGAATCGGCGGAAAAACTCAAAGCCAGGGCACTCCCGTTACGGCCGGTGCAGCGCTCGATTCGCTCCCGGATTTTCATGTACTTTTCGAAAACAGACCAGTAGAATACACCATCCTACTGCCGAGATGTAGGGTGCAGTCTAACTGCCCGGAAGCGTGCAGTCCTGCTCCCCAAAAACGAGTGACGAAGCAGTAGTAGAAGTAAAAAAAAGAAGTAAAACAGTGAAGTGAAGTAAGTGAAGTGAAGTTGCGAAGTAGAAAGCCGCGATTCGGCAACTGATGTGCTGTTGAGTCCCTCAACCCCCGCCACAGATCCCCACCTGCCTGTCGCAAACCGTTAGTGCTCGCTATGCAAATTCGTAAGATCCTCACGCTGCGCGGTCCGAACATCTGGTCGCGCTATCCCGTGCTCGAGGCCTGGGTCGATCTCCAGGATTTGAACCGTGCCTCCGATACTTTTCCGGGGTTCACCGATCGCCTGATCGCCTGGCTGCCGACGATGATCGAACACCGCTGCAGCATCGGCGAGCGGGGCGGTTTTTTTCAGCGGTTGCGCACCGGCACCTGGCCGGGACATATTCTCGAACACGTGGCGATCGAGCTGCAGACGTTGGCGGGAACGCCGGTCGGTTTTGGCAAGGCCCGCGAGACGTCGGAAGAAGGTGTCTACAAAGTCGTCATGCGGTATCGCGACGAGCAATTGGCTCGGGCCGCGCTGCTCGCCGGCCGCGAGCTGATCCTGGCCGCAATCCACGACCGTCCCTACGACGTCGCGGCCGAAGTCGCCCGGCTCTCGGATCTGGGTGATCGCGTTTGCCTGGGCCCCAGCACGGCGGCCATCGTGAAGGCGGCCGAAGACCGCGGCATTCCGGCGCGCCGACTCAACGCCGGCAGCCTCGTGCAGCTCGGTCAAGGAGTGAAACAGCGCCGCATCTGGACGGCCGAGACCGATCGCACCAGCGCCATTGCCGAGTCGATTGCCCAAGACAAAGAGCTCACCAAAACCATGCTGCGGGCCGGTGGAATTCCCGTCCCCGAAGGCCGGCTGGTCAGTGATGCGGACGATGCCTGGGTTGCCGCCGAGGAAGTCGGTGTCCCCGTCGTCGTCAAACCGCGCGACGCCAATCATGCGCGTGGCGTCTTCACCAATCTGACGACTCGCTCGCAAATCGAATCGGCATTCAACTTCGCCCGTAATGAAGGGAGCGGCGTGATCGTCGAACGCTTCGCTCCCGGCAACGAACACCGCCTGCTCGTCGTGGGGAGCCGGCTGATCGCCGCGGCCTGCGGTGAAGCCGCCTCGATCGTCGGCGACGGCGTTCGCACCGTCAAGCAGCTCGTGGCCGACCAACTGAATTCCGATCCGCGCCGTGGCGAAGGAGAGGCCTTCCCCTTGAGCTTTATCGAGTTTGACGCGGTGACCGTCATGCAGATCGAGCGCCAGGGATATACGGTCGAAGGCATACCGCCGGCAGGAGTCTCGATTCTCGTGCAGCGAAACGACAACCTGTCAATGGACGTGACGGAACGCGTGCACCCGACCGTCGCCGCGCACGCCGTGCTGGCGGCGCAGATCGTCGGGCTGGACGTTGCCGGGCTCGATCTGGTCGTCGCCGATATTTCGCGCCCCCTCGAGGAACAGGGGGGGGTCGTCGTTGAAGTCAATGCCGGACCGGGGCTGTTGATGCACCTGCGTCCGTCGGTCGGCACTCCCCAACCGGTCGGGGAGGCCATTATCGAAAGCCTGTTCGCCCACGGGCAGAATGGACGGATTCCCGTCGTGTGCGTCACCGGGACCAACGGCAAAAGCACGGTCACGCGGCTCGTGTCGCACGTCCTGCGAAGAACGGGCCGCATCGTGGGCACGGTCTGCACCGATGGAATTTTCGTCGGCGAGCGGACGATCGAAGGGGGCGACTGCTCGGGACCGCGCAGCGCGCGAAAGGTCTTGCTCAATCCGCAGGTCGAAGTCGGCGTGTTCGAAGCGGGTCGGGGCGGAATCTTGCGCGAAGGTTTGGGGTTCGACCGCTGTGACGTGGCCGTCGTCACCAATATCGCCGAGGCCGACCATCTGGGGCTGGCTTACATCGACACCCCCGAGCAGATGTTTACGGTGAAGCGCAGTCCGGTGGACGTGGTGCTGCCGACCGGCACGGCGGTGCTCAAGGCCGATGAACCGCTCGTCGCCGAGATGGCTTCGTTAAGCGCCGGCGCGGTTACATTCTTCGCACTCGACGGCGAACACGCCGTCATTCGCGAACACCGCGCCAACGGCAAAAGGGCCGTGTTCGTGCGCGACGGCGCTGTGATCGCGGCCGAGGGAGACTCTGAAACGCGATTGCTGCCTGTAGCCGACATTCCGTTGACTCTGGGCGGACGCGTCCCGTTCCAGATCGAAAACGTCCTGGCGGCGGTCGGCGCGGCCTGGGCCCTGGATGTGCCCTTCGCCGCAATTCGCGAATCGCTGGAATTGTTCCGCCCCGACAGAGACGACTGCCCGGGACGGTTCAATCTGCTCGAGATTCGCGGGATAAGCGTCGTCATCGACGATTCGCACAACGTGCCGGCCCTGACGGCGTTGTGTCGAGCGCTCGATCATTTTCCGAACGAGCGCCGCACGATCGTGTACTCGGCCGGCGACGGACGCCGCAATGTCGATATCGTGCGGCAGGGTGAACTATTAGGGGCGGCCTTCGACCGGGTCGTCCTGTACGAAGATTATGCGGCCTCCGATCGGGCGACGGGGGAACTGGCGGCCCTGTTCAGGCAGGGGCTTTCCACCAGCACACGGACGGTCGAAACGATCGACGTGCCCGACCATCGGCAAGCCATCGAAACGGCGCTGGCCAGCGCGTTGCCCGGTGAACTGCTCGTGATTCAACCCGAAGACGAAGACATTCAACCGACGCTCGACATCGTCCGGGCCCTGGCCGGACCGGAAGCCACCGCAGAGAGCGGTTGTTTCCTGGGCGTTGAGACCCCTTGAGGAACAACACATGGAGTTCAGGAATATTCGTGCCTTGCGCGGGCCCAATATCTGGACCAGATGCACCGCTCTCGAAGTGGCCGTCGATCTGGGCGAAATGAAATTTCCAGTTCGGGAAATCCCCGGATTCGAGATGCGGTTGCGGAACTGGTTGCCGACGGTGTATCACAATCCGGCGTACCAGACCGAAAAACCGGAAACAAGCGTGGGGTCGT
>DASYAR010000075.1:0-4025 GCA_036501235.1 Planctomycetaceae bacterium
CAGCGATGAGCCGTTTTGAACAAATGTCACACCCATCTGGTGCGGACCGGCGGTCACATTGACTCGCTTGTGGAGATGCTTGTCGACTTGCGTGTGATCGTTGCGATTCGGCGGAGGCTTGACGTCGAATAGGCCGATGCGGCCGCGATCCAGCAGCAGCTCGAGTTGGTGCGTATCGTTGAGCCCCTCGACTTCTTCGTTGCGGTCGCGCGCCAGCCGCACTTCGATTTCGTATTCGCCCGAGAGCGGGAACGTATAGGGAATCAACACGCCGCCGCGGGTGCCGAGCGGCAGGCCTGCGACATGCTGTTCCTGCGTCTGGTCGGCGCGGACGCGGATGGTATCGCCCCCGGAGGACCGACCCGGCCGGCCCATCGCCAGGCGGCTGATCTTTTGCGCCGCTGACACGTAGCGTTCCATGAGCGTCGGCGACAGATCCGAGACGGTGATGTTGTCGAAGCCGTGGCTGGACTGATCGAGCGGCAACAGCGCCGCCGCGTCGATCTCGACAGCCAGCAGGTCGCGAATGGCGTTCTGGTACTCGGTGCGATTGAGCCGCCGAAACGTGCCGGTCCGCCCGGGATTCGGATGCTCGGCCGCCGATTGATCGAGCGTCGCCTCGAGTGCCGTGCGCATGGCCGCGAACGTCGGCTCATCGGGTTGCGGCCGATCTTTCGGAGGCATCTGCCGGGCCGAGAGCTTGCGGGCCACAGTTTCCCAGACCTCCGGCTGCTGTTTGATGGGGCGTGCGAGAAGCGTTTCCAGATCGAGTCCGGCGGTGCTGTCGCTCTGGCTGTGGCAATCAATGCAGTACTTCTGCGCGAACTGCTCGACGACGACCTGCCGCTGTGGCGACGGCGGATCAGAACGCGCTTCTGGAGCTCCGATGCCGGCGAATACGATCACGCCGATCAGCAACCGCAGGGAATAGTAGGTCAACTCACGAGCCATCAATTTCTCCCGGACACGCTATCTTACCATAGCGTGCTGCGGGGACAAGCAGACGTCGCTGGCGGATGGCGAGAATGACCGGGCATCCGTGGTCGATCGAAGAGGTGTTCGACAAGGTGATGCAGATGGAGGGATACCTGACCGAAACGGCGAATCCCGTCAGAGAAACCTGGCGGGGTTTTTGCTTCCGCGGTCAGGGCCGGGTATCATCGAATCATGATTTCCATTTGGAAAAAATGGCGTGATCGGCGGCGCGCACGAGAGCTTGAAGAGTTCGAGCGCTTCCGGGCTGGCCCATTTCGCTTGACTGTACGACACGGCGACGGAAGCGAAATATATATCGGAGATATTTGGACGTTCGACCAAGCAAACGCGATTGCGGAGCGGCTTGTGCATGACGACCCACTCGTGGCGCTCCGAGTGCAACCGGCGTTGCCTCCCGACGCTCTCTGACTTACGTCGAATCTTCAGACATTCCGTCGATTTCAAAGTAGTGCACTACCCACTGGCGGGTGGTATTTGCTTTTGGCCAATGCGACGCTTTGTGGTAGCAGAGCGAGTGCCGCTGATCGGCGGAGTGTCTTTGACGGCGTTGTCAGTCCGCAGACTGGTCGGTCACCATATCACGGTGGCACGACGTCCCAGCACCAGGCAACTTGTCCACCAAAAACGATTGCCGGGTACTTTCCCAGTGCCCGTCCGCCCTTGGCATACCAGTTTATCAGGTCTCCGAATTCGGAATGCTTTGCCAGCCAGATGATCGGGTAATACGCAATGGGGATGCCTGCTTCTCCGATGCCCTTCCACTCATGCATCCAGCACGCCGGCCCGAAGCTCAGCGGATACCCCACGAGCAGGACGGCGAGTCCCAACGCCGTCCAGAACGCCCAGCCAGGTTTCTTGCGGTCGGTCATAAATTCATTTCGGTCGAAGCATGGCTACGGCGGCGCAAGTGGTCATTTTGCGACGATCCATAGGTGACTGTCGTCACTATCCATCTGAATGGCGACTAAGGAATTCTGCGGAATCGAGAATTCGACGTACTTCAGAATCGCTGTCGAGAAGAATGATCCTTGGTACCGGTCGGAAAGCCAGCACAGAGGACGATACAAATTCATCCAAGATGGTCTTGGGATTTGCGCCAGCGGAATTCCGCGACCCAGCCATGGAGTTGCCGTAGAGCGACAAGCTGGCCCAAAGCTTGCAACATAGAGCAGTGGCAGGCCGAGTATGCCCGCCAGCGTCCATTTCGACCAGCACTCGCGCCGATTGTAGAAACGCACTCCGAGCCAGATGCAGAAGGCCGCGAAGGCGACAGCCAAGACGGGGAAGATTGCGGCCATTCGATCAGCCTAAATGCACGAGGCAAAACGCGACGATGCCTGTGAACAACAGGAAGACGCCCCAATTCAACACGGCGTCTGACCATCCTCGCCGAAATTATCCGGGTGTTCTCCATGCCACAGTCGCGAGCAGCCCTCCGCAGGTCCCACCAACAAGAATCAAAGTAGGAACTCCCATGAGCGCCATCACGCCGTTTGGCACAGCGAACGCCACGGTGACGATGCCGATGCAGCCGAGACGCGCTAGCGCAATACCGGCTGTGAGAAGAATCGTGATAAGGCGAATGACTCCAGCGATCGACCGCAGGCGGAATGATCTTTGGTTCATGCTTGGCATCATATCCGCCCGTGATCCCGGGCGGGAAGGGGAATCAAAGGACGCTGGAGACGAAGAACGCCACCCGAGAAATCCGGCAGAGTTTTTAATTGCGTTGATCGCTCGCGGGATTATCATTTGGGACATGGACGACGATGAAATCAACCGCAGGTCACGTCCGCTCGGTGTTGTTTGCGCCGTCGTCTGCGCTGGAATCGGCATCGCTGAATGCGCGTGGTTCTCATTCAACCCAGTGATGTGGCCCTTCGTCGCGCTCATCTTTTCTGCGGCCGGATTTGGGCTGGGGTCTGATATCCTCAAGCGACGCTCAAGCTCTCAGACGCAAAAACACGCCTGGATTTTTTGGTGCGGGGTCGCGCTCATTCTCGCCATGTTCGCAGGCTGCGCTGGTGGTCTCGACGCCATCTTAACGTACATGTCCAAAAGCAACGCTTGAAAAAGTGGCACGGCCCGGTCGCTCGACTGGGCCGCTTTTGCCCCGCGAATTTCAAATGATCCCGCTGGCGAACGCACGGCGATGTTGCAATATTGGGTCCGTCACACCCAGAATCAAACAACCTGTATGGCCGTGATGCCGAGCTCTGTGACCTCCAAGGACTCCAATGACAGCTAAATTGATGACAATAAAGAAATCGTGTTCTGATCGGAGCTGGTCATTTCTCCCGTTGATCGCTTTCGTCGGCAGTTTGGCTTACGCCGCCGGCGTCCGATCCGAACCTGCGCCGGTGGCAACGGCTGCGATCCTGGAAGTGGTCAACGAGTCAGGCAAGGTCTTGTCATTGACGGCGGCCGACCTGGCGAAGCTGCCGCAACGAGGGTGTGTGGCGGGGTCAGAGCGCGAATGGAAGTCGCGCGCTGCAGCGGCAAACCGCAGCAGCGGCGTCCGATCCGCCGGAGCCGGAAACCCAGCGATGGCCCCGACGAGTTGGACGTTGAATCGGTCAAGCTCACCGTGATCCACGAGATGGATCAGCCCGATTCCAAATTCATCAAGGCCGTTTCTAACGGATGGCCACACATCCTGGCCAGCCTCAAGAGCCTCCTCGAAACCGGCGAATCGCTCGTGGAAACCCGAGATTGGCCGAAGGGGAAGTAACCTGCGCCGGCGCTACGAGGGGCTGAGACTTCCGCCTGTCGATCGTTGTTTATCGAGTTCGGTGGGCCGGGGCTGGACCAGCGGGGAGCCCCGGTGGAGGGCGAGTGCGGGTGTCACTTAGAATTCGCTGCCGCCGGTTTGCAGGCTTGAACGTATGCCGCGGGTATCGTCAGCGTCAGCCCGCCTTGCTTCGCCGCCAGGGAGTTCAATCGGTGCTCCAGCGTCATAAACGTCTTTTCGACCGCCCCTTGTGGAGCAATGGCCTTCCAGCCGGGAACGAAGCCCAGGCGCATGAAGT
>DASYAR010000076.1:0-9055 GCA_036501235.1 Planctomycetaceae bacterium
AACCAGACCCGCCGTGACTCCCGTCCGATTCCGCCTGACGAACTTTTGCACGCGATAAATCGCGCTGGGCGGACTCGCTTCGACCGGTTCGTCCCGCAAGTACCGGTCGACGTCGGCCGCCAGGTCTCCGGCCGCCGCATAGCGCCGCGTGCGATCTTTCTCGAGCGATTTCATGACGATCCAGTCGAGATCGCCGCGAAAAACTCGGGACAGCGTGCGCGACTCGGTCCGCCGGTTCCGCGCCACGGTTTCCAACTGTTCGTGCAGCGTGCTGACACGTAGCGAAGGCGGCGGCGGATCCTCTTCGCGGATGATCCGCTGCATCTCGCCGTAGCCGGCCGTTTTGAGCCTCTCGGCCTCGAGCGGCGTCGTCGCCGTCAGCAATTCATACAGCAGCACCCCCAGCGAATAAATGTCGCAACGCGTGTCGACGTCGAGCCCCGACATTTCCGCCTGTTCGGGGCTCATGTATTGCGGCGTGCCGACGATCTGGCGGAATTCCGTAAACACCGTCTTCTCGGTGAGCCGCATACTGGTCGCCTTAGCGATACCGAAATCGATGACCTTGGTCACCGGCTTGCCGTCGTGCAGCGTGACGAGCACGTTGGACGGCTTGATGTCGCGATGAATGATCCCTTTCTGATGGGCATGCTGCACGGCCTGACATACGGTGACGAACAGCTCCAGCCGCTCTTTCATCGAGAGCCCGTTCTTGTCGGCGTATTCGGTGATGGCAATCCCCTTCACCAGCTCCATCACGAAATAGGGCCGCCCTGAACCGGTCGACCCGGCGTCAAACACACGGGCGATGTGCGGGTGGTCCATCAGGGCCAGCGCCTGCCGTTCCGATTCGAATCGGGCCACAACCTGCCTCGTATCCATTCCCAGCTTGATGATTTTGAGGGCCACCTTGCGGCGGACCGGCTCGAGCTGCTCGGCCATGTACACGACGCCGAAGCCCCCCTCGCCGATCTGCTGCAACAGCTTGTATCGGCCGATGATCGTCCCCGGCCCCTCCTGCGGCTGTGCGACGGCGACGTCCGACTGCAGAAAACCATCCGCGGCGTCGTGGGCGCGCAACAGTGTTTCGACCCGCCCGCGAATGTCGGCGTTCGATCCACAAGCGCCGTCGAGAAACGCGGCCCGCTCGGCCGTCGAGGGTTTCTGCAGCGCCGCGTCGAAGATGTCCGAGAGTCGAATGTCTTTCATAGCCGGTTCCTCACACAGACATGCGCCGTTTTGGCCGACAGCGCCTCACAGAGATCGGAGATTCGTCGAAAATTGTTTGCGAAATGCGAGAATCGGCCATTATAACGCAACCCGGCGAGCCGGGGGACGTAAGTCCCCGGGTGCGTTCCGCGGCTTTATTGCGCTCTCGCGGATCAGGGTCGTCCAGGCGGTCCCGCCAAAGCGGCTGGGTCGCGAAGCGACAAGATTCGACACCGTTCGGATGCGAGTGGCTGCAAACCTTGCCACTCGCAGGCTGGCCAATGAACGACTTGGTTACAGCAAGCGCGCGGATGACACAGAGACGTTGGGTGCCAGCGGCGGACTTACGTCCGCCGCTGGCCGGGCTGTTCTTCGCCAACGATTTCGTGATACAGCCAGGCGCGGGCGAAAGACCAGTACCGTGCGGCCGTGGCTCGCGAGATGCCCAGGGCGAAGGCGGCCTGCTCGTCGGTGAGGCCGGCAAAAAAACGGAGCTTGACCAGTTCCGCCTTCACCCGATCTTCGGCCTCGAGCCGGGATAGTGCTTCGTCCAGCGCCAGCAGGTCTTCTTCAGGAGGCGGGGAAGCCAGATCGAGCTCGTTCAGCTCGAGCCGCCGTGCGCCGCCTCCCCGTTTTTGCCTGCCTTTGCGGCGGGCCCGGTCGATCAAAATACGGCGCATGGCTTCGGCGGCTGCGGAAAAAAAATGCCCGCGCGTTTCGAAACGCGGATCCGCGCCCCCCACGAGCCGTAAATAGGCCTCATGAACCAGGGCCGTCGCCTGCAACGTCTGGCCTTTGGGCTCCTGCGAGAGTTTGACCGCCGCCAGTCGCCGCAATTCGTCATAGACGAGCGGCAACAGCCGTTCGAGGGCCGCCGGCTCGCCCCCCATGATGGCTTCCAGAATCCGCGTGACTTCGCTCATGCCGTCCAGTATAGCGTTCATTTCCTCGCTTCCAGCATTCCCGCTCTCTTGAATTCCAACAGTCGGCAACTCAGTTGCTGTTACTCGCGCTTCTCGTCGGGTTTGGCAGGTTCTGCTGGACGCTCTGGTTCAGCTTGGCTTTGTGGGGTTTGGTCGCCGGTGGGGGCTGATTGGCCCGGTAACGCCTTGCGATAAAGCTCGTATTTCGCCGTCGCCCGCTCAAACGAAATCCAGGCATGCTCTCGCGCGGCTAGCGTTTCGTCGTAAAGTTGCGATGTGATAGATTGCTTTTGGGCAAGCTGTTTGGCGCGGGCTTCTCGTTGAACAGCGAGGTCGAATTGTGATTTCGCCTGCTTGGCTTCCAGATCGGCGAACTTGATCTGTGCTTCCAGATGCTCCTTCGCCAGCGACAGCAGTCGCTCTTTCCCCTGCAGGTCGGCCCGCGCACGATTCAGCGCGGCGGCCTTTCGCTTCGATTCGTTTTGTGCGTCGACTACAACCTTTTTCGCCACGCTCCCGGTCTTCTGAGCTTCAAGAAGTCGTGGCAAATAGCCATCTGCCGCTTCAGCCTCAACTGCCGCCTCTGCCACCGCGGCTTTGGCCGAAATCATGGCGTTTTCCGCTTCCAATACGCTCCTGCGCGGGTCCGGACCGGATTCGGTCGCCAGCGCCGCGCCGTCTCGGGCGCCGCTTTCCTGATGCAAAGCGCGCTCTTGCGAAATCGGCTCTGAGCGAACATTCACCGCTTCCCTCAGGGCATCCTCCAGCTTCCAGGGATCGACGAATTGGTCGCCCAGAAATCGCATTAGCGGCTTGCCGTCGCTGCGCGTTACTTGCAGCGATTCATCTCCAAGACGTTGATATTTTTCGACCAATTCCCGGTTCCCGTCATCGTCGATATCGACTGCCATCAATACGAATTTGGCTAGCAGCCCGCGCACATAAGGCGAGCTCACGGCTGTCTCGACAAGTTTCTTCTTTTCTTCAGAATCTTCCTTATGAAAACGAATGAGCAGATTCCGATTGAATTTTTCGGCCAGAGTCTTCGCGGCCGCGAAATCCGTCATCCAAACAATGTCTGCCTCGGATTGCTTCGCCAAGGAATTCTGCAAGAGTGTCACAAACTGATTGACGTCGGCGAGTCCCTGACGGCGGACAATGACGGAGCCTTGGTGATTCGTCACCACGACAGTCGGCAGATTCACCACCTCGAACTCTTTCTGGATTTTGGCGTTTTCCGGGTTGGCTATATCAATCTTCACTGCCACGAATGATTGACTCAGCAGGTTTAATACGCCGGGCGTTTGGAGCACCTCTTTTTCCATTTTCCTGCAGGGAAGGGCCCAGTCAGCCCGGAACCAGATCAAGAGGGGGCGCTTCAAATATCGAGAGCTGTTCACCGCGGTCACGTAATCTTTCGTCCAAACGTCACGGCCCGGCGCATTGATGCCTTCATTGGGTTTCGTGACTGCCGAGGCGTCACGGCCTCCCTTAACAGCAGTCTCTGGTTTATCCCCTTGAGAATCCTGCGTGTCCCCGATCGTGGCCGCGTCCTGACTGGTCGACCCGGTCTCCGATTCCCACTGCCGCTCGGGATTAATCAGATCTTCGACACGACGCTCGATGATTTCCTTGTCTCGCTGGCTGCGGGCGGAGATGTTCTTTTCGATTTCGTCGAGACGTTTCCGCATCTCGGCAACTTGACTCCGTTGCCAGGCCTGTCGGGCGTGGAATGCAGAATGGACGGCCCCCTGCAAATCGGCCTTGATCTGCGCAAGCCGTCCCTCATCTTTCGGTGTGATCGCCCATTGCTGCCGATAGACTTCAGCCGCGGCATAAGCCTCTTGTTCATAGCGCTGGAATTCCGGGGAACCGATTGCCTCGGATTTATTGTTCCGGCGCAAATTGGCGGCCATGCCTGCCAGGGAATTCGAGCCTCCGCCGCCGACAGCACCTGTGGAACGTGTCGCTTTGGGCTGTTTCGAGTCGACTTGCTCATCGAGATTCAGCAGAAGCGCCTCGAACAGCTTCTGATGAGGTTCCGACGCAATGACGATCACGGAATTCGTTCTGGCGTCGACGCTAAACCGCGCCGGGACGCTCGATTCGTCTGGAAACAGGGTTTGCAATGCGTCATCGCGAAATAGGCCCTGCAATAATTCTGCAGCGTCGGATGCACGCGTGTTGGTGAGTTTAAAGATTTTGATTTCGGCAACTGCCTTTTCGTCGGCCGACGACTTTATCTGGCTGGGCGTGCTCGACGGGTTCGACGCAGGCTCAGACGCATCGGGGCCCTCATTTGCAGAACTGGCCGCAGGTGGCCGCTTTGAATCGGGTCGGTCCGCATTTTTCAGGAACGTCGCGATGAATCGCTGCACTGATGCCGGCGCTCGGATTGCCAGCGAATTCGATCGCTCGTCGGCGGTCACCTTGACTCCGCCCGCGACTTCTTCCGGAAATAGTTTTTGCAACATTGTCGCCGCCTCGGCCGCCCTCGTGTGCTGCAGTTCATGGATTTTTAATTCCATTTCTTCCGCTGGGCCAACCTGCGATCCGCTCTGGGCACTGGCCGAAGGGATTGAGCTCAACACGGCCAGCATGAGGACCATGCTGGTAAAAGCGAATCGGGGGATGGATCGCATGGCGGAGGCTCCGAGTACGGGGAATTTTGCCCAAGTGCGGCATGGACTTGTATCAACAAGGCGACTGGCAGCACGGATTTGTTTAACCGCAATCCCAACGGGATGCGCGTGTCGAGCGCAGCGTGCGGGATCGATGCATGTGGGATTCAGGTCACAGATTTGCATCATCCTGATCGTCATTGTCGGTAATGAATTCGATTTCATCTTGTGTCTCGGCGATGCGGCGATCTGTGCCGTCGTCCCAGAGATCGGCGGCGGAGTGTGCGGCAGCGGGAGCTGCGCCGACCTTTGACGAAGCGTTCGCCGGGTTCGCGGAAGGGACTTCATCTTTTGGGCGCTGTCGCAGTGAGAAGACGATTACTGCGACCATAAGACACGCGGCGGAGATCCCTGCTAAACGGGGCGTCGCCCTTGGCGTAGCGATGGGGCGTGGTGGTTTCGTCCGCAGCAAGTCGGGCAGAGGGACGGTCTGCGGTTGCTGCAAGTGGGCCAGGCACTGTTCGAAGAGCTGTGCCGCTTCATCGGCCGACGCGAACCGATCGGCTGGGTTCTTGGCGTGCAGTCTGTCGATACTGGCGGCGAGCCAGGCGGGTATCTCTGAATTCAATTCGCAGATCGGGCGAGGGATATCGTCGGTAATCCGGCGTAACATGCCAAAGCTCGTCTCGGCGCGGAACGGCGGATGTCCTGTGCACAGGGCGTACAGCACACTTCCCAGGCTGAACAGGTCGCTCCGTGCGTCGATTGAGTCGCCGCGGGCTTGTTCCGGCGACATGAACTGCGGCGTTCCGGCGATGACGCCGCTGCGAGTCAGGCTGGCATCGTCGGCGGCGCGGGCCAGGCCGAAATCGGTGATCTTGAGCCGTTCGACGCCGTCTTCGAGCAAAATATTGGCCGGCTTGATGTCTCGATGCACCAGCCCCTGCGCGTGGGCGGCGGCCAGGCCGGCGGCCACCTGCCGGCCGATTCGCAGCACCTCGGTCGCGGCCAGCGGGCCGGTCGCATCGAGCCGCTTCTGCAAGGACGTCCCACGGATATAGGGCATGACCAGATACGGCAGACCGTTCGCGTCGGAGACGGCGTGAATCGCGAGCACATTGTCGTGGACGACGGCCGCCGCGGCACGGGCCTCGCGGGCGAATCGCAAGCGGGCCGCGCCACTCGTCGCCAGGTGCGGCGCCAAAACTTTGATCGCCACGTACCGATTGAGGGCGACGTCGAGACCTTTGAGAACGATCCCCATCCCGCCGCAGCCGATCACGCCGGAGATCTCGTAACCACCGAACCGTCCCAGCATTCGCGGATCGTCGGTGGGGGACAGAAATCCCAGAATGTGTTCCGCGCGGACGCCGTCGGATTCTCCCTGCGACGACAAGAATGACGAACCGCGATGTTCGTCGTCGGCCGCCGTACTGAGGGACGCGTGGGCCTCGGCCCACAACTCGGGCGCGGCGGCCAGCCGTTCGAGCTCGTCGCGGCAAGTAGTGCAATTGTCGAGATGCTGCTCGAGAGCGAGCTGGTCGTCGCCGCTCAGACGATCGGCCAGCAGCGAGTCGAGGGCCGCGTGGTCGCAGGTGGAAGGGTTGGCTTTCATGGCGTTGGACTTTGTCGCAGAGTCTCTTGGAATGTGCTGGCCTCGAATTTTCAGCATGAACGTGGTTTCGTCATGCCTCCTCCTCCCATTCGCTCACTTTTTCGCGCAGGCGGCGCATGACGCGGCTCCGGGCGGCGTAGATCGAGCCGTGCGAACGGTGCAGTTCGCGGGCCACGTCATTAATGTCGCGCCCCTCGACGGCGGTCAGCCAGAAGGCGTCCCATGTTTCGGGCTGAAACTCGGGACGCACCTGGCGGGCCGCCCAGCGAAAAACCTCGCGGCGGTGTTCGATGCGAACCAGATCGGAGTCGGGACCACCGGCAGGATGCCTGTCGAGCAGGTCGTGAATTTCCGATCCGCCGGCGCCACGGTCGCTCGTCCGGCGGGTCAGGGCATTCAGGATGGCGTTGGTGGCGACGCGCGACAACCAGGTGCGGAACCGGGCCCGCTCGGGATCGTCTTCCCAGCGGTCGATCACCCGCGCGACGGACGACAGCACCTGCTGTACGAGATCGTCGGCGTCGGCGGGCTGCATTCCGCCGCGGCACGCCAGGCGATAGATCACGGGGCGGTAGATTTCCGTAAACTCGAACCAAGCCTCATCGTCGTCCCGGTTTCTCAGCCGGACGATCAGGCTCGGTCGGGTTTCCGGCGAAACGCTCATCGGGGCCTCGGCGTGTGGAATGAACAGCCTGCTCTGTTATACACACGCGAGCAGTCGAAATCTGACGCGGAGGCGGAGGAAATGACGAATGACGAAACTCAATCTTCACAAAATCGCCGGTTTTCGATGGGCGCGCCGGTTTTCTGCCGGTAGGATGGGACGGCACTTCGAGGTCCTGTTTTCCGTTCGGCGACCGTCTCCAGAAAGGGCTCGCGCATGTGGAATATCGTCATTGGAATCGTTTTTATTGTCGGCGGATTGAGCGGTAAACTAGCGCTGCGCGGCACAGAGAGCGGCCCGGCGTTGGCCGTTCTGGGAGGTGTGTTGGTGATCTGGGGCGGCGTCCAAATGATTCGTGGACGAAATAAGTCCGGCGGTTCATGAATCACGGAAGCCTTTCGGAATTCTGTCGAAATCGTAACCGTGCAACTGTTGATTCCAATGGAACGACTGCGATATGCTGCTCGGCGACACAGCCCCTCTCGTCTCCGCATTGCTGGCCCGATGCGCTGCGATGACGGGGCTGTGTCATTTTGATCACTCTCGCCTTTCCGGTGGACATTGCGTAATAATAGCGGCATGTCGCCAGAACCCGAACATAATCGACGGTTGTACATAGAGACGGTCGGCTGCCAGATGAATATGCTCGACAGCGAGCTGGTTGTCGCGGCGCTTCGCAAGCAGGGATTCGAGCTGACGTCCGACGTCGCCGAAGCCGATACGGTGCTGTTCAATACGTGTTCCGTCCGAGAGCACGCCGAGCATAAGATCTACAGCGCCTTGGGGCGGCTGAAGCACAGCAAGCGCCGCCGCCCGAATCAAGTGATCGGCGTCATCGGATGTATGGCCCAAAAGGACAAAGACCTGGTGTTCCAGCGGGCGTCCCATGTCGACCTTGTCGTCGGCACCGGACAGCTCGCCCAGATTCCCGAACTGGTCGAACAGGCGCGGGCCGATCGTCAGCAGCGCCTGGCCGTCAGTCTCGACCGACGCGACGCGACCCGCCAGGAGGTAAGCGACAGCTTTCAGAGCTACGATCCGCTGCGCGACCCGGAGATGCGCCCCTCTCCGTTTCAGGCGTTCGTGCGGATCATGATCGGCTGTGACAAATTCTGCACGTACTGCGTCGTGCCGCTCACGCGCGGCCCCGAGCAGAGCCGGCCCCCGCGCGATATTGTTCGCGAAGTGCAGAAACTTGCCGACGAGGGAGCCAAAGAAGTCACCCTGCTGGGGCAGACGGTCAACAGCTACAAATACACGCAAGACGGCCGCCTGTTCCGCCTCTCGGACCTGATTGCCTCGATTCACGACACACCAGGCCTCGAACGGATCAAGTTCGTCACCAATTTTCCCCGCGACATGAGCGACGACCTGCTGGAAGCGGTTCGCGACTTACCCAAAGTCGCCCGTTACCTGCACGTGCCGGCCCAATCGGGATGCAACGACGTCTTGAAAAGGATGAAGCGCGGATACACCGTCGAGGAGTACCGCGAGATGATGTCGCGAATCCGCCGGATCATTCCCGACTGCGCCGTGTCGAGCGACTTCATCGTCGGGTTCTGCGGCGAGACCGAAGAATCGTTTCAGAAGAGCATGGACTTGATTCGAGAATGCCGGTTCAAGAACAGCTTCATCTTCAAATACAGTCCGCGGCCCGGTACCAAGGCGGACGACCTGCTGCCTGACGATGTTCCCGAAGAGCTCAAGCGTCGCCGCAACAACGAGATGCTGGCGCTGCAGAACGAGATCAGTGAAGAAGACAACGTGGGCCTGATCGGTCGTGATTTCGAGGTTCTTGTCGAAGGCTTGAGCAAATCGGCGAAAAAAGAAGCGGCGGGCGAAGCGGCCGCCGCGCCTGCGGAGGAGTTGCTCGTCGAACCTTCCCGCATCGGCGGCGGAGTTCAATTGTCCGAGGCCGGACGTTTGGCATCCGACGATCCGCATCCGCAATTGGTGGGCCGCACGCGCTGCGATCGGATCGTGGTGTTCGACGGCAATCCGCGTCTGGTGGGGTCGCTCACGA
>DASYAR010000077.1:0-8983 GCA_036501235.1 Planctomycetaceae bacterium
ACACCGAATTCAAAGATTTATCAAGAAGTAGCCCGTCACGAGAGTTCCAGGTGGGCCGGCGGGCCTCCGACCCGTGCGGCGTCCCGCCGCCCGACTGGCGACGCGACGATCGAAAGTCGAGTTTTTCAACGGGCTGCTAGGGCGAATTACGACTCGCTCAGGCGATGAAATCATGAGAGACAGCCTTTCTGCTGATACATCTGCACGATAGTCACGTTGTAGGGGACATGACCCGACATCATTCTATCAGGTCCTGCGCGTTCGCCAACTACACGTCGTCCACGTGCAGCGCTGCGCGAGAAAGGAGAGGGGGAGAGTAGAGAGGACAACACCCATCTCTTTCCGACTTTGTCCGGCCAACGGTCACCGGAATCGACTGCATTAACGATTGGCTCTGATTGCGGGCAATGCAATCTCAATTTCGCTGACTCCGGCTTGCGTAACTTGCGTTCCGCGCAGCAACAGGACTCGGAGATTTTGAAGGTTCACGAGATAGCGAAGTCCTTCGTCGGTGACGCCTTTGTTGTCGTCCAGACTGAGAAAGCTCAGTCTCGCGAGGGACTGCAGATGTTTCAGGCCGGAATCCGTCACCTGAGTGCCACGGAGAGTCAGGGTCTCAAGCTGGCGGAATTCTTGCAAAATGACCAGATCGGAGTCGGCCATCTCGGTGCTGCTCAGGTCCGGCCATTGCAAGTCCTTGAGCGACCTTAATTTTTCCAAACCCGCTCGGGTGATTCTCGTCTGCGCGAGATCCAATCGTTCGACCCTCGTCAGCAGTATCCAGAGTCTCCTGGTCGGAAGGTGCGGCCTCGGTTTGTTCTCTGATTCTTTCTCTGCGTTCCTTTGCGAACTCTGCGGTTACCTCCGTCTGTCGGAGCTCGGCGGCTGGAGGGAAAGCGGCAGAGCGTCGGCATCGCGGCGCGGGGTTGACGCAGGGCGTCGAGACGGGCGTTCCCACGCGGAGCGTGGGAACGAGAAATACGAGAACTGCGGGCGCTTGCAGTTTAGCCGTCGTCCATTAACAATCGAACGCGGCACAGGCGCACCCGAGCAACGGGACGCGAATGCCGTCATTCCCGAGACAAATTTTCAACGACACATCCTGGATTGCCGCAACAACATGGCCCGCATCAACGAAGATTATCGCAAACTCAAGGCTGGTTATTTGTTTCCCGAAATCGGCCGCCGCGTCACCAAATTCTGTGCCGAGCATCCCGACGCCAAGGTCATTCGCCTGGGAATCGGCGATGTGACCGAACCCTTGCCGCCGGCAGTCGTCGAAGCCTGGCACAAGGCGGTCGAGGAGATGTCGGTGCGGGCGACATTTCGCGGTTATGGTCCCGAGCAAGGCTACGACTTTCTGCGGAACGCCATCGTCGCGCACGATTTTGCGACGCGGGGCGCGGCCGTCGAAGCCGACGAAGTGTTCATTTCCGATGGTTCCAAATGCGATACGGGGAACATTCTGGAAATCTTCGGCTCCGACAACAAAGTCGCCATCGCCGACCCGGTGTATCCGGTGTACGTCGATACGAATGTGATGGCGGGGCGGACCGGCCACGCCGACGACAAGGGACGATTCGCCGGTCTGGTTTACATTCCCACCACGGCCGAGAACCATTTCGTCCCGCCGGTGCCGAAAGAGCACGTCGACCTGATCTATTTGTGCTTTCCGAACAACCCGACGGGTATGGTGGCCACCCGCGAGCAATTGACGCGCTGGGTCGAGTATGCGCGAGCCAACCAGGCTGTCATCCTGTTTGACGCGGCGTATGAAGCGTATATCACCGATCCGAGCATTCCGCATTCGATTTTCGAGATCCCCGGCGCGCGTGACGTGGCCATCGAATTCCGCAGCTTCAGCAAGACGGCCGGGTTTACCGGAGTCCGCTGCGCTTACACGGTCGTTCCCAAATCGCTTACTGGAACGACCGCCAGCGGCGAGAAAGTCTCGGTGCACGGCCTGTGGAATCGCCGCCATACGACCAAGTTCAACGGCGTGTCGTACCCGGTGCAGCGCGCCGCCGAGGCGGCCTATAGCCCGGCCGGCCAGCAGCAGGTCCGCACGCTGATCGATTTTTACCTCACCAACGCCAAGTTGATTCGTGAAGGGCTCGAGAAAATCGGCGTCAAGGTTTATGGAGGCGTCAACGCTCCCTACGTATGGGTCAAAACGCCCGGCGCCGAAACGAGTTGGGATTTCTTCGATCGCCTCCTGAATGAGGCGCATCTCGTCGGCACCCCCGGCAGCGGCTTCGGAGCCAGCGGCGAAGGTTACTTTCGACTCAGTGCGTTCAATAGCCGCGAAAATGTCGAGGAAGCCGTGCGCCGATTTCAGAAGGTTGTCGGAAAGTAGCCCCTGCCGGGGCTGACCCATTTTTCCGACATCTCCTGCTGAGGCCCGGGAAAACGTCTCTTGTCCCTGGATTGCGAGCTGACTGATGCCAACCTTTCGCCTCGCCATCACCGGCGATTTTCTGAACGAACGCGGCGAGGACGCCTGCGGCGGGTTGCCATTGCATCTGCTCGATGCGGCGAATGATGTCGAATATCACTTTCTGCGCGATCAGGCCCCGCAGCCGGGCGATCGCGACTACTGGCAGCGATTCTACTCGCTCGAAGTGCAGGCTTCGCAGCTGGCCGACCTTGACGGATTAGTGCTCCTCCGGCCATGGCTGAAGCGCGGCGCCTTGCAGGCGGCGCGCGACCGGCTCGTCGTCGTGGGCAGGTCGGGGGCCGGGTACGACAAAGTCGACGTGACGGCCTGCACGGATTGCGACATCGCACTGTTTAACGCGCCGCTGGCGCTGAATCATCCGACGGCTTCAACGGCGCTGTTGTTCATGCTGGCGCTGGCCAAGCGGCTGTTCGCCCAGGACCAAGTGACTCGTGCCGGCCGGTGGGACATGCAAGCCGACGTTCTCGGCGAGGAAATTCAGGGACGGACGCTGGGGATCGTCGGCCTGGGGCATTCGGGGCGGGAACTGGTGCGCCTGGTCGCTCCGTTTGCCATGCAGATCCTGGCCTATTCGCCTCACGCTGATGCTGCCGAAGCGCGTGGGCTGGGCGTCGACCTCGTCAGCCTGGATGACCTGTTCCGGCGGTCCGACATCGTGAGCGTCCATGCCCGGCCCCGTCCCGAGAATCGGCGGATGATTGGCGCCGCACAGTTGGCGCTGATGAAGCGGACAGCGTATTTCGTGAACATCGCCCGCGGCGAGCTGGTCGACGAAGCGGCGCTCGTGGCAGCGCTGCGTGACCGGCGAATCGCCGGCGCTGCGCTCGACGTCTTCGAGCATGAGCCGCTTCCCGCACACGATCCGCTGATTCAACTCGACAACGTCATCTTGACGCCGCACTGGTCGGCTTCGACGCGCGACGTGTGGCAGGCCACGGGGAGCGCGATGGTCGACGGCATGCGGCGGGCCGCGCGAGGCGAAATTCCAGAAAACATCGTGAACCGCGAAGTTCTCGATCGCCCCGGATTTCGCGCGAAACTCGCTCGATTCGAACAGAATCGCCGGTAAACGGACCGTTCATCCTGGCCGGCGGGAGCTGTCAGCCTGCTGTTCGCCGGCGAGTTTGCCGTTCGGCGATTTCTTCTTCTTGGTCTTCATCTTGGCGGTCATCCGCCAGGCGAGGCGACCCAGAAGACGGAAATAGATCAACGCGCCGGCTGCCAGAACGGGCCCCATGCCGATCAATAAGCCATCCAGCGACGACGCTATCAAAAGAATCACCGCGGCGGCAATCGAACCGATCACCAGACCGGCAAGACAATAAAACAAGAGCCAGCACCACCACCAGCGCGCCAGGCTGCCCAGGATCGGCATCGTCAACGGAACCCACACGGAATTCGCTTCCATCGCCGAGAGAAAGGAAATCGGGTACAGCACAAAGAAGAGGGCGGGCAAGGTCGCGAAAATTGTCACGCCGTGCGAAACGCCGAGCAGTCCGAGGCCATAGCTGATCCCCAGCGGGATCACGGCGATCCAACCGACGTAGATCAATTCGCCCATCCAGTCGCGCCAGTTCGGTTCGGGCCAGGCCTCGATTCTGTCGAGCCCGGCCGCCGTCGACTCGAAGACGTGCAGGCTGCATGCGGCGGTATAGGACATCGTGAAATACGTGATCCAGATGATCGGCAACAGGAAAAATGCCACGGCCACTCCCGACGCCATCCCCGAAAACTGCGCCGCCAGGCTTTTTAGGACGACGGCAATTCCCAGGATCGCCGTGAAGCCGATGCTCATATAGACCCAGCGCGCCACGGCCTCCGCGTGCCACGGCAAGGTGAAGACGCTCGAGAAAAAGGTCCAACGAGGTGGCGGAATCGCGGCTTCCTGGCGGACTTCAGCGAGCCGGTCGAACACGCTGTCTGCGCGCAGGGGTTCCAGCCTGGTGATCGGCCCGGCGGAATACTCACCGATCTCTTTGCCGGAGCGCGGCGTGACCGTCTTGGCACGCCAACCGGCGACGGTCTGCAGGTCGGGAACGGCAATCACCACCTCACAGAATGTGCAGGTGATTTTTCCCGGTTTCGGCCCGACACGGGCTTTCACCAGTTCGTGGCAGGTCGGGCATTCGAGCGTGACCGTCGGCGCCGAACCGGATTTCCCCGCGGCGCCGGATCGCACGGTCTTCGTTGCCGCCGGTTTTGCGGTAACTTCGTCTGCGGAGGGGGCGATGGCGTATTCTTCGACTTTCGCAGGCCCGCCGGCTTTGGCCGCCCGTTGCAGACGAACCTGTTCGCGAGAAGGCACCTGGACCGGCGCCTGGCAGAATGTGCACCGGATGGTCTGCGTTTCGTCAGCCAGCCAGACGCCGATCCGCTCGTGACACGTCAGGCAATCGACGACCACGGAATCGGGAGCAGGCGTTTCGGGGTCAGGCAAACGTGTTTCTCGATGGAACAACAGAGTTTCGGCGCCGGGCGGGAGAGAACGATTCTCTGATCTAACCCTAGATCCGATCAGCCGGGAAGTTTGTCTAACTCTCCTTTTCGAGATACCCGCCCGTGCGGGAATTGTCTAGACTCCTGTGCCGGACGGCCGGCGCCGGCCTGAGGGGGGCCATCAAATCGGGGACACGGCTCATGTCGGGCCCATTGAAGTGGAATCTGCGCTGGCGTCTGTCGCTCCTGTGGTTCCTGGAATGGGGAATCACGGGCACGGTGATGACGTATCTCCCCGTCTATCTCGAAGCCATCAAGATCTCGAAGACGCAGCAGTCGCAATTATATGCGGTGATGGCCGTCGGTCTGTGGGTGGCGCCGTTCGTCGTCGGGCAGGTGGCCGACCGCTGGCTGGCGATCGAGAAGCTCCTGGCCATCAGCCATTTTGTCGGCGGGCTGTCGCTGTACGCGCTGGCGACGGCGATGGAGCTTTACAATGAGACGGCGGCGAACTTTCAATCTCTGATTTGGCTGGTCGGCATTTTCGCCGTGGCTTATATGCCGACGGTTCCCCTGGTGAGCGCCCTGTGCTTTCGCCATCTCCCCGATCCGGACGGGCAGTTCGGCAAGGTCCGCGTGTGGGGGACGGTGGGTTGGATGATCGGCGGGTTGACGTTGTCGCTCTGGCTCGAGCGAGATGCCGTGTTTCACTGGTTGAGCGCGACTCACCCGAATTGGAACATCACCCAGGTCTTGCAGGACTTCTTTCGAACGCTGCCGCACCCCAAGAGCTCCGATTGTTTCCGCATGAGCGCGGTGCTGTCGTTCGCTTTGAGCAGTTTTTGCATCTTTCTGCCGCATACGCCCCCTGCCGCGAAACCGCAGGGGCAAATCGCGCCTCTGGCCGTGCTGGCCATGTTTCGCGACAGGACGTTTACGATTTTCATTGCGATCAGTTGCCTGTTGGCGGTGCTGGTGGTGCCCCTGTACAACATGGCCGTGCCCCCTTTGTTGACCGAGCTCGGGGTGCCGGGCAACTGGGTCCCGGCGGTGATGCTGATCGGCCAGGTCTCCGAATTTCCGGCGCTGCTGATGCTGTCGGTCATGTTGCGACGGATCGGACCGAAGGCCGTTTTCGCCCTGGGCATCGCGGCGTGGGCGCTGCGGTACGGGCTGTTCGCCGTCGGCTCGCCGTGGCCGCTGGTGATGACGGGCCTGGCCCTGCATGGCGTGTGTCACGTCTTCCTCATCATCGTGGGCCAGCTCTATCTCGACGCCAAGTGCAGCCCGGACCTGCGTGCCACGGCCCAGAATCTGCTGTCGTTCGTCACCCTGGGAATCGGCCTCCCGCTGGGGACGCTGCTGGGAGGCGTGTTGCGAGAAACATTCCAAGATAGCCCGGCGAAATTATTCGCCGCCCCGGCCGTGGCCGCCATCGTGCTGCTGATCGTGTTCTGGAAGACGATCCGCTTTCCGGCAACGCTGCGGGCGCCGGTTGAAAAGGCGGAAATTAACCCGTCAGGTGACGCCGTGCCGTCCTAGTGGTCCGTCCATCGAACAATGGCGGGCTCGACAGCTGGAAACGCGACCCCTGCCGGTTCATCCGGCAGGTGGAGAAGATTAGGTGGCTAGAATCAAGCCAACACTCGCTCTATAGACCCCGGCCGGCTTGTCCGGCCGGTGAAGAAGATTCCATGCGGATGGTTTACAGAAGCAGGGTTGATCGTTTTGGCTGGTTTTCCAGCGCCGAATCTGATTCACCTGCCACGCAAGGTGGCAGGGGTCTTGCCGTTGAATTCGGGCTTCCTCTAGCTCAGGAACCTCGCTCACCTGCCGGATGAACCGGCAGGGGTCGATAACCCAAACGATGGCTGACACTGAACGATAGACGGACCACCAGCTGCCGTTTGCAAGTTGCCCAAGCTGCCGCGACCTGATCCGTCGGCACAAATCCGCTTTCGCGAAATAAGTTGTGCACGATATAATCAACCAACCTGGACGTGATTGAACGACGATCTGTGGCGGGATTGCACCGATGCCGATCCATGATTGGAGCCGGGTTGAATCCGGCGTTTTCCACGACTTTCATCACGGGTGGATCGCGGAACTGCACCGTGCGTTGAATCATGGGCTCTTGCCGAATGAGTACTACGCGATGGCTGAACAGTCTTTCGGTGAGCACGTTTCAGATACTCTGAAGTTCCAGCGAATTAGCGCAAGCGACGAGGAAGCTAAGGACGAAGCCAGTGGCAGCCCCGCAACCCCAGGCTCGCTGGCACTCGCCCCCCCTCCTGCGGTTTGTTACACCGCAGTTTCAGAAATGGCACAATACGTTGCCAAGCAGAATAGCGTCGTCATTCGACATGTCAGCGGTGATCGAGTCGTCGCTCTGATCGAGGTGGTATCGCCAGGAAATAAGGCCAGCCGTCATGCATTGCAGCGATTTGTCGAGAAGACGGCTGGTGCCCTGCACCGCGGTCGGCATTTGTTAATTCTTGATCTCATAGCGCCGGCAACGCGTGATCCGAACGGTATTCACGGCGCGATCTGAGAAGAAATCGAGAATGATTCCTACCGAGCCCCCGCTGACAAACCGTTGACGCTTGCTGCATACGCTTCCGACGAGGCGGTGCTCGCGTATGTCGAACCGGTTGCGATAGGGGACCGAATGCGAGACATGCCGTTGTTTCTGACGCCCGACGCGTGCGTTCACGTTCCCTTAGAGGTCACCTATCAAGCAGCATGGGTGTTCCCCGGCGCTGGCAAACTGTTCTCGAGTAAGCGAATTCCGGCACGCCCGGTCGGCGGGCATGACCGGCACTCTCACGGAGTCAACCGCACCGGCGTCAACCGGTTCACCGTGATCAGGTCGGCCTTCAGCTCGGCGTTCGGGACGCGCGGCCCGGAAACTCCAGCGGGTTTACCGACCCAGCGTTCGAGATCCACTCCCGGGGACGCCACGAGGTACGCCAGCACCTTGCCGTTCTGATTGATCAGCGCGTATCGCGGAGCGCCACGGCGATTGAGCGCGGCCCGTTCGACGATCCCCGCTCCGTCGTATTGCGGCTTGCGGGCGCTGACCAATTGAGCTTCCTGCCGCCGTTGGATTTCGGCCAGTTCCGCATCGCGGCGCGAGGTTTCATCCTGAATGCGAGCCAGTTCCTGTTCGTCCGCCTGCGTCTTGCGATAACCGGCAATCCGATCGAGACGCGTGTCGATCATCCGTTGAATATTCGAGCTTTCCGAGGCGCCGCGAAGCGAAATGTAGTCTCGCTCGAGCTGGGCGAAATCCCATTCCAGCGGTGGCTGGTCGAGAATTGATCGGAAGCGGGCATCCAGCCGATCCAATTCGTCGAGCAATTCGTCCTGTTTGCGATTGGGCCGATGAGATTGATCGGGTTTACCTCCCTTGCGAACCAGCGGTCGGTTCTCGAGCGCGCTTTCCAGCGGCGCGCCGAAGTTCGAATCTCCGCCGATATATTCTCGGGTCGGCGTTTCAGTCTGCGGAGAATTGAACGACGGCGAACCGTCATCAGCCCGCGGCACCGGCGGGGCAGACCTTCGCGACTTGGAGTCGACTTCGGGGGAGACGAATGGGTCCGCGCCGGGAATGCGGCCGCCGTGCGGCGCCGGCGCGACCGTCTGTCCGGGAACCCAGCGCCATTCACCGCGCGGCGGCTCGATGCGATACCACAATTCGGCCTGGCCCGTCCCCGTGTCGGGCGCCAGCATCTTTTCGCCGATAATCCGCACGTCGTCGTTCTCGTTCAACGTGCGCTGGTAAACGTCGCGGATGTCGCTTTCGAAGCTGCCGATCCGAATGGCGACGTTGTTCGACGTGATCACTCCCTGGTGCGCCGCCGTTTTCCGCACATATTTGCCGGGAACCCAACTGAAACTGCCCGGCGGCGGAGCGATCATATACCAGCCACCGAGGTCGTGACGGTGCACGACGACTTTCTCGCCGCGCCGTAACTTCGCGGTGGGATAGTATTTGCTGGTTCCGGGCCCGCTGCGGACGTAAACCTCGTCCGCTTCGATTGTGGCTTCGTAAGGGAATTTGACTTTCGGCGCAGCAGCGACCGGCGC
>DASYAR010000078.1:0-28929 GCA_036501235.1 Planctomycetaceae bacterium
CCCAATGCAGCAACTCCGCCACGAACGGAGAGCAGGATTCGATTTGGACACCTTGCTGTAAGAGCTGCTGCAGCATCTCGGCGCCGGAACGATCAACATAGGTGAGTCCCGAGAGATCAAGACGGGGCAGTGATTCTGCTGCTCCCCCGACAAACAGGCCCAGCACCTCGTCCAACCACGGCCGGAGCAGTTTGCCTTCGAGCTTGATGGTCCTGTCCGACGCGCTTGGTCTGAGGTTTGTGATTCTTAGCATGGTTTGGTCATTTTGCGAGAACTCGAATGAGTACGCATCTCGCGAACGTCGTGCCGTCCTGACGGATTCTTCCGACGTGGAAACGCAACGTCGTATCGCAGTCTACTTTGCGGAGATTCCTCAGATTTTCTCGGGGTCGAAGACGCGATGTCCTCACGATAGATTCCACGAGATTTCGTGCTCTATCACGAAATGTCGTGCGAACCTTCGTGTAACGACGGCGATCCATCTGGCATCACATTGGTGAAAGCCCGGCGACAATCAAAATGAGAATTAGGGCACCGATGGAGGCGAACCGTGAATTGTCGAGAAGCGCTGGAACAATTCGGCGATTTGGTTGACGACGACTTGGATGGCTGGCATCGTATACGGCTGCAGCTACACTTGCTAATTTGCCGTCATTGCCGTCGGTATCTCTCGTCCTACCGTGCCACGATCCAGGCCACGCAGGGCGCGTTTCGCGCCGCCGAGGAGCCTGTTGCGGACGAAAGGCTTCCCGACGAACAGGTTGCCTCGATCCTGAAAGCTGTCGGCAGCGACTGACAGCGCGGCTCGTATTCTGGAGTTGGAATAAAGTTCCGCTGTAACGTCTCACGCCAGCCCGCATCGAATAGAAACCAATGTTGCGGGCCGTGCCGACAATTCTGAATAGGAGCTCAACTCATGTCCTGCCGATTCTGGACTGCGTTTTTTGCGGGCCTGCTGCTGACAGCAAACGCCCACGGTCAGGCGCCAGCGGAACTGAGGGCGGAAGCGCCCGAACTCGAAGAACGCCCCGCAGAGGAGTGGATCAATTCCAAGCCGCTCAAGCTCGCCGACCTCCGCGGCCAGGTGGTTGTCTTGCACTTCTGGACGTTTGGCTGCATCAACTGCATCCACAACCAGCCGCACTACAAGAGCTGGCACGAAAAATTCTCGGAGAAGGGAATCACCATCATCGGCGTCCACACTCCGGAAACCGACGGAGAACGAAACATCAATTCCGTTCGCAAGAGTGCCAAAGATAAGGGACTCAAGTATCCCATCGTGATCGATCAGGATGCGAAAACGTGGAACACATGGGGCAACCGGTGGTGGCCATGCACCTACCTGATCGACAAAAACGGAATCGTTCGCTACCGCTGGGATGGCGAGCTGAATTGGAAAAAAACAAAAGGCGAATCGATGATGCGCAAAAAGATCGAAGAACTTCTCGCCGAACCCGATCCGAAGCGAGAGAAATCAGCGGACGCGAAAGGCAAGAAATTACTGAACGCGGACGCCCCAAAGCGCGACAATGCGGAGATCGGCGTCGACGCACAAACGTCGGGCGAAAAGGACAAAGACAAAGCGGATACTCCGCCGTCCAAGGCCAATCGAGGAAAGTAGCTCCCCCCCCACATCGTTTTCAACAAGCGGTTAACGACGTTCCAACAGATAACCGTATGCCTCGAAGGGGACCATTCGGACCTCATCCGAATAGAACCACTCGACGATTGCGTCGTGTCCGGGACAGGGACGTTCCCAAAAGGGATTGCAGAGATGATTCGCCGCATTCACAACGAATTGTATCGGCGTCCCTGGCCGGAAACAACATGATGGTTACGAACTGCGTCGAACACGCCGCATCGGATACCAAGTCGAAAGTAGAGTGTGGCAGGGTCAGAGCGCGAATTACGAGGGACGTCGAGCGCGTCAGAATCGTTTGAGGCGCTGTTCGTGCGGATCACAGTGAACGCCAGCGATGGCCCTGACCGCGTGGCCCGAACGCGCTCGTTTCGCTCATTGTCCAACCCGTCGGGGCCATCGCTGGGTTTTTGGCTCCGACAATGCAGTCACCAGTGCGACGTCTGGTAGGCTGCAACGCGACATGCCAGTTCACGCTCTGACCCCGCCACACGTCACGTCGCATCGCGAGTGACGTTCCGACAGAGAGCCGTATGCGATCCGGGCCAGTTCCGCCTTGTTATTCACCTGTTTCCGAGTAGTATTAAAAGAGGGACACACCCTTCCGTTCGACACTTTTTCCTTGGGGCGGCGGCGAATTTGACCGGCATCTAGCTGGCGATCGTCACCAAGCATCGGAGCGAGTGATTTTTCCATCCATCTCACGAAATGGAGGAAAAATGGGTGCGAACTCGTCTCGAAACCTGCCTGACGCGTCTCAAAACCTGCCTGACGCCGCTCAAACTGCCCTTTTTCCGGAATGCCTGATTGGACATCTGCCATCGCCGTAATGCGAATTCCTGAAATCATTTACGTCGCTATTTTGGACCTGGATGGGGCAAGTTCGCAGCGGTGCCGGCAGCTCGGTTCGGGATCATTGCGATTGACGCAAATTCTCCTCTCGGCGGCAGATACGGCAAGACTCGGGACCCGCACCGAGCAATCGCGTGCGCGCCGCATTATTCACGACGAAGGGTATGCACAAACAGATCTCGATGCTTCATTTTCGGGACCTAAATCTGACACAGACTGTGAACTACGCGAGAGGGCCGCATGGCAGATGACGTTGAGCCGCTGATTCCGTTGACTGATTTCGAGCGGCGAATCGAGAAGGTTCGCGTGCGGGTCGGTCTGGTGCTGGCGCCTATCGTGTTCTCTGTCGTTCTAACGGCTCCCATCTCGTCACTGGAAACCAAACCCGAGGCGCATCGCCTGGCGGCCGTGCTGGCGGCCGTCGTGATTCTGTGGATCACCGAAGCGCTCCCGCTGCCGGTAACGGCGCTGCTCGGGGCCAGTGCATGCACACTCTTGGGAGTCGCCAGCGCCAAGACGATCTTTTCCCCGTTTGCCGATCAGTTGATGTTTCTGTTCGTCGGCTCGTTCATCCTGGCGCGCGCCATCTTTTTGCACGGCCTCGACCGCCGGCTGGCATTCGGCGTGATGTCGCTGGCCTGGGTCGGCGGACGCCCGGCGCGGATCCTGTTCGCGTACGGCGCGGTGACGGCGTTCATTTCGGCGTGGATTTCCAATACCGCCACGACCGCCATGATGATGGCGATCGGCCTGTCGATGATCCGCTTTCTATTCGACCCGCGGCAGGCGGGCGATCTGAAAATCAATCGCGCCTATGCGACCGGCATGATGCTGATGACTTCTTTCGCCGCCTCGATCGGTGGACTGGCCACCCCGATCGGAACGCCTCCCAATGTGATCGGGCTGTCGTTCATCAGGAAGTTTCTGAACGTCGAGATTTCGTTTTTCGAATGGATGATCGTGGGCGTGCCCGTCGTCGTGATTCTGTACTTGTTCCTGTTCGTGTATCTGAACTGGTTCTGCCCGGCCGGCGTGCGCGAGCTGTCGGGGAGTCGCGAACTGCTCGAAAGGAACCGCGACAGCCTGGGCCCCTGGACGTCCGGGCAGATCTCGACGCTGGTCGCCTTCCTGACGACCGTGGCGTTGTGGATCGCCCCGGGAGTCGTGGCCCTGACGGCCGGCGAAGAGAGCCGCGTTTACATCCTGTTGCGAGAGTGCTGCCCCGAAGGCGTTGCCGCGCTCATCGGCGCCGTGATGTTGTTTCTGTTGCCGGGCAAATCGGAAGGGCGGGCCATCACCTGGCCCGAAGCGGTGCAGATCGACTGGGGCGTGGTGCTGCTGTATGGCGGCGGATTCTCGCTGGGCGAGCTGTCACGGCTGACCGGTCTGGCCGATGCGATGGGAACGGGGATTGCCGCCTGGATTCCGTTGCACGGGGAATTTGGCATGCTCCTGGCTTCAACGATCGTGGCGGTGCTCGTTTCGGAAACGACGTCAAACACGGCATCGGCGAATATCGTGGTGCCGCTCGTCATTTCGCTGGCACAAGCGGCGGGGGTCGATCCGCTGGCCCCGGCCCTGGGGGCGACGTTCGGCGCGAGCCTGGGATTCATGCTCCCCGTTTCGACGCCGTGCAACGCCATTGTGTATGGAACAGGATACATTCCGCTCAGCCGGATGATCCGTTACGGCCTCTTGCTGGACGTCGTGGGCGTCGCGGTGATCGTGACGCTGATTCACTGGTTCGTGCCGGTGCTGGAAAGTCGTCATCTCACTCCGTGAGCTGACTACCTTGGCTAGGCAGAAGATGTGACAGGCATGGCAGAACCGGGTGGGGCGGACAGGCTGGCATAGGTTCTTTAATCGAACCGCCGCATTTCCGTCATGCTCGGGTCATTCGGCAATTCTGCAAAGGGATCGCGGGTTTTCCTTCAAGTTGCCGCGTTCTTCTTCCACCAGATGCCATGCGTCGGCCGATACCGAATGTGGGATAATCCCAGGGATTTCGCAGCGTAGGATATTCGCAGTCGAAAGCCGCAAAAGTCGAGGGCTGTGACGATGCAACGTGATATGAAGATCGGGATGGCGCTGGGCGTGGCGCTCGTCGGAATTGTCGGGGCCTTGTTCTTCCGGCGTGAACCTGAAGCCGGCCACGATAAGACGCCTCCTCCCTTGCCGAATGTCGAGCAGCTCGATCGGGAAATCGCCGAGAAGGCCAAGACCCCTTATATCCAGGGACTGGAAGAATTCGACGCCCCGTCGGCCCCGGTTCCCCCGCCGAGCACAACGACGAAGTCGAATCCGGGCGCCAAGTCCGACAAGTTGCCGGAGACGGCCGCGGGGAAATCCGCCGCAACTCCTGAACCGCTGCGGCCCACGAAATCAGATACGGCAGGCACCGACACAGCCCCCGCGCATAATCGCGATTGGGAGCCGACGGGCCCTTCCGCCGCACCTGGCAAAAAGGCCGGTGAAAGTTCGCGGCCCAGTCCAGCCGGATCGATCACCGGCACAGGGCGGACGCACGTCATCAAACCGGGAGATACGCTTTCGGGACTGGCCTCGCGCTATCTAGGTTCGAGCGGCCGCTATCGCGAGATTTATGAAGCTAATCGCGACCAGCTCCGCAGTGCCGACGACGTTCGGGAAGGGATGACCCTCAAAATCCCCGATGGCGGCAAACCGCGCGAGGGACAAACGGTCGCTGAAACGGTCGACGCCGGACGTTCTTCCACGGGGCAAGTCGGGACGAAATCGCAGTCGGGCACGAAGGCCCGCCCTGTTTCAACGCGCAGTGTCGACATGGACGACGTTGATGACGAGCCCCCGGCCCGGAACGAGCCGGCAGCCGAGGCGCCGCGCGAGAAGCTGCGGTTCGTGCCGGTCCCTCGCGGTCCGTTTTCCGCCGGAAGGGTGCCGCAATAGGTGCGACTGGCCCAATTGGGGAAAAACGGCCGACGCCGTTTCATCAAAAACTCACAAAAGGTTGATTTTGTGGGCTTGGGGACGATCGAACTTGGCCAATGGCGGATTGCCGTCAGGCTGGAAAGCCGGATCTACGGTCGGGGGGCCGTTGACACGTCGGGGAGGGCTGATATACTTAGTCGTTGATCCTTCCGCTCAATTCTCCTGCTCTTCCAGCGGGCAAACCGAGTGGGTCGCCGGTGTTTCTCGGCTGTGTGTCATACACGATTCAGCCTGAGGATGCGACTAAAATCGAGGTTTGTCTGTCCTGCCTACAGGTGCCCCCCCATTGCACCGGGTGTACTGCCAGTTCCATTCGAAAAAGGGAACGATCATGTTCGGAATCGGTCAAACTGAATTGCTGATTTTCCTGGTCATTGTGGTGGTCCTGTTCGGGAGCACGCGCATCCCGACGCTGGCCCGCTCGCTCGGGAAGAGCATTACGGAATTCAAAAAGGGTGTGGCGGGCATCGACGAAGAAAAACCCGCGCCGGAAAAAGAGCCGAATAAGCAGGCCTGAGGGATCAACGCTCCGTCCGTGTTCCACATCAGGCGGGTCGGCTGTGAGGGGCCGATCTGGCTGTGCACCCAAATCTTCGAGAGGAAAGTAACATGTTCGGCGTCAGCTCGATGGAAATGATGGTCTTATTTGTCGTCGCCTTGCTGCTGTTCGGCAAGCGGTTGCCGGAAGTCGCGCGCAGCCTGGGCAAGGGGATGATGGAATTCAAGAAGGGGCTGTACGACATTCAGGACGAAGTGACGAGCGCGGCCCACAGCCGGCCGTCCAGTTCGCAGTCGCGGCCGATCCCCAGCGATGCTCGCGACGAAGCCGTGGCTCCCAAATTCGAACCCCCCAAATACGAACCGTCAGAAGTTTCCTCGGAACATCCGGCGTAGTCGGTTCACCAGCCCCAGGGACTCTCACCGCCAACCGTGCACGCGGCCCCACGTTACTCGTCACCTGGAAATGCCGGCAGCGCGAACAGGTAGCTGGGATGCACTCCCTTGAGCCAGACGTGGCGTGAGGTGATTTTCGTCGGCACGATGATGCGGGCCAGGATTATGCCGGCGATCATCGAAGCCAGGAACAGCACCAGCCCCGTAGCCCAGAACACGGTACCGAGGCTGTCTCTCGACGCGCCTCCCGCGATGCACATTCCGATTCCCAGGAGCACCCCTAGCCAGGCTCCGGCGATAATCCACCGACGGCGCACGATCCGTTCGCGGCAAAGTCCGATTTTGATATCGGCTGACTGCCGGGTAATAATCGCCACGATGATGAAGATCAGAGGACCGGCCAGCAGGGCGAGATAAATCCAGGGGTTGTGCCAGTACAGTCGTCGTCGCAGCCGGTCGGCCGTGGGAATGTTCGTCTGCACGCAAAGGCCGGGGAGCAGAGCCGTCTTTGTCATCACCAGCAGGTTCCCGTCGCGCCACACTCCGTCGATCGAATATCCGTCGGCGTCTTGAAAGCCGGCCAGCGTCTCGCCGCAGAACCGACACCGGCGGGCCTCGGCGTCCTCCTCTTCGCCGCACATCGGACAGACCTTCTTCCGCAGCGGGCCCAGGTCGGATTTGGTTTGGAGCTTCACGGCTTTCCGATTGGGCTCGACCCGGGACTCGTCGCCTTCGGCGAGCCACACGTCGGCCCCTTCGACGAGTTCCTGGTCCGCAGGCAGGCGGAAAGTCTTACCGCAACCAGGACAAATGATTCGCATCCCGTTTTCAGGCCGGCGGATGTGAATCGACAATTGGCAGTCAGGACAGGGGATATCCATGGATCAATTGTCAGCCGCGAACGATGAATTTACGGAGCGTTTCGATGTGCCGCGGCACGGCGACTTTCGGGTCTTCTTTGCCTTCATATTCGAGCACGACATAGCCTCGATAGCCGGCGTCGGCCAGGATTTTGACGACCCGTTCGAGGTCAGCGTCCTGCTGTTTGCCGGAGACTTTCACGTCGGTCTTGATCTGCGCATTGATGGCGTAGGGGGCGATTCGCGCCAGGTCGCGGTAGGGATCGTCAGTGTTGAAGTTTCCGCCGTCGAAATTGACGCCGAACCACGGCGAGTCTTGCACCCGCTCGATGATTTTCAGCATCTGGTCGGGCGTCGCCGTGATGCCGCCGTGGTTTTCGAGGGCCAGTGAGACACCTTTGGTCGCCGCGTAGTCGAGTGATTCATTGATTCCGGCAGCGCAGCGCTCGATTGCCTCTTGTTCGCTGCCTCCTTTGGGGACGGTTCCGGCGAAAATACGGATCACCGGGGCGTCCATCAGGGCTGCGTGGTCGATCCACTTTCGCGTGTGCGCCAGCGTCTTGTCACGCTCCGGCCCGGGCGGCAGACAGAAATCATTGGCGATCGCCGTTCCTGAAATGTCGAGGCCCAGGCGAAACGTCAACTGCTTGAGGTGCAGCAAATAGGCGTCGTCGAAGCCGCTCGGGAAGTAGTAGCTGGTGAGCTCGGTGCCGTCGAGATCGAGATCGGCGCACAGCCGCACGAAATCGTCGAGCGTCATCGGCGCCGTCTTCGCCGCATCCGGGGACCCCTCCCGGGGCGCCCGCGGGAGAAAATCGCGGAAGGAATAGGCCGCCAGGCTCAGTTTCATGTGCGGCTTGCCGTTCCGTTTCACGGGCGGGGCGGCGTGGGCCAAAAGTCCTGGTCCTCCCGCCGCCAGCGCCGCGCCGGTCGCGGCCGCCGCCAGAAATCCTCGTCGCGTGACCGGGCCGTCGGTCGAAAGTGCTTGGCGATTGTCTATCACGGTTCGTTCTCCTGCGATGATGATTTGTGATTCTTCTTCATGGCGTACCAGATCAGAACACCGACCCCGATAATCCCAGCGACCGCAGGCACAAGACAGACCAGGCCGACGATCAACATCTCCACTGGACCGATGCCGAACATGGCTGGGTGGCCGTTAGTATGAGCGGATTCTGGCCTGCGGTACGATGCGCCGGCATCAATCCACCATTGTGTCGAAGACGATGCCGAGAGGAAAGCAGTAGCGGAAAAAAGCACGGGCCGGTTGGGAAACTCGCCCTACGGGGCGAGGGGCAATTGCAAACCGGCCGGGCTTCAATACACTTACGGACGCGTTTTGCACCCTGCCAGACTGAACCCCGATAGCCGCCGACGGGTCTGATGGCAGACCTCCTGCCACCGGCCGATTTGAAAGATCGATTTCGTCATGCCTCGTTACGACCCCACCCGCATCGAAAAAAAGTGGCAAGATTATTGGGAGCAGAACCGGACGTTCGAGGCTCCCCCGATGCCGGTGGGAGAGAAGCTGTACGTCCTCGATATGTTCCCTTATCCTTCCGGCGACGGCTTGCACGTCGGCCATCCCGAAGGATACACCGCCACCGACATCACGTGCCGATACCAGCGCATGCGGGGCAAGACGGTGCTGCACCCGATGGGCTGGGATGCCTTCGGCCTGCCGGCCGAGCAGCACGCCATCAAAACGGGGACCCATCCTCGGGAGACGACGGACAAGAATATCGGCACGTTTCGCAGGCAATTGAAAATGCTCGGCTTCAGCTACGACTGGAGCCGCGAGCTGGCGACGACCGACCCGGAATTCTTCCGCTGGACGCAGTGGATCTTTTTGCAGATTTTCGACACGTGGTACGATCCCAATCTGCACTGGACCGACCATGCGGGCAAGAAGCACGTCGGCAAAGGGCGGCCGATTGCCGAATTGCCGATCCCCCCCGAAGTGAACGCCGCTGGCACGGCCGCCGTGCGCCGCTATCAGGATGCGCACCGCCTGGCCTATCAGACCGAAGCGCCCGTGAACTGGTGTCCGGCACTGGGGACGGTGCTGGCCAACGAAGAGGTGATCGACGGCAAAAGCGAACGGGGGAGCCATCCGGTTGTTCGCATTCCCCTCCGGCAGTGGATGCTGGGGATTACATCATACGCGGAGCGCTTGCTGTCGGACCTCGAGGCGGTCAACTGGCCCGATTCGATCAAGCAGTTGCAGCGCAACTGGATCGGGAAAAGCGACGGTGCCGAAGTCGATTTCTACATCGGCTCCCCCGCATCGCCCGCAATATCCCCCTCCCCGTTAAGCCGCTCCGCTCGCGGTGCGCGTGTCTCTGACCCAACATCAGGTCCGATTGCAGAGCAATCCGCTTGGGTCGAAAACTTCGAGGCCTGGAAAGCGTCGCGTGCGCACGAAGGTTTGCCCAAAGCGCCGGGTGACGAGTGCCTTCGTATCTACACGACCCGCCCGGATACGTTGTTCGGCGCTACGTACATGGTTCTCGCGCCCGAGCATCCCTTCGTCGACAGGCTGACGACTGCCGATCAGAAATCCGCCGTTGAAGCCTACCGCCGACAGGCCTCGACCAAGAGCGATCTCGACCGCACCGACCTGGCCAAGGACAAGACCGGCGTCTTCACCGGCAGTTATGCCGTCAATCCGGTGAACGGCGAACCGATCCCCGTCTGGATCGCCGATTATGTGCTGATCAGTTACGGCACCGGCGCCATCATGGCCGTTCCAGCGCACGACATTCGCGACTGGGAATTTGCGGTGAAGTTCAATTTGCCGATTATGCGTGTCGTCCAGGCTCCCGCCGGGTACGAGCCATCAAAGGACGAGCTGGCCCAGGCCCGCACGATGAAAGGCACCACGGAAGCGCCTTTTGCCGGCGAGGGGACGGCTCTCGCGTCGGGTCAGTACGACGGTTTGCCGACGCTCGAATTCAAAAAGCGGATTACCACGGACCTGGCAGCGGCGGGGGTGGGGCGCGGGGCCGTGAATTTTCGCCTGCGCGACTGGCTCTTCAGCCGGCAGCATTTCTGGGGGGAACCATTCCCCATCTGGCACGAGCTGGATGCAGACGGCAAGCCGACGGGGTTAATGCGCACCGACGCAGATAATGACCTGCCGGTGGCGCTTCCCGAAATGCGGCACTTCAAGCCGCACGGCCGTCCCGAGCCGCCGTTGGCCGAAGCGCCGCAGGACTGGCTGTTCAAAACGGCCGCCGACGGCACGCGTCTGGCGCGCGAGACGAATACGATGCCACAATGGGCCGGGTCGTGCTGGTATTACCTGCGATTCATCGATCCCAAAAACAGCACGGCGTTCATCGATCCGGCCAAGGAACAGGCCTGGATGCCGGTCGATCTCTACATCGGCGGGGCGGAACACGCCGTGTTGCACCTCTTATATTCGCGATTCTGGCACAAGGTCTTGTTCGACCGGGGGCAGGTTTCAGGCGATGAACCGTTCCGCCGATTGGTGAATCAAGGGATGATCCTGGGCGAAGCCGAATTGACAGGGTATCGATACGCCGATGGAAATGAATCCGCCTCCGAGAATCCGGGATCGGGCAGCCCCTTTGTTTCAGCTCGACAGGTTCGAGACGACATTGACGAAGTCACGGGCCGTCCAGTCCAGGCGGTGAAGTTGTCGGCCGATCAGGTCGTCAAGAAGGGGAACGATTTCGTGCTGGCAGCCAACGCCGCCGTCGTCGTCGAAAGCCGAGCGTTCAAGATGTCCAAGTCGCGCGGCAACGTGATCAACCCCGACCAAGTCGTCGACGAATATGGTGCCGATTCTTTGCGATTGTACGAAATGTTCATGGGGCCTTTGGAAGCGGTCAAACCCTGGAGCATGAGCGGTGTCGAAGGGGTGAGCCGGTTTCTGGCACGCGTCTGGCGGATAATTTCGGACGAATTGAACGACGAGATCCGACTCAACCCGGCCGTGCAGGACGCGCCACCCAGCCCCGATCAACTGCGCCTGTTGCACAAAACGATTCAGGCAGTCACGAACGACATTGAAAACCTCGGTTTTAACACGGCCATTAGCCGCATGATGGAGTTCGTCAATGCGGTCGCCGGCCAGGACGTTCGACCGCGGGCGATTATCGAACCGTTCGTGCTGCTGTTGGCCCCATTTGCTCCTCACCTGGCGGAAGAAGCCTGGCAGTTGCTGGGCCATACCAAGACCCTCGCGTATGAGGCCTGGCCGGCCTTCGACGCCGCGGTGCTGGTCGAATCGGAGATTGAAATTGCCGTGCAGATCAACGGTAAGGTTCGCGGAAAAATTCGCATCCCGGCCGGCGCCGATCAGCAAACCGCAGAAGCGGCCGCCCGCTCCGATGCGAAGATTGCCGAGCAATTGGCTGGCAAACAGATCATCAAGATCGTCTACGTCGCCGGGCGGCTATTGAGCTTTGTCGTCAAATAGTGTTTCGGATTCTTGATTCCTTAACAATTCCGATGATGACATAAGTTAACACTCGCCGGCCCGCTCTTTTGAGCTGTTCCGCAAACCATTGCTGTGCAAGCATTAACGCGTGCTGCTTTTTTGCCACGTGCCGGGCATCGGGTTTGCATCTTCAGAGTTGCAACGATTTGTGAGGACGTGATTCGCATGAGGCGGGTGCAGTGGTGTCACTGCGCAGTAGGGCCGGCCCGCGCCGGTTTGTGCTCGTTTGACATCGCCGCTGCTCCTCGAACAAGAAAATCAACATGTCCGAAACCCCTCCCGGCTGGCTGAAAGAACTGGCTGATGCGGCAGCCGTCATGATCATGCCGGCAGACGTGATCGCACCAATCGGATGCCACTACTGCTGCGTTGATAAAGTCTGGGAGATTTCCCTGTTTGCGTCCAGTACGGAGATCGTCGGGGGCGGATATGACGGTGAAGTCCGCAATTCACGATTCTGCCTCGACGTCCACGCACTGATGAAGCTGGTCGGGAACGTCGGCCAGGCGACATGGCAGGCTCATCAACTGGGCGACGATGACGAATTAGGCCCCCACGTCGCCATCATGGGACGATACGGCGATCAAGATGTTCGGCTGCAGATTCTCGCCTTCCCACCCAAACGCTTTTCGTCGGGCCGCCGGGCCGTCGTCTACATCCCCTCTTGGGAAGAGACCTGGTAGTAACCTCTCAGGTCCAGACAGTCCGCAAAGAACAGCCCGAGCCAGCCGGGCTTGGCAGCCGGCTGGCTCGTCTGTTGACGCTTCAGTCCACGAAGCACACACACTCTACGCGTCGTAATCTACCTTCACGACGCCGTTCTTCGCACGAATCTCGACGCGGTACTTCCCGAAATCGTACTTCACGTACTCGCCGTTCCGGCGGCACACGATCCGCGGCGGGCAAGTGCTGCACGGCGGCACGCAGATCTGCACAGCCACGCACGGCGGCGTCGTGCACCGATTGGAGCACCTGGCGCACGGATCCCGAACGAGCACGATCATCGGCACCGCACATGGGGCGATCTTGCGTTCGTCCTTGTATTTAACGCATTGAAAGAGCGGGATGGCGACGCTCTGGACGGGGACCGGCGCGGCTCCGGGAACCTGCGTCGCCCCCAGCGACGGAGCAGGTTGAATGGAAACGGCGTCCGGCACCGGTTGCAGCGGCGCCTGGGCCGTCAGCGACGGTCCATCTATGGCAAAGGCTGCCGAAGCCGTCAGAACGCCAAGGGCCGCGACCGCGAGACATACGACTTTCTTCATCTGAGATGCTCCTTCCAGGCTGCGAACGAAACTCTACACAAACTCTACACCATGCGGCGGGTTCTGTTTGTCGCCGCGCTGATTTTAGACCGGCGCCCCCCGAAAAGTACAGCGACTTTGCCGATCAGGCATTCTGGAGAATCTGATTGGCATCGGATTGGGGGTGAGCCGCGGAAGACGCCGGCGAATCGCTGGAGCGAGTCGCCGGTCACCAATCACACTCCTGTGCCGATCCGCCCTATGCGGCTTTTTTGCGGCGTGCGGCGCGCGTGTTGGGGAGACTCTTCCACCGGCGGTGGACCCAGAAGTATTGCTCGGGCGAACGGCGGACGACCCGTTCGAGCGCATCGGTGTAGCGCTGCGTGATGTCGCGCAAGGCATCGGCCGTGTCGAATTCGAGCGGATCGACGACCTCTTCGCAGCCCAGCTCGAAACGCGGCCAGCCTCCGGGAAGCGTCGCGTGTTCGAGCCGCCGCGCGTAACCGACGCAGATCAGCGCTTTATATTCCATCGCCAACAGGGCGATCGACTTGTAGCTCGACGCTGGGCGGCCAAAGAAATTGACGAACAGCCCCGACTTACCCGCGTCCTGATCGCCCAGCATGGCCAAGCTTCCGCCCCGTTCCAGCATCGCAACCATCGTGCCCCCTCCACCATTCTTGGAGATGGGGCGGTGTCCGGTGAACTTGCGGGACTGGTAAAACCAGCGATCGATGTACGGATTATCGAGCTCGCGCGCCACCAGCCCCATCTTGAAGCCGAATAGGCCGAAGATCGACACGGCCAGCTCCCAATTGCCGAAATGACCCGACAGCAGAATCACCGGCCGGTTCGAGCAGAGGGCCCGCACCACGGCGGGTTTGCTGCGGAATTCGACGGCGTCGACGACGTTGTCCAGCCGCAGCTTGCGCGGCAGCAGGGCGAACTCGGCAACCAGGCGAAACAAGTGCACCCACATCAGGTAGATGATGCGATCGACCTGCTCGTCGGTATACCTGGCGCCGAAGGCCGAGCGAATGTTGTCGCGAGCAATGTTGTAGCGCGTCCGCTTGCGGAGCAGGGGATGGTGCACGACCGCCGCCAGATACTCGGCCATTCGCGCGCACGTCCGGAGCGAGAGCGCCTGGACGATGCAGACGGCTGTCCGAAAAACGAGATACTCCAGCAGGTGCCGCACGCGAATCCACTGCATCGACTCGTTCGCTCCCGCGCTGTGGACGTTGTCGCCCGGCCTGTGCCGCCGAACGCCTAGTAAAGCGGGCGAAGTGTGTCCGGAAAGCCCCCTGACGTCAATGGCGAACTGCGTCGGCGGCGTCCGTCAAGCGGCATGCGACCGCATTTTCGTTGTTCATCGAATTTTCATGCGATTTTCTTATCGAGCCTCAAACATTTCCTGCGTGTCATCTGGCATTAACGGATTCTTCACGATTCGACAATCAAATGCTCATAGATCGTCGCTAGCTTGGATCGCCGCATGGCTCCTGGAAAGCCCGTGAAGAATTCACTGCGGATGGCATTTTCAGGAGTGATTCGAATATTTACCGGCCGCTCACAATACCCTCACGATTGGAGGCTAGTCTCTGTCACGTAAATCGGCGAGACGCGGCGGTCTCTCAAATGTCTCAAATCTCTCAAGCGTGAGGTGTTGTAGCCTGAGTGGCGTCGAAAGGACAATTGCCGACGAGGGCGGGCCTGGTTGTGGTGCGGCATTACGCCAAAAAAAGCGTGGTCCGGCCGGTCTATGTATAATTTCTGTTTCATCTTAACTGGAGGAAAAACGATGAGGTCCATGGGTCGAAAGGCGCGAAAACACAAGGGGTTCACCCTGATCGAGTTGCTGGTCGTAATTGCGATCATCGCCGTGCTGGTGTCGCTGCTGTTGCCCGCCGTTCAGCAGGCCCGCGAAGCCGCCCGGCGCTCGCAGTGCCAGAACAACATGAAGCAGATCGGCCTGGCGATCTACAACTACGAATCGTCGTTCGGGCGTTATCCAGCCGCGGGCGAGATGACGAATGAAACTCTTGGGACTCGCCAGATGTTCCCGATTTCGATGTTCGTCGCCATCCTGGGAAATATCGACGAAGCGAACACCTACAACTTGTGGAATTTCAACGTCCATTACTCCAACGCTGCGAACGCTCCGCTGGCGAAAGTCAACATGCCCAAGTTCCTGTGCCCCAGCAACGGTTTCACGCAGGTCGACCAGTTGCAATACGGGATTGCCGACTACATGCCGATTGCGTATACGGACATTGATCCCGTGACAGGCTTTCGCAATAAGTCGGCCGGCGGGGTGCTGAACGCCGACGTGGGCGGGGCGCTGGGTTTCTGTCGCCGGATCAGCGACATCACCGACGGCACCAGCAACACGATGCTGGTCATCGAGGACGCCGCCCGCCCGACCCAGACGGCCGGACACTATAACCAGTCTGCCATCTTCATTGGCGCGTCGGCTTTCCCTACACAATTTCCGGCGACGACGTTTATCGGATCGATCGATTCGTCGCAAATGTTTGCGGCTCCCGACGTCGTTCCGGGTGCCGTTGGCGGCACTTATGGCAGTCCTAATCGGTGGGCCGATCCCGACATCAGCAGCGGCATCTCCGGCCCCCCGACGCAGGACCCGAGCTCTTCGGCTCCTCCGTATCTCGGCACGCTCACGCAAGTTATCAACAACTGGAAGGCGCCGCTCGGAGGCCCCTCGCAGTGCGCGTGGAACTTCAATAATTGCGGATCGAACGACGAGCCGTTCAGTATGCACTCCGGCGGGTGCAATGCCTTGTTCGGGGACGGCCGCGTGCGGTTTGTGAGCGAGAATACGAACATTCAGATCATTCGTATGCTGGCCAACCGCAAGGACGGAGGAGTCATCGGAGACTTCTAACCGCTCGCGAGCTGTAGCTCTAAAATCGGTTGTTCACTGAAGTCTGGTGAAGCCCCAGTTTCCGACGACTTGCGTCAGAACTGGGGCTTCAGTCTGTTCGCTGTCGAATTGAATGCCGTCGAATTGAATGCGAGGCTGTCATGCGTTGTTTCGTTCTGCGTGAACGCGTCTGGGGCTTGGGGGTTTGCGCGCTGATTTGTGCACTCTGCCAGAGTTGCGGCGGCGAGGCGCCCCCGGAACTGTTTCCAGTCTCGGGGAGAGTGACTTATCAGGGGAAACCCGTGCCCGGCGCCAAGGTCATGTTTTTCCTGGACGCCAAGGAAAACCTCAAGCAACCGTCCCCCGAACGCCCCTACGGCGAAGCTGATGACGACGGAAACTACGAGCTGACGTGGGGCGAGGGCGAGGGAGCTCCGGAAGGCAAGTACAAGGTGTCGATCATGGCGCTCAAACCGTATGGGCCGGAGGACGACACCGAATTGAAGCCTCCCAGCTTGATCCCCGAGAAATATCAGAGCCCGGCGTCATCGGGATTGACAGCCGTCGTCAAGGATGGTGACAACGTCGTCAACTTCGAATTGGTGGATTAGTCCCGCGTATTCGCGCTGACGAAGAAACAAACAATGCCCCGGCTGCCTGGAGCGGCCGGGGCATTGTTTCGTTACTCGGTAGATTTCGCAGCCACGTTTCACAGAATCGTACTGGCGGTTCCCCCTGTTCGACAGGTTGCTAGACCTGCCTGGCAATGAACGGCACGGGGGTCGAGATTGCAGACACTTTCTTCGTCGCAGCACTCTTGGCCTTCTTTTTGGGCCTACTACGGCCACCGGAGGAGCCGCCGTTCATGAAGTACCAGATCCCACCACCGGCGATCGCGATCGCCACCACCGCGATCCCCAGTTTCTTGGCGGTGTCGCCGTCGATCTCCATGCCGCCGCCGGATCGCTTGGGCTTGGGGCTGGGGCTGCCTTTGGCCATCGTCAGCACGACTTTGGCCGGCCGGCGTTCCGCGATTTCCAGAAGCGTCTCTCCTTTGGGGTGGCCCAACTGCACCAATGCCGTCGCCACCGCTCGCCGTACGCGAATGTCCTGATCGACCATGTGCCGTTCCAGAGGCGCCATGGCCGCTTTATCGCCGAGCTTGCCCAGCGCGGTGGCAATTTCCACTCTCAAGGTGGCATCGGCGGAGGCCAAAGACGCCAGGAGCGCAGCGCAGGCGGCCGACGTTTCCACCCCGGCTCCAGCCGACGGCTCCTCATCATCTTCAGTCACCGGGGGAGGCGCTACGGCTTTGGGGGCTGCCTTAGGCGCTGGGGCCGCGTCTTCTTCGTCGTCGCCAAACAGCCCCGGCGGATCGTCTTCCATGGAGCTGCGGATCTTGGCGGGGCCTTTGGATTTTCCTTGACCAGTGCCCTTGGGCGACGATGGCCCCGGACGGGCGCTGTCCGATTTTCTCGGCGCGGGTTCCGCCTGGCGGACGCGTGAATTTGTGTTCGCCGGCGCAGAATTGTCGCCGTCAGAATCTGTGTTGGCCGGCGCCAATTCGCGGAGCGGAGCCCAGGACCCTCCGGGAGGCGAGGCTGGCGTTCCGGCCTGCCGCGGACGCAACTCCGAAGTCGAATTCGAAGACCACGACGTGTGCGGCGGCGCGATGGGAGGGGGCGCCATCTCCTCGACAGGACCTTTCAGCAAATCATCAAGCAGCGCCGACGCACAATGCGGGCAATGATCGACCCCCGGCTCGAGCACCGTTCCACAATTGGCGCATTTGGGCTGCGCCGCGGCGGCCACCCGAGGCGACAAGACGAACTCGTCGGCCGTGTCGACCAACAAGCCGCGGCATTCACGACAGCGAATCATGCCAGCCCGAACGGGACTGCCGCAATGCCGGCAGGGAATCGTTTCTACACTGTTTTCTAATGTTGCCATGCAGCTTACCTCTTGCTCGTGTCCGACACAGGCCCAAACTCAGGGCAGACGTTAACCATTCGGCCTCAAGAGCCGCCGACTCGCCGCAGGTTGACGCAATCCTGCGACCAGCCTATCCGCCATTTGTGAAGAATTGATGAGCAACCAGTCAAAACATTGTGAACCATATTTCCGTCCCGTGTCAAGTATTCCCGCTGGGCCAATGTCAAGTATTCTCGCAGGAAAGGACGCGAAGTCCGGAGCAAGTTACCGCCGCTACGTGAGTTCTTGATGAAGGAGCGACAAATCACCCGTGAATGAGTTGCGTCCAACGATTGTCGAGGAGCCAGAAACTATCTCCAGCTGCCTATGGACCAAGACACAAAACTGCGTCCAGGGCGAACCTGCCGCACGTCGCGGATCACCCCCTTCATCAGCAGGCTGCTACGCGCCCTCTGCGGGGAGGTCGACGTTCAGAGGCTCGTCTCCCGTGAGGACGATCTCCGGCGTCTCGGTCTCGTGGTGTTCATCCAGATTATCAGCAGGCTCGTCATCTTCGGCTCGAGCGCGTGACCGATAATATACCTTGATCGGCACCTCAGGAAAAGGGAGAGCGTCGTGCAACGCTCCCAGTAAATACCGCTGCCAGCCTTTGTCGATCAGCCGCGGATCGTTGCACTTGATCACGATCGTGGGCGGGGCCACGTCGATCTGCGTGGCAAAATAGATCTTCGCATGCCGGCTCCCGTGCATCGGCGGGTGATTGCGGTCGATCGCCGCCCGCAAAACGCTGTTCAACTTCGCCGTCGGCACGCGGATCTGCGCTTGCTTGGCGATCGTCTGCGCCAGGTTGATCAGCTTCTTGACGTTCACCTCTTCCTTGGCCGTGATGAACGCCACCGGGACGTGCTTCATCGAGCCCAGCGATTCGACCAGGTACGTCGACCATTTTTCGGTCGTCATGCCCGCTTCCTGGCCCAGGTCCCACTTGTTGACGACGAAAATACACGGCTTGTGCTGCTCGGAAATCTCGCCGACCAGTTGCTTGTCGACCATCGAGATCGTTTCCGACGCGTCGAAGAACATCAGGATGATGTCGGCCCGGCGGATGCTGCGCAAGGCCCGCGTCAGGCCGTAGAATTCAATGTCGTTGGCCAGGCTCTTCTTTTTACGGACGCCCGGAGTGTCGATGGCGACGAACGACTTGCCGTCAAGCTCGAACCGCACGTCGACGCTGTCGCGGGTCGTCCCGGCGATCTCGCTGACGATCATCCGCTCGGTCTGGGCCAGCGCATTGGTGAAGGTGCTTTTCCCCACATTGCGGCGGCCGACGATCGCCAGCTTGAGCTCGGGATCGGCGGCCTCTTTTTCACCCTCCGCCAGCTCGAGGTCCTCGACCGGGGGGAGCAATCTGAGAATCGCATTGAGCAGCTTTTCGCGGTTTCGCTCCCCCAGCACGCTCGTGCAGACCAACGGCGCATCGGCCAGGCCGTAAAAATCCGAGATTTCCTGCTCGTGTTTCGGAGAATCGCACTTATTGACGACCAGCAGCACCGGCTTATCGATCTTGCGCAGCTGGCCGGCGACGTCCAGGTCGAGGGGCACGCGCCCCGTCGAGACGTCGACCACGAACAGAATCAGCGTCGCCTCGTCGATGCCCGTGTCGATCTGCCGCTGAATGTCGTCGCTGAGGTCGTCCGAATCGACCACGCCGATGCCCCCCGTGTCGACCAGTTCGAAATAGCGGTCGTCCACGTGCATCAGGTACGTGACGCGGTCGCGCGTGACTCCCGCCGTCGGCTCGACGACCGAAATTCGCTTGCGGGCCAGCCAGTTGAGCAGCGAGCTCTTGCCGACGTTGGGACGACCGACGATGACGACTTTAGGCACAGGCATGCTTGTTATCTTAAGGGTTTGGCCCGACTGAAGGTAGGGGGCTGTGCCCCCGATCATGCGGTATTTAACGTAGGCGATGAAGAAAAAAAATGCCCCGGCCGCTGTACGCGGTCGGGGCATTGGGCCTGCCAGACTCGTTGCCGGTGCGCCCTGCGGCGAAACCGGGGCGGGATACGCCGGGCTTACGACGGCTTATGGGCGCCGTGGCACGCGCCGCAATTCGTCGCCTTGCCGAACGCGTCTTTGTCGTTGTCCTTGATCGACTTGATGACCGCTTCGACCTTTTCCTTCCAGGCCTTTTCATCACCCTTCGGCGGCTTCTGCTTGAGCATGGCTTCGTAGCCGTCTTGCAGCTTCTGCTTCTCGTCCTTGGAAATCTCGCCCTTCTTGAACTTGTCGACGAGTTTTTCGTCTTTCTGGAACTTCATGACTTCCTTGATCGTGTATTTGGGCTTCGCATCGTCGGCGGCCAACAACAGCGACACCGACACACCGGCGACGAGGGCCACAATCGCGCAACTGACCAGACGTTTCATCCTCAAAACCTCCTGCAAAAAGGAACCGCGAATGATACCGGCGCCCCTGCGCCGGTCGATGACTCGACAATCTCGTGACGACTCGCATTTCGCGCTTACAGGTGATACGTCGAAATCCCGTCCGCCGTCAACTGTCGGCCGAAAATCGCCGTTCGACATGGAATTCGCCGGCCGGCGCACGATAGGCTGGTGATGAAGCGAGCTTCGCGAAGTGCCAGTTCGGGGGACTGACGTTCCCCGGCGCAGCGTGGTTTGCTATGCGAGACGCGACATCAAGGCGCTATTCTCGTCGAGCAGCTCCTGCGGCAGCTTGTCCCCGAACGACCGCAAATAAATCTCGCGGGCGGCGGCTTCTTCCCGCCATTCGTCGCGGTCGATCCGTAACAACGCGTCCACCGCAGCCTGCTGGAGTCCCAGGTCGGCCGCGTCGAGTCCGGCGACCGTCGGCACCCATCCGACCGGCGTTTCCACCGCCGCGCCCGTTTCCTGGCAACGCTCGGCAATCCATTTCAGCACGCGGATGCTCTCGCCGAATCCCGGCCAGAAAAACTTGCCCGCGGCATCTTTGCGAAACCAGTTGACGTGAAAAATCTGCGGCATCAGGCCGCCGCCACGGCGGCCGATTTCCAGCCAGTGCCGCCAGTAATCCGCCATGTGGTATCCGCAAAACGGGAGCATCGCCATGGGATCGTTGCGGAGCTCGCCAACGGCGCCGGCGGCGGCCGCGGTCTTCTCACTGCGCATCGTCGCCCCCACGTACGTGCCGTGTTGCCAATGAAATGCCTGGTAGACCAGCGGCATGACCTGCGCGCGGCGCCCGCCGAAGATGATGGCGCTGATGGGCACCCCTTCCGGCCGTTCCCAGTCGGGAGAGATGCATGGACATTGCCGGGCCGGGGCCGTGAACCGACCGTTCGGATGTGCGGCCGTGGTTTTCGAATCGTGTGTCCAGGGCTGGCCGCGCCAATCGATGACCCCTTCGGGGGGAGCGCCGCCGAATCCTTCCCACCACACCGTGCCGTCGTTCCGCAGCGCCACATTCGTAAAGATGGAATTCGCGCTACAGGCGAACATGGCATTGGGATTGGTGCGGTAGCTGGTGCCTGGCGCCACGCCGAAAAAACCGGCTTCGGGATTGATGGCGTACAGCCGGCCGTCGGCCCCGAATTTCAGCCACGCGATGTCGTCCCCGATTGTTTCCACCTTCCAACCCGCATCGCCATAGCGCGGCGGCGGAATCAGCATCGCCAGGTTCGTCTTGCCGCACGCCGAAGGAAATGCCGCCGTCATATACGTCTTGCGGCCGGCGGGATCGGTAAGGCACAAAATCAGCATGTGCTCGGCGAGCCAGCCTTCGTCGCGGGCCAGCACACTCGCCAACCGCAGGGCAAAGCATTTTTTGCTGAGGAGCGCATTGCCGCCATAGTTCGAATTGACGCTGATGACCAGGTTTTCTTCGGGGAAGTGGCTGATGTAGCGGTTCTGCGGATCGAGGTGCGCGACGGCGTGCAGGCCGCGCGAGAACGATCCCGTTTCGCCAAGGGACTGGAGCGCCACGGCTCCCATCCGCGTCATGATCCGCAGATTGGCGACGACGTACGGACTGTCGGTCAGTTCCACGCCGATTTTCGCCAGGGGGCTGCCCGGCGGACCGAGCAGGTAGGGAACCACGTACAGCGTTTTATTTCGCATGACCCCCGCGAGCAGGGGCCGTAGCGTCTCGTGCATAGCCTGCGGATCGCGCCAATTGTTGGTTGGTCCCGCGTCGGCCGGATCGCGGCAGCAGATGAATGTTTGACCTTCGACGCGTGCGACGTCGTTCGGGTCACTGCGGGCGAGAAATGAATTCGGGTGCTTCTCCTGATTGAGCGGAATGAAGCCTCCGGTCGATACGAGGAGGTCGTTGATCCGCGCGCTCTCGGCGTCTGTACCGTCGCACCACACGATGTCTGCGGGCTGCGTCAGGCGCGCCACGTCATGAACCCAGGCTTCAAGGGACTTGTGTCCCATGTTGTGTTGTACTCCTCCAGCGATGAATCTCCGTGGCGCGATGGTGACTCTATTTCAGCCACCGCCAATTCGCAAGCTGCGCCGGTGCCGGCAATGCCAATGCAGTCGCGTCGACAACTCGTTCCCAAGCTCCGCTTGGGAACGCAGCTTCCGAAGCTCTGCTTCGCGAAATCCACCCGCGTCACCTCTTCGTTGATCGCATCCACGAGTTTTGATACGGTTGGGCGAGAAACACCGATGTGATTATCGATCACGCTCCTCCCTCCACGGCCGGGAATATGCTCAGGTTGGTCTCTCCAGACGGTCGTTTCGGTCGCCGCGAGTTTTTGCGGATCGGCGGATTGGGGTTGGGGGGATTGTCGTTGCCGGGACTGTTGTCGGTCCCCAGCCAAGCTGCTGCCACCCGCCTGACGACGGGCAAATCGGTCATCTTCCTTTTTCTGCACGGCGGGCCGAGTCAGATCGAGACGTTCGATCCGAAAATGACCGCGCCCGATAAAATCCGCAGCGCGACGGGCGAGCTTGCCACGCGAATTCCCGGCGTGACGTTTGGCGGCACGTTTCCGAAACTTGCCGCGCTGGCCGACAAACTGACGATCGTCCGCTCGTTCACGACGGGGGACGGCAATCACGACATCAAGCCGGTCGTCGGACGCGACTCGGGGGGCGCGAATCTGGGGACGCTGTTCTCGCGCGTCGTCGGTACGAATCATCCGATCACGGGCATGCCGACCAACGCGGCCCTGTTTCCGCAGTCGATCGATCCCGGTCGCGAGCCGGCGCAGAAGAATTTCGGCAACTTCGAAGCGACCGGCGGACTCGGTTCGGCATTTGCGCCGTTCGTACCCGGCGCCGGCGGCGATTTACAGAAAGACCTGCAACTGGCAATCGCCGCCGATCGACTGGGAGACCGCCGGGCGCTCCTTTCTGAGCTCGACCGGCTGCGATTCACTTTGGACGGCGCGGGGAGTGGCGCCGGCCTCGACCGGCTGCGCGACCAGGCCTTCAGCACGATCATCGGGGGGGTGGCCGGGGCATTCGACCTCTCCAAAGAAGACCCCCGGACTGTGGCCCGCTACGACACCTCGACCCTCATGACCCCGGAGCAAATTGACCGTAAGTGGAACAACTACAAGATGTATGTCGACAACGTGAAGACGCTGGGTAAGCTGCTCTTGTTGTCGCGGCGGCTGTGCGAGGCAGGCTGCGGATTCGTCACGGTGACCACGAATTTCGTGTGGGACAATCATGCGGACGTCAATAATACGGGAGTCGTCGAAGGCATGCGGTATTGCGGCACTCCGCTCGATCATGCCGTCTCGGCTTTTCTGGAAGACGTTGCGGAACGCGGGCTTTCAGACAAGATTCTGCTGGTCTGCTGCGGCGAGATGGGTCGCACGCCGCGGATCAACCAGAACGGCGGGCGCGATCACTGGGGAGGCCTCGCTCCGCTGTTGCTGGCGGGCGGGAGGTACAAGATGGGACAGGTGATCGGCCGTTCGACCCGCGACGCAGGAGAGCCTGCCGGCGACGCGGTCCGCATTCCGAATCTGCTGGCGACGGTCATGCAGACCCTGTTCGACGTGGGAGAGCTGCGAGTCACGCGAGGCGTTCCTGCCGAAGTGCTCCGTGCCGCCACGGCCGCCGATCCGATACCGGGGCTGGCTTGAGAATCTTCGTCAATGACATCGCGGCGGCCGAAAATTGCCGCCGCGAATGGACTCGAACCTCCACATGCTTCAGAAGCTGCTGTCGCCGATCGGCGATTGGCCGCGGCGCGATCCCCCTGAGGTAAACAACGACGCGTAGACGGCAAACGACATGTTCTCATTGAGGGTCCGCGAGCGACCGTCGCAGAACGCCACGATCACAATCCCCGGATGGGTCGAGCTGGCGAACGGAGAATTCCCCGGGCTGACCCCCTTATTGGCATTGATACGCGAAACGGGGTTGGCGACGCTGCTGCTGATGGCCAGCGACCCCAGCGAAGGAAATACCAGATCGCCCGCGCCGACAGAAGTGGGCGTTGCAAAGATTGCCACGCCGCAGTCAAGGGCCGACGTGACGGTTTTGGACGTCCCCAAAGCGGGATACGCCGAGTTGCCCGTGTATCCGGCCCCCCAATTTCGCGAATTGAAGTTCTCGACGAACATGACCGTCTGGGTGACGCCGTCGCGCAGGGAGATGCGATCGAGTGACATGTGGAACGTATCGCCAGTGTCGCGCCAAAAGACTCCCGTATCGCGCGCCATGTCGATGTCGCCGGCAGTGGTCCCCGGACTCGAGCAGAAATTGCCTCCCGTGACCCAGCCCAGGTCGTTCGAGCCGTGGAACTCGGGCCCGCAGGCCGTCACCGCCTGGTTGTTTTCAATCGCTGCTCCATTTGTAACGGTAAAATATCCATAACCGATGTTTGCCGCATAAGTCAGGCCATTGGGCCTCTGGAAATTGTTGACGTCGTTCGGGCACGTCAGGACGGCGATACTCGTGACGTTATAGTATTGGGCAGGATTGAAACTGCTCGTAATGTCCCCCTTGTCGAGATAGGACAGCAAACAGACAGGCCAGTTGTAGCCCCCTTCGTCGAGGTACGGCAATCCGCCGCCGCGTCCTGTCGAAAAATTATACGTCGCCAAGGCCACGTTTTTCATGTTCGTCAGGCACGTCGTGCGGCGGGCGGCTTCGCGGGCCGCCTGCACCGCCGGCAGGATCAACGACATCAGGACGGCGATGATCGAGATCACGACCAGGAGCTCGATCAGGGTAAACCCGGTGCGGCGGGCCGGATGACGGTTTCGGATTTGGCGCAATGCGATCGTTTTCATGACAGTCTCCCACAAGGCATTCGTGCAATTGACCTCACCAGTGGGTAAACGAAAAGGCGTTCGATTCTTCAACACACTGGCCTGTCTTTTTTCCAACTATTTTCGAATTTTGGAAGGTGCCGGCTGATATCATCAACGACCATCCGGTCGCGTGGTCGGATGCAGGACTGGCCTCGCTTGCCCCTTTGAGAGACGGATGTCCGCCAAATCACTGGATTCAATCGCGTCGATCGAGGATCTCGAAGAGGCCCTGAGCCGACCGACCGATTGCGCCGTGGCCGCGCTGGGCTGCCTGGAGGGGGACCTGCTCGTGCTCGGGGCCGGCGGCAAAATGGGGTTGAGCCTGGCGCGCATGGCCCAGCGTGCATCGCAGGCGGCGGGCGTCTCGCGACGGGTCATCGCCGCCTCGCGGTTTTCATCCCCCGGCAAGCGCCAGGAGTTCGAATCGCACGGCATCGAAACGGTCGGTTGCGACCTGCTCGATCGGCGGCAGGTCGATTGTTTGCCGGCGTGCGAAAACATCGTCTTCATGACCGGTATGAAGTTCGGATCGACCGGCCAGATGGGCCTGACGTGGGCCATGAACTGTCTCGCCCCGGCGCTGGTCGCCGAGAAATTCGCGAGCAGCCGGATCGTCGCCTTTTCGACGGGCAACGTCTACGGCCTGACTCCGGTGAATCAGGGAGGCTCGCTCGAAACCGATCCCCCGCTTCCGGTGGGCGAGTACGCCATGAGCTGCCTGGGGCGCGAGCGCGTGTTCGAGTATTTCAGCGCGGCGCATGGGACTCGAACGGCGATTCTGCGGCTCAATTATGCCTGCGAACTGCGATACGGCGTGCTGGTCGATCTGGCAGAAAAGATCTGGAACGGTGAGCCGATCGACCTGTCCATGGGTTACGTGAATGTCATTTGGCAGGGGGCTGCGAACGGCATGGCTCTGGCGGCGTTTGGCCAGGTTGCGTCGCCGCCGGTGCTGCTCAACATCGCCGGTCCGGAGATACTTTCGGTTCGCGACGTCTCTCTGGAGCTCGGTCGGCTGCTTGGTAAGCCAGCGACATTTCAGGGCGCTCCGGCAGAGGACGCGCTCTTGAGCAACAGCCAGCGGGCCGTGGAGCTGTTCGGCCCACCCGGTCATTCCGTGGCTGACTTGTTGCCCGCGATTGCTGCCTGGATCCGTCACGGCGGCCAGCAGTGGGGGAAACCCACGAAGTTTCAGTCGCGTGACGGAAGCTTTTAGCGCGCCGGCGCAATTTCTTTGGTCTCTTTTCATAGTACCCATTCGTTTGCGGTTTGGTTACGATGGTCGATCGCTCTCACTCCGCCCGGATTCATGCCTTACGCTCCCGCCTTTAGATTCACCCACCCGTGAAAGGGAGAACAGATGCCACCTGCGACTGATGATCCCGTGCTGCGCAGCGCACGTCGCGAGGCGGTCGTCGTGTTTGTGACCTGGCTGGCCGCCATGTCCTATACCGTCACGTACTGCTACCTGAACGGCTATCACCGTCCCGCCGAGAGTTTGAAATTCGTGTTCGGCTTTCCTGACTGGGTCTTTTGGGGAATACTCGTCCCCTGGACGGTCTGTGCCGTATTCTCCCTGTTTTTCGGTGCGACATTTGTCCGTGATGAGGATCTGGGGGAAGAGCTTCCCGAGCAGGAAGACGAGCTTGGACTGGGGGGCGGCTGATGGCTCCCCGCTGCTCCTCATGGCTGCTGGCGGCTTCGCCTTCCAATCAGCCGAACGTGGGGTACGGCACGCTGGCGGCGCTCGTGCTGTTCATTATCGCCTCGATGTGGATCGGGATGATCGCGAACAAGGCGATGCAGTCGGGCAGTTTCATGAAAGGGTTCTTCCTCGGCAATCGGGGGCTGGGGGCCTGGGCGCTGGCCCTGACGGCCACCGTGCAGAGCGGGGGGACCTTTATGGGATTCCCGTCACTGGTTTACACGCATGGTTGGATCGTCGCTCTGTGGATCTGCAGTTACATGGTCGTCCCCATTACGGGGTTTGGCGTCCTGGGCAAACGGTTGGCCCAACTTTCTCGGAAGACCGGCGCCCTCACCGTCCCTGATATTTTTCGGGCGCGGTTCAACAGCCCGAGTCTGGGACTGACGGCGTCGCTGTTCATCATGTTCTACATGTCGTTCATGATGGTGGCGCAGTTCAAGGCCGGGGCGCTGGTGATGAAGCTCGCCTGGCCGGGCAGTGGTCTACTCGCCTTGACGGAAGAAGTCAGCGGATCGGGGGGCCTGGGAACGGCGTACTACATCGGCCTGGGAGTATTTACGCTGACCGTGGTCAGTTATACGCTGCTGGGAGGGTTTCTCGCCGCCGTCTGGACCGACCTGTTTCAAAGCGTGATGATGCTGGTGGGTGTGATGATCCTGCTGGTGCTGGCACTGCAACATGCGGGCGGGATGGAACAGGCCACGCGCCAAGCCGTGGAAAATACCGATCCAGCCACGGCGGCGTATGCATTCGGCCCCGGATACGACGATCCGAAAGTGAATCCGCCAAATCCGCAGGGCCCGGCCAAGCCCATGGCGTTCGACAAAGACCGGCCGCGCGAGTTTATGCCGCTCGGGCTCGCTGTTTCGTTTTTCTTTGTGTGGGTGTACTCGGGCTTCGGGTCGCCCGCCGGAATGGTGCGGATCATGGCCGGCAAAAGCACCGGCGTGATCCGGCGCTCCATCTATCTCTTGAGCGGATACAATTTGCTCATTTACATCCCCTTAATCATCATTTGTATTTGCGGCCGCGCGATGATCCCCGGGTTGGGGGACAAGACGGACGAAATCATTCCACAAATGGCATTGAGGACGACCCAGGACCTTCCGGGAGGTTCCTTCCTGGCCGGACTGATTCTGGCGGCACCGTTCGGTGCGGTGATGGCGACCGTCAGCTCTTACCTGGTGGTGATCGCCTCCGGGCTGGTCCGCGACGTCTATCAACGGTTCATCAATCCGCACGCCGGCACGCACGACCTGCGCCGCTTGTCGTATCTCGCGATGATTGCCGTGGGAGCCATCGCCGTCTTGGCCAACATCGACCCGCCGCGCTATCTGCAGGCGGTCGTTGTCTTCAGTGGGACGGGAACGGCGGCGACGTTTTGCGTCCCGGCGTTGATGCTGGCTTACTGGCGCCGGGCGACCGAGCGGGGAATGCTGGCGTCGATGATCACGGGGGCGGCGACGGTTATGTCCCTGTACGTCGTCGGATTCCTGGGACTGGCCGGCGAACAGCGGATCGGCCAGTTCACCGGCTTCCGACCGTACTTCCTGCTTGATCTCGATCCGTTGCTGTGGGGCTTGGCCGTGTCCCTCGTATCGGGCATCGCCGTCAGCCTGTGCACGGCGCCCCCCGAGGCGGACCTCGTCTCACGATTGTTTGATGCGGAACAAAAACCTGCGAGCTGATCCATGACGAGCCCTCCCGAAGCCGATTTCCAAGCGGCCGGCGCGCCGCTTCAAACCGCGGCGCTGCGCCTCACCGGCCATCAATGGCTCACCTTGATTGCCGCCTTTCTGGGGTGGATGTTCGACGGCCTCGAAATGGGAATTTTCCCCCTCGTCGCGCGACCGGCCCTGCATCAGATGGGCTACTCAGGTGAAGTCGGCAAATGGATGGGACTGGTCACGGCGTTGTTTTTGCTGGGAGCTGCGGGAGGGGGCCTCGTGTTCGGCTGGCTGGGGGATCGAATCGGGCGAGTGCGCGCCATGTCGCTCAGCATTTTGACTTATTCGCTGTTCTCCGGCTGCTGCTATTTTGCCGAAGAACCCTGGCATTTGGGTGCCTTGCGATTCGTCTCGGCCCTGGGAATGGGTGGGGAGTGGTCGCTGGGAGTCGCCTTGGTCATGGAATGCTGGCCGGAGCGACATCGTCCGTGGCTGGCAGCCGCCATCGGCGCCGCATCGAACGTCGGCT
>DASYAR010000079.1:0-3305 GCA_036501235.1 Planctomycetaceae bacterium
CCAACCCCTTCAACAGCCGATCTCGCAACTCTAATGGCAATGCCCCCCGGTACACGAGGATCTGGCCGTCTGCGTCGTAGTGCAGCGGGGCCAGGCCGCCTTGGAGATGCTCGAGTGATTCAGGCCAGTTCGCCAGCGGGACGCTTGTGGAATGGGAGCCGCCCTGCCGGATCCAATGCCGATAGCGCACCCATTCGAGCTGATCCGACGATGTTGCTTTGCTCGGCATAAACCGAAACTTTCCGCCGGAGGCATGCCAGTGCCCCTCCGGCTGTTCGATCACCCAACGCGGCCGCCAGTCGGGATCGTCGTCGGGGGGACGGAAGTCGTGATCGTAAACCGGGATGCGCAGTCCCCGCTGGGTCGCATAATCTTTGACCTGGATTTCGTCTGCAACGTAGACGTCGCCCCCCTTGATCTGCACCGATTCGCCCGGCAGTCCCACGAGGCGTTTGACGTAGGCCTGCTCCGGCTTGTTGGGATTCTGGAACACGATCACTTCCCAGCGCCGAGGTGCACGCAGCTCGTACATGCCGCGATGCACGAGCAGGTGATCCCCGTCATTTTCGGGCAGACCTTCGACGGAGATCCCCATCTTACCGCAATTCGGGCAGACAGCCCTGGCTGGCTTTCCCGTTCCGTCCACGGCAAACGGGAAATGGCAGCTCGGACAAACGACCGGACGGTGCTTCCCGAGAAGACATGGGGCCATCGACCCCGTTTCGATCATGTACCCACCGGCGAGATAGGTACGGAACAGCGAGACGAGAATCACCAGACACGCCACAAGCTCGATCGTTGTGCGCAGCGGATTTGCGCGAGGACCCGTGATCGCCGGTGAAACGGTGGAAACTGCCATCTGACGTCGTGCGTAGTGCGGCTGTGGATGTTCCGTGATGCTAAGAGACTTCGGATGGCTGAGCAATGTCCGTTGGAGTTCAGGCCTTCAGCAAGAGACCTGTGGACTAAAGTCCACCCGGCGAGCCAACCGGAACGGGATTGACGCATTTTTGCCTGCTGCATACACTTTGCGCAGATTGCCAGAAGCGCAGTGCTTGCGCGCCACCCACGTTTTCTCGGTGGATTTGACCAGGCAATCGGGGTGGACGTTCGGGTGTGGGGTGGGCTGTCGGCCGCCCCCGGATTCGTAGCGGCTGCCGGACACGGCGGCTGGACCCTCCAGGGCGGCGCTCGAAGCATTTTTCACAGGCAATAGCATGGATTTTCTCGAAAAAATCGGCGATTTCTTCGTCTCTCTGACCGCCATGATCGAGCGGTTTCTGACGGGGCTGTTTGGGGCCTCGAACGAACGCCTGATGCGGCGGCTGGGGTTCGTCCGTACGGGGGACCAGACGACGATCACTCCCGGCTCGCTCCTCGACAACATCAATCAGCAGGAACCGTACTGGCAGTCTCTGTCGGACAACGAGCTGAAACAGACCGCTGCGAAATTCCGCGAGCGTCTCGGCAAAGGCGAAACACTCGACGATCTGCTCCCCGAAGCGTTCGCCGCAGTGCGCGAATCGGGGCGCCGGCACCTCAAAATGCGTCACTACGACGTGCAGATGATCGGCGGCTACGTCCTGCACAAAGGCATGATCGCGGAAATGGTCACCGGCGAAGGGAAAACCCTCGTCGCGACGCTGGCGGCGTTCCTCAACGCGCTGGCCGGGCACGTGCACGTCGTCACCGTCAACGACTATCTGGCCCGCCGCGACATGGAATGGATGGGCCCCCTGCACATGGGTTTGGGCCTCACGGTCGGCTGCATTCAGTCGGGTCAGGACCACGAAGAAGGGGGCCGCGAAGAGAAGATCAACGCCTATCAATGCGACATCACGTACGGCACGAACAACGAATTCGGTTTCGACTACCTGCGCGACAACATGAAGCCGACGAATGCCATGCAGGTCCAGGGAAAGCTGAATTTCGCGATCGTCGACGAAATCGACAACATCCTGATCGACGAAGCGCGAACGCCGCTGATCATCTCGGGCCCGGCCGAAGACGACGTCGACAAATACCGCAAGGCCGATCGCATCGCCCGGCAGCTCAAACGGGATGTGCACTTCGAAATCAAGGAAAAAGAGCACACCTGCCACCTGACCGACGAGGGGATCCGCGCGGCCGAAGAAATCGCAGACGTCGAAAGCTTCTACACGGCCGGGAACATGGAGTGGCCGCACCTGATCGACAATGCTCTCAAAGCGCATTACCTGTATAAGCGTGACGTGAATTACGTCTCGATGCAGGGAGAGATTATCATCGTCGATGAGTTCACCGGCCGCCTGATGAAGGGGCGGCAGTGGAGCGACGGGCTGCACCAGGCGGTGGAGGCCAAGGAAGGGGTCACGGTCAAGGCCGAGAACCAGACCCTGGCCACGATCACATTGCAGAATTACTTCAAGCTGTACAACAAGCTCGGCGGCATGACGGGAACCGCCATGACCGAAGCCAACGAGTTCTTGAAAATCTACAAGCTCGACGTCGTGGCCGTGCCGTCGAACCGGCCCATGAAGCGAGTCAACCACGCCGACGTGATCTTCCGCAGCGAGGGGGAGAAGTTCAACGCCGTGGTCGACGAGATTCGATCGATCCACGAAACGGGCCGGCCGATTCTCGTGGGGACCGTGTCGATCGAGAAGTCGGAGCTGCTCAGTGACCTGTTGGGGAAATACGGCATCAAGCACGAAGTCCTCAACGCCAAGCATCACGAGCGCGAGGCCGACATCATCGCCCAGGCCGGGCGGCTGGCGGGCGTCACGATCGCCACGAACATGGCCGGCCGCGGGACCGACATTATCCTCGGAGGCAATCCCGATCAGGCCGCCTGGGAAGAGCTCAAACACAAATACGTGTCGCGGCTCGAAATCCCGAAAGCCGAATGGGACGAGTTGACCAAGAAAATCGCCGACGAAGAAGGCATGGTCGCCGAGGGGCGCAAGGTCGCCGAGCTGGGGGGGCTGCACGTCATCGGGACCGAGCGGCACGAAGCCCGCCGCATCGACTTGCAGCTTCGCGGCCGTTCGGGACGCCAGGGAGACCCCGGTTCGAGTCGGTTCTTTCTGTCGCTCGAAGACGATCTGATGCGAATCTTCGCCGGCGACTGGGTGCGCAGCATCCTGACGCGGCTGGGAATGCAGGAAGGCGAAGCCATCGAAAGCGGAATGGTCAGTCGGCAGATCGAAAAGGCGCAGCGCCGCGTCGAAGAACGCCACTTCGAGCAACGCAAAAACTTGCTCGAATATGACGAGGTGATGGACCAGCAGCGCAAGCGTGTCTACTCGTTCCGCCAGAACATTCTC
>DASYAR010000080.1:0-7826 GCA_036501235.1 Planctomycetaceae bacterium
CTTGTCGTCGTTGCGCGTATTGGCGAATTCATTCAACCGCCCGACGACATAGCTCGCGACTTCAATCGCAGCGCTCGTCGTCGCCTGGTCCCATTCCTTCGAGACGGTCGTCCCGCGTTCCCAGCCGTAACTGCGGTCATCGGGGGGAAACGCGGTCGAACACACGAACATTTCGGGCGCGCCGTGGGGAGACAAACGCCCGGCGGCAATCGGCTCGAGCGCGCTGTGCGGCGGTTTCCACAACAGGGCGATCGACGCAGGGAGCGACGGGGGCGTCTCTTTTTGTTTCTTGGAATCATTGACTCCCTGTTTGGCTTTCGAAAATTCCAGCCTCAGGCCATAGACCCGCCCTCCCAGCAAGTGCAGGTTCGCTTTGTATTCGGTTTCCTTGCCCGATTTCACCCAGGCGTCGATCAACGGCTGCTTCAGGTCGTTGACCCATAACCGAAGTGCATGCTCGGTGCGAACGACAAATTCGTATTCGCCGGTCGCGGAAGCCAGTACCGAACCGTTCCAGCGGATCGAAAACTCGTGCGGTTCTTTGATCTCGGGGACCGGTGCCTCGGTGCCGAAATTAAAATTCACCAGCGCGTCAACTCGTTTCGTAGCGGCATCGCGACGGCCGAATCCGCGGCCGCCAAAGTACTCGCCGTTCAGGCCCCGCGCATCGCCCCATTTCGCGGCGCCGCGGAAGCTGCCGACGACGTCGGAAACAGCCTGCCGGTATTGGCGGACCGTCAGGCGCGCCAGCTCGACACGCGCGGGCCTGTTGCGCTCGCGGGCAACCGCCGAGTAGAACGTGTCGTGAATGTAAGCGGCGACCGCGGCCGATTCTTGTGCCGAGAGCGAACCGGGGTCGTCTTCAGGCATCGTCTTGCCGATCAGCTCGGCGAGCTGATTGACCGAGCGGTCCCCTTCGAGCCGCCGCTTCTGCTTGGAATTCCCTTCCCCCTGCGCGCCGTGGCAGCTCACGCATTTCGCGGCGTAAATCTGCTGGCCCGAAATGTCGGCCGCGCGGGCCGGCCGCGCGACGACGAGCGGTAGCGCCGCAGCCAGCAAACACCATTGGAAACGCAGCAAGAATGTCACCGATCGCATGAAAATCTCCCTCAGAAAAGTATGACGGATCGACCTGCCATCGGCAATGCTATTCGCTGGAGTTCAGGCTTCAGCCTGTGCAGTTGGAGACCGATCACAGGGTTTCATCCGCAGAGTGCTCAATCGGTCCGCCACGCATGCAATTCTGTGCTCGATCCGGCGAGATCGCAGACTGAAGCCTGGACTCCAGCGGGCTACGGACGGCGCATGGTTTTGCCGAGGTCGTCGAAGAAGGTTTCGAGACAGAGGGGGATCGGCGCATTGGCGGCGATGTGGCGTTCTGCGGCCAGGCAGCGTTCGACCAGGTCGGTGAGACGGTCGAGCGTCTCACAGGCCGGCTCACCCAACCGCTGCACGAATTTGCGAACTTGCGGCACCTCGGCCGCTGCACTCGCCGGGGCGCCGGCGACAGCCAGCATCGCGCGGCGGAAAAACTCGACGCAGAACCGGACGATCCAGCCGGCGTATTCGCGCTGCGACGATTTTTCGGATCCGGCTGGTTCCAGGCATTCGATCATCCGTCCTGCCGTTTGCACGCTGTGGAACGGTTCGGCGGACAATAGGCCATACAGCTCTTCTCGCAAGGCCCTGAGTTGGGGATCGAGAAGTTGCCGGGCCGCATCCAGACTGCCGTCGCACAGGCCGGCCACTTGCGCCGCTTCGCGCTCGTCAGTCGTCAGCCCTTCTCGCAGCAGCAGATACCCCACGTCGGCGGCCGAGAGGGGCTGAAATGTGATGACCTGACACCGCGAACGAATGGTCGAAAGCAGAGAATCGGCACTGGAGGCGATCAGGATCAGCACGGAACTCGGCGGTGGTTCTTCCAGCGTCTTGAGCAGTGAGTTCGCCCCTTCTTCGTTCATCGCCTGCGCGTCGTCGATGATCGCCACACGCCGCCGGGCCGACATGGGCTTTCGCGTGATGTCGTAGCACAATCCCTCTTTGCCGCGGCTTTCGTCCTCGCCGATGAACAATTTGATCGGTATTTCCCGCTTCCCCTCGGGAAGGCTGACCGTCAAGAGGTCGGGATGCGTATGGCCCGCCACCTGGGCGCAACTCGAGCATTGGCCGCACGAGTCGAAGTCTGCATCGGCATGGCGATCGCACAAAAGACACTTGGCGAACTCACGGGCAAAAAGCTGCTTACCGATGCCCGCAGGGCCCACGAAGGCATAGGCGTGCGCCAGCCTGCCGGCGGCGCAGCCGCAACGGAGCTTTTCAACTTCCCGCGCATGACCCAGAATCGTGTCCCACGACATATCCTGAAGATACGGGATGCCGCCCTAAGCGGCCAGCCCCAGCGAGCCGCGGGATTACTCCCGCGGTATCAATCACAGAGACGAATTCTGATTGAGCCACTTCTCTCTTAACTGTGTCTATCTGAGTGTATCTGTGGCTTGTTCACTTTTTGGCCAGGTCTTCGGCTTGCGGCAACTCATCGAGGCTGGCGATGCCGAAAACCGAGAGGAAGCGGGGGGTCGTTTGATACTGCAGGTCTTTGCGGCCTCCGGGGCCGCGCTCGAAGGCGATCAGATCGCGGCGCAGGAGTTGCCGGATCAGGTTGCCGGCGTTCTGCTTGCCGTGCGATTCGATTTCCTTCTGCGCGATCGGCTGCCGATAGGCGATGAGGGCCAGCACTTCGAGCACGTCCTGTGCCAGTCGCACTTCGCGCGGTCCCGAGCCGTACACGCGGTGCCGCAGGCGATCGTATTCGGGGCGCAGTTCGAGCCGGTAACCTCCTTCTCCGTGTCGGATCTCATAGGGACGGGCCTGTGCCAGGTAGGCCGAGTTCAAGTCTTCGATCGTCTGTTCGACGAACGCCGTGTCGAAGCTGCCGCGGAGCATGCCGACGATCTTGCGCGCCGTCAGCGGTGCGCCGCCGACGAACATTGCTGCTTCGATAACTTGCGCGGGGGAGACGTTGGAGTAATCTTCCAGCACTTCGCTTTTGGGAGGCCGATCGGTTCCCCTGGCCAGCCGCGGGCCGGATACAAGAGGCGCGCCGGCGGGAACGCTCGCCGGTTGTTGCGAGACAACAGGACCGGCCGGCCCGGGAAGACCTTCAATTGGCGGATTCGACAATACGTCTGTCGGTGGATTGACAGCCGGGGTGGCTGGTTCCGTCGCCGGAATCGTTTCGAGTGGAATGCTCTCGCCGGCCGGCGGATCTTCCTCGTCGGGAAGTTCCTCCATTGCGGACAGGGCTTTGAGATAGGCCTCTTCGATGTCGGCCCCCGACCAGCCGTCACCAATGATTTCCGGTTCGACGAGGAGGTCCGATTCAGCCGGCAATTCGTCGGCCGGATCCAGGTTCGCCGCGCCAGCCAATTCAGGATTCGTCTCGCTCTCCGCCTCGGGAGCGAACGGATCGTCGTCGGAAAATCCTGCCGGGTCGGACATTCGAATCGCCGATTTCGCGTCTGTCGGATGAAAGGGGGCACGCTATATACCAGCACGCGGCGTCAGAACTCAAGAGGGGCTATCCCCCCTCATCTGCCTATTTTCCTATTCCCACTCCAAACCAGTTTCTGATAGAACTCCCGGCCGTCGCGATCGCGACTTCAATTTCCACGGAGGGTTGTGCCATGATCCGAGTCAATGGGGTTCTTTCGCTGATTTTGATCGGGATCATGTCGCAAATCTCGCAGGCACAAGAAATCGGCGATACGATCGTCGTCCTGCGGGAAACGAAAATGAAGCGCGGCCAGGATGTCGTTCAGACTCTGCGGGCCGGCGAATTCTTTCGTGTGGAAGACGTCGATTCCACCTGGCTCTGGGTCTCTGCGAAAAACACGGGTTGGATCGCCAAGCCGGATGTTTCGACGCCCAAGCATGCCGTTGCGTATTTCTCCAAACGGATCGAGGAAGTATCGGATGACGTGGGAGCGTGCGTCGCGCGCGGCAACGCGCGGCTGGCATCTCGCCAGATCGAAGAGGCGATCGCCGACTATGACGAGGCCTTGCGCCTCGACCCGAAAATGATCGAAGCACTCGTCAGTCGGGCCAACGCGCGAGCCGAGATGCGGCAGTTCGAAAAGGCGCTGGCCGACCTCCATCAGGCCCTGGGGCTCGATCCGCACTCGGTCGACGCATTGTTCCTGCGGGGGACGCTGCTGGCCGAGCGCGGGCAGTTCGAGAAAGCGGCGGCCGATCTCAGCGAATGCCTGGGTCATTGTCCGGGGTACGCGGGGGCATATCGCAATCGGGCCGGGCTGTGGCTGGAGACTCACGATTTCGAACGAGCTTTCGCCGACGCCGATCAAGCGACCGAGCTCGATCCCCGAAACAGTTCGGCGTTTTCGGCTCGCGGCGCCGCATTGCTGGGAGCGGGCAAAGTCGAAGAGGCCCTGGTCGACTTGGACGAGTCATTGAATCTTGATCCGAACAACCGGCACGCACACATCATGCGGGGCCATGCCAGGTGCCACAAGAAGGAGTTTCAACAGTCCCTCGTCGACCTGACAGCGGCCCTGAAGCTGCATCAGGATGCGCCGGCGCTCGTCCTGCGCGGCGACATCCGCGCGGAGCTCGGCGAATTCGAAAAAGCGATCGCCGACTACACGGCGGCGCTCAAGCTCGATCCTGCCGACATGCAGGCGCTCCACAGCCGCAGCTCGGCGTGGTTGTACGAGCGTAACTATGCCAAGGCGCTGGCCGACGTTTCAGAAGTTCTGCGGCAGTATCCCAACGACGTTTTCGCCCGGCGGCGGCGAGCATTCATTCGCGCTGCGGCGCCCGATCCCAAATTCCGCGACGGGAAACAGGCCGTGGTAGACGCCATGCACGCCTGCGACCTGACACAGTGGAAGCAGCCCGAGGCGATCAGCGTCCTGGCGGCTGGATATGCTGAAATCGGGGACTTCGCCAAGGCCATCGAATTCGAATCCAAAGCGATCAAACTGGCCACCGACAAGGGGCTGCAACAGGAACTGACTCGCACGCTGGAACTCTATAAGCAGCGTCTGCCGTACCGCTTCGAATCCGAAGACAGAGCCGTAATTCCCACGGCCGGACGTGCGCAGGCCAAACCGACCACGAATCGAAGATAACGCCATGTGGCGAGATCGGAGCGGGCGGGAAATCGACATCGCAGCCTATAACCCGCCGCAATGACGGCCGCACCGCCGGAGTCGGAAACCGAGCGATAGGCCCGACGAGTTGGACGAGGAGCAACGCGATCGCGTCCGCGCCATTCGGTCAGGGCCATCGCCGGCGTTGCCTGTGAGCGATTCCAAACCTGACATCGGATGATCGCGACGCGCCCGATGTCCAGCTTCACTTGACGCTCTGACTCTGCCACACGTCTGCTGGCGATTGAAGGGAATATCTCGATACGGCGCGGCCGGTCCGTGTAAGGAATTCGATCGGACCCGGTATTTATCCGTAGCTGCGATAAAATACGCAGAACCATCGATTACAGGAGCAGATCATGAAACGCGTCCGCAAAGCGAACGATCGGGGTCACTTCGACCATGGCTGGCTGAATACGTATCACACGTTTTCCTTCGCCGACTATTACGACCCGGCGCATAAAAGTTTTCGCTCGCTCCGCGTCATGAACGACGATCGGGTCGCGCCCGGTATGGGTTTTGGCATGCACGGCCATCGAGACATGGAGATCGTCACTTACATGCTCGAAGGGGCGCTCGAACACAAAGACAGCTTGGGAACCGGTTCGATCATTCGAGCCGGCGAACTGCAGCGTATGACGGCGGGAACCGGCGTTGAGCACAGCGAGTTCAACCCGTCGGCCGATTGCTGGGCGCATCTGTATCAGATCTGGCTGTTGCCGGAACGCAAAGGACTGGAGCCGAGCTATGAGCAGCTTGCCGTGGGCGGCGGGCAAACGACTGGTCAACTACGACTGGTCGCCTCGCCCGCGGGGGGCTCAGGGACGCTGACGATCCACCAGGATGCCCGAATCTATCTGGCGACGCTGCTGGCCGGGGATGCGGTCAGTCACGAGATTCCCGAGGGCCGGCACGCGTGGCTGCAAGTCTTGCGGGGGCAGGTCCACGTTGACGGAACACCACTTGAGACGGGGGATGGACTGGCGATCAGCGACGAGCATCGGATTTCCGCGAGCGCGAGCGAGAATGCAGAAATCATGCTGTTTGATCTGGCATAGTGGAAATTGACTCGGATATCGGGTTTACTGGGAGGAATCAGCAAGTGGATCGTTCCGATTTTGATCACGAAGAAGAAACGCGAGCCCTGCCTGAGCGATCCTCAACAGATCGCGAGCCAGCGCAATAAAAAAGAGTAGCCGACTGGAAGAATAGGCGCTCGCCCGGGCTCGACGAAAAGTCGTCCCGGCTAAACCTCCAGTCGGACTACCCTTGAAGAGCCAAGCCGGAAACGCTGTGTTCAGGCGCAGCCTCCCCTGGTTGCATCGACTCGTCGCAGAAACATAAGGCAAGTTGCGTGCCAGCCCTGACCGGCCGTGGAAATGTTGCTGTAACTTTCATGTGCATATGGGATTGCGCTATAGTCAGCCATCGAACGTGAAGCGGGTGCTCCAGCCCCTGATGCGCATCAATTAGGCAGACGATCTTTGCAAACTGGCAATGTCGGGACACGAGGATCTGACGAGACGCGCGGCAGAGAGGACAACCATGAACAGCAACACGCCGAAAATGGGTCGTGTCGTGATCGGCCGGAATGAGGAAAGCGGCGTTTCATCTGTCCTCAGGCGGGCGAGACGCCGGCTCGACAAACATAGACGTATCCTCAGATTGTGGACGATTGTTTTGGCGGTCGCCGTCTCGGCGTCCTCGGTATCGGTCCAGGGTGGCGAGGCGCTCAAGACCAGGCCTAACGTCGTCTTCATCCTGGCCGACGATCTCGGATATTCCGACCTCGGCTGTTATGGGGGCGAAATTGCCACCCCGAATCTCGATCGCCTCGCCGCAAATGGTTTGAGGTTTACGCAGTTCTACAACACGGCGCGCTGCTGGCCTTCGCGTGGCGTGCTGCTCACTGGTTATTACGCCCAGCAGGTGCGCCGCGACACCGTGCCCGGCATTCCCAGCGGCGGCCAGGGGGTCAGGCCTTCATGGGCCCGCCTGCTGCCCGAAATGCTGCGGCCGCTCGGCTATCGCTCCTACCACTCGGGCAAGTGGCATATCGACGGCAAGCCGCTGCAAAACGGTTTCGACCGTTCCTATGATCTGGCTGATCAGAACCGATTTTTCACTCCGCAGAGCCATTTCGAAGATGACCAGCCTCTCCCGGCCGCGGCGCCAGGCAGCGGCTACTATGCCACGACGGCAATTGCCGACCACGCCCGGAAATGTCTGAAGGACCATGCCGAGAAGTTCTCCGACCGGCCGTTCTTCCATTATCTGTGCTTCACTTCGCCCCATTTTCCGCTCCAGGCCCCGGCCGAAGACATTGCGCGCTATTTGGGCAAGTACGAAGCGGGTTGGGATGCCGCGCGCGGCGAGCGCTGGCGGCGGTTGCAGAGTCTGGGCATTGTCAATTGTCGACTGTCGCCGCTTGAGCGAGACGTCGGTCCCCCTTACCATTTTCCTGCGGCGTTCGGAAAACTCGGCCTCGGCGAGATCAATCGGCCGTTGCCGTGGAGCGAGCTGAGCGATGTCCAGAGGCAGTTCCAGGCGACGAAAATGGCGATTCATGCGGCGATGGTCGATCGCATGGATCGCGAGATCGGCCGGGTGCTCGATCAGCTCCGCGCGATGAATGCCTTGGAAAACACATTGATTTTC
>DASYAR010000081.1:0-8979 GCA_036501235.1 Planctomycetaceae bacterium
TGCCAGGTTGACAGATTCCTATGATCTGTTCGAGCGATGCGCAAATTGCGTGCCGGATGCGGATAAATTCCTGAGACATGCAGCGGCGCGGCTACAGCAACTTTTGAGCCGAACGATATTGGGACAGTCCCCTTTTTCAACAGGCCGTTAAGGCTCACTTCACTTTCGCCAGCCAGCGGTCGAGTTGATTGGCGAACGCCTGCCGATCGCGTGTGCTGAAGTTCGAAGGCCCCCCGGTGATCTCGCCACCGCCGCGCAATTCATCCAAGAGATTCCGGACGGCCAGCCGCCCGCCGACGTTGGCCTCGGTATAGAGCTCGCCGCGGGGATCGAGGGCCTGGCCCCCTTTGGCGACCACGTCCGCGGCCAGCGGGATATCCGCCGTGACAACCAGATCGCCTGGTGTCACGAGCTCGACGATTCGGCGATCGGCAATGTTCATCCCGTGCGCGACACGCAAACTCTCGATGAACGGCGATGGCGGCACGCGCAGCAATTGATTGGCGACAAACGTCACTTTGATCTTCCGCCGCTCCGCCGCGCGATACAAAATCTCTTTGATTTCGCGCGGGCACGCGTCGGCATCCACCCAAATCGGCATGTCAGACTTCGTCGTCCGACTCGGGCAGCGGCAAAGGGGGCGATTGCGAATCGCTGATCAGTCCCTGCAAGTCTCCCTCTTTGGGGCCATGATCATCACGGTCACGATCGTGCCACAGCGCCACGCCGGCTGCATATCGGGCGGAAAGCATCTCCACCTTTTCATCGGTCCCCGGCTTGGCTTTGGTGAATTTCAACGGATCGACGCTCATGACTTGGGGTTCCTGAAGGTGAAACAGGGCGGCGGCAGTCACAAGTGCGCGGCGGAAAGGCGAATCACTTGGGCTTTGGTTTGTTGACCAGTTCGACGACGTCCGCGATGTCCAGCAGATCAAACGGTAGTTCAGGCAGCGCATCCGGGTCAATCGCAACTTGCGTGATCGCGGGATTCTGGAAGCGACTGAGAAAGTCGGTCAACTCGAAACGATTGTCGATTTGCAGCCCCGAGATGGGGCCGCCGAATTCGAAACACTCGACGAACGCGTCGAATCGCTCGCGATCCGTCCACAGCGGGACAAACAACAAGCCGGTTTCCGGATCGCGCAGAGCGCCCGGCCTGGGCCCCGGCTCCATCAGGTACGAATACATCGGAAAATCGATGCGGAAGCCTGCGTCTTGTTCCATCGCCTTTTCCGCCAGACGGGAGAGGGTGCTTGAGACAGGTTAACCTTAACGCAAACAGGAGGCCCTCGGCAATGTCGGCGGAACAATCGCTCTGCCGACGTCTGTTTGATGCGGCGGCGTGCCGACGATCGCATCCAAGACGATCGAAGACGCCGGGGCGCTCACCAAAAAACGGATGGAAACAATCGACGACGAAACGTCCGACGCGGCGTTCGACTACAGCAGCGTCAAGTGAAAGCGGGCAAGGTCTTCTTCTGTTGTCGATACTCCAACAATCTTCACGGCGTCAATTCCTCTTGCAACCGCATCGCCAGTTTTTCGGCCCGCGCAGATGTCAGGCACAGGGGATTGATCATGAGGATGCCGTAAGACAGGCGTCCGTGCCCGACATATACCGGCGGCATCCCCCGTCGCAAGCGCCGGCAGACTTCGAGGGCTGGTCTTCCGAGCCGCCGTTCGTCGATCGCGATTTCGAGATTGGGTAGACTTTCGCCGTCGCCGTCGTCGATCGTGCATCGCGCCGGCAATTCGCGCAGCCGGGCGGTGATCGTTTCGAGATACTGTCGGGAATCAGCCCGCACTGCGTCGTACGCCCCCGAGGCGAACAGATCGAGCGCCGTCAGCAGCGCCACGATTTCTTCCTTTGAGACTTTCATGGCGCGGCCGATTCCGTGCCGCGGGATACCGCCGAACAATCGTTTGTCGATGAAATCGGCCGGCGGGTCCCACAAATCATAGTGGTCGTCCATATCGACCATCTGCACGGCGGCCGCAGCAACCAAGTCTCGGCGACCGCACAGGATTCCGGTCGATTGTGGCCCGCGAATCGCCTTCCCGCCGCTGAAGGCGACCAGGTCGGCCCCGCGGGCGGCAATCGTTTCCAGGTTGCTCCGCGGCGGCAACTCCCCCGCTGCGTCGACCAGCACCGGCAACCCATACCGGCGCGAAACTTCCAGCACCTGCTCGAGCGGCGGCTGAGACGTCGGAGAAAATACATATACCACGCCGGCCGTATTCGGGCCGAACACGGCTTCGTATTCCCAGGCCTCGGTCCGCCGCACTCCCGCGTTCGCGACGATCTCGTTGAAGCCGACTTCCACCAGTCGCGCGCCGGCCGCCCGCACGGCATGGTCGTAACCACTCCGCTGCTCGCGGGCGATCACGAACTCATGCGGAAAGCCTTCGCAGAGCGGCAATCGCTCCATCTTCCCCGGATCGGCGCCGGTGAGAATGGCCGCCGTCCCCAGAGTGAGCGCAGCGGCCGATCCCGCGGTGACCAGCCCCGCTTCCGTTCCCGTGATGCGGGCGATTCGCCGTGACGCAGCCCCCTGCAACTGCTCGAGGGACACCGCTTCTCCCGCCGCGTCGCGAAACGCCTGCAGCACAGCCTCGGGCATGGGCGCTCCGCCGAGCCGTGTCACGGCGCCGGAGGCATTGATGAGGGGAGAAATGCCGAATTGTTCGAAAATACTCATGGCAAATCGTGGCTCAGAAATCGCAACGGCCGGATTCGGTGACCAGATGGTGTGACACGAAGTCCTCGTTAAGCGTCACCCCCAGCCCCGGACCTTCGGGCACCTTGATCCAGCCGCCGACCGCCTGCACCCGTTCCGTAGTTAGCTCGTTCCGTAATGGCGAATCTTCGACACAGTCTTCGAACAAGAACGCATCACGGCACGTCGACAACCAGTGCAAGCTCGCCGCCACCGTGATCGGACTGGTGTAACAGTGATTGCACAGCCGCGCGCCGGCTTCCTCCACGCGGCTGCGAATGTATGCCGCGTCGGTGAATCCATTCCGCGCCAGATCGACCTGATAGACGTCAAGCGCCTGCCGTTCGATGAACGGGCGGAACGATTCCCGCCCGCATTCCCCCTCGCCGGAGGCGATCGGCACGGGGGAACGGTCCCGGAGCCAGACGTAGCCGTCGACGTCGTCCTGCCGCAACGGCTCTTCCAACCATTCGATTCGCTGCTCGGCGAAAGCCGTCGCTCGGCGCAGCGCCGTGCGGGCATCCCATACGCAGCCCGCGTCGATCAACAATGTGGCGTCGTCTCCCACCCCGGCCCGCGCCCCGCCGACCAGCTCGCGATCGAGTGATTCGCTTTCCCCCATCGGCTCCCAGCCAAATTTGACCGCTGTGTAACCGGCGGCGGTCCATTTCTGTCCGATGTCGCGCGTGGCCTGGCCGTCGCGGCCGAACAAAATCGAGGCGTAGGCCCGCAGTCGATCATGATGGCGGCCTCCCAGCAGGCGGTAAATCGGCTCACCGAAATGTTTGCCTTTCAGGTCCCACAGCGCCATGTCGACCGCCGCCATCGCCGTGATGCCGACTGCTTTGCGGCCAAAATACATCGTGCGGCGGTACATTTTCTGCCACAGTCGTTCGGTGTCGAGCGGATTCTCGCCAATGAGCAATTCGCGCAGGCCGCAGGCGATATTGTGGCTGAAGGGGGCGTCAATAATCGCCTTCACGACTTCCGGAGACGAGTCGGCCTCGCCAATTCCCTCCAGGCCCGTATCGGTACAGACCCGCACCAGCACCGCATCCTGGCAACTGGCGGTTTTCGCAGCCACGTTTTCGATGCGCAGGATCTGGCAGATCAGTTCAGTGATCTTCATTTACTTTTTCTCGTTCACGTTCTTTTGGGGCACTTTCTCTTGGGGCTCTTTGGTTTTCTCTTGGAGATCCGCCGGGACTGGAATCAGCTCGACCGTCACTTCAGTTTCCTTGGCGGGAATCCGTTCCGTGTAAGCCTCGAAGTTCCGCTCAGAGTCGGACGCCGAGCTCGCCATCGACAGGTCGAGCATCGCGCCCGAGAAATTGGCGACGCAGATCAGATCGCCATCCTCGGCCAGGTAATGCCTGGTGCCGGTGTCTTCATCGACGTAGAAACCACTCCCGGCAAAGACCCAGTCGGCCTTCATCTCGCGCGACTGGCCGTGATCGAAAAACGATTCGATCGCCCGGCGGTACGTCTTGTCTTCGCTGAACGCCAGAAACTCATCCCGCTGTTTGGCCGTCATCGGCCCGTACCAGCTCAACTCCTTGAGTTTGCGGTCGTAGCGCAGTTCGCTGTTCTTAGGGAGCGTCACACCTTTCGGGAGCGACTCCATCTTCACCGACCAGAAACGGTTGATCGCCTGACGGATCCAGCTCCGTGCCGGCTCCCGATGAGCTTTACCCTCGCCATCGGTCCAGTTCAGAAAAATGTCGATCTTCTGTCCCGTGGGAGCGTGATACTCGGTATCGATCCGAAAGGGAGTGCCCGGTTTGGCGTCGAGAGCCAGGAGGCCCGTATGAATCACATACGCCTGCGCATCGATCGACAGGATCGACTCATGCTCCTTCGTCTGCTTTTTGCAGATGAGCATTTCCAGCGCCCCTTTTTGCAACACCACGTGTGTCTTCAGCAGGACGCGCTTGTTCTTTTTGTCGAGTAGCACCGTACCCGCCTTGTTGAGCGCCACGGGGGCTCCGTCAATTGCCGCGGGGGTTGCAGCCTTCTGCGCGGGTTCATCGGCCGTATTCTCCTCCGCTCGGGAAATCGCGGCAACGGCCGCGACCGCCAGGAGGATGGCCCCGCTCGAGCGCCAAGCGGTCGAGCTTCGCATTTCGCAGGATGTGATCGAGTGCTGGTTCACAGAAGAACTCCGGGCAAAGAGCGCTATTGTTGGGCCGACTCTCTTGTATCAGCAGGCCGTGCGCGAGACAACGAAGTTGAGCCCTCTCACGTCACTTGCCGGGTCGCGGTTAAACGATTCGGACACCGTCAACCGCGCTGCGATTCCAGCACGCGGGCAAACGCCCCGAATGTTCCGGCGTCGAACAGTACGAATCGCACCAGAAGCGGATCTGTATGCTTGACGAGAAATTCTCGAGTCGTCCCCAGCGACACCTCGGCCGCCAGGTCTTTGGGGTAACCGTAGACCCCCGTGCTTATTGCCGGGAAGGCGATGCTCGTGCAGGCGTGCTCGACCGCCAATTCGAGGCAGCGGCGAACGGCCGATGCCAATAGCGCAGCTTCACCCGCGCCGCCCCCCCGCCAGACTGGCCCCACGGCGTGAAACACGTATCGCGCCTTGAGCCGCCCGGCGTCGGTCGCCACGGCAGACCCGGTGGGACATCCTTCCGGATAACGAGCGTCTGTCTGCTCCATCAGCAGCGCGCCCGCGGCACGGTGCAGCGCCCCGTCGACGCCACCGCCACCCGCGAGTTGCGAGTTGGCCGCGTTGACGATCGCATCGACTTCCTGAGCTGTGATATCCCCTTGGACCAATTCGAGTCGAGATTTGCCGAAGAGGGCGAACATACAGTCAGCTTTCAGGAGCGTCGGATTTGAGAGTGCTTGGCTGCGCCGCGCCGCTAAACGGCGGTGTTTTACGATTTGCGAGTAATTCGCGTGAAACAACTTCACGATCATCGCGTGCCGGGCGTATACATTTCAAGCGTCGCCATCGCGCTTTTCCCCAGTTGGTGAATCGAATACGATCTGCCGCGTGACCAAGATCCTCCTGTTGATCCCCACTCTCGATCGCTCGGGCGCAGAAAAGCAACTGACCTTGCTGGCGACGCATTTGCCGCGCCCCGAGTTTTCGGTTCAGGTCGTCGCGCTCACCCGCTCCGGCCCGTATGCCGCCGACCTGGAACAGGCCGAGATCCCCGTGACGGTTCTCGGGAAACGCTTCAAATGCGATCCGGTCGCCTGGTGGCGGCTGCGCAAGCTGCTGAAAGAGCAGCGCCCCGATGTGCTGCATACGTGGCTCTTCGCCGCGAATTCGTACGGCCGTCTGGCCGCCGGCTCTCATCCACCGTTCAAGATCGTCGTCTCGGAACGGTGCGTCGATTCGTGGAAGAGTGGCTGGCAGCTCTCGCTCGATCGTCGCTTGATCGCACGCACGACGCGCCTCGTCGGCAACTCTCACAGTGTCGCCGATTTTTATCGACACCTTGGCGTTCCAAACGACAAGCTGGCGGTCGTCCACAACGGAATCGATCTGCCAGCCATTCCCGAATCGGCCCGCGCGGCAGTGCGTCAGCAACTGGGCCTCCCCACCGCGGCTCACGTCGTCGGCTACATCGGTCGGCTCGCCCGGCAAAAGCGGCTGGACGATCTCATCTGGGCCTTCGAGCTGATTCGCGTCCAGCAGGAACAAGTTTATTTCGTGATCGCCGGCGACGGGCCGGAACGGGAGAAACTCGACCAATTCACCCGTAAGCTGCAGATCGGCAATCGCGTCAAGTTTCTGGGACATCGCGACGACGCCCAATCGCTGCTGCCAGCATTCGATCTGTTCTGGCTGGCGAGCGATTTCGAAGGCTTGTCGAACAGCATCATGGAAGCGATGGCAGCAGGCCTCGCCGTCATCGCCAGTGACATTCCACCCAACCGCGAACTGGTCGTTCACGGCGAAACTGGCTATCTGGCCCCCGTCGGCGATCGCGTCGCTTTCGCCCAGTTGGCCCAGCGCCTGCTGCTAGACCGAAATCTGACAGCGCAATTCGGCTCCGCCGGCCGAAATCGAATCGCGACACAATTCAGCGTCCAGCAAGTGGTCGATGGATATGCCAGGTTGTACCGAGAAGTCGTAGGTCAGGTTTTCCAACCTGACACGTCAACCAAAAGGTAACCAATGTGCGGAATCACCGGAGTCGCCTGGACTGCCGCCACCGCGCCGCTGGACGTCGGCCTCCTCGGCCGGATGACGACGGCCATCGCCCATCGCGGCCCCGACGACGCCGGCTACTATCACTCGGCACTCGCCCCGGACCGCGCGGCACGGGAGCTTGCCGAATTGACGGCCCGTAGGCCCGAATCGTTAGCAGCGTCCGGCCCCGGGGCCGCGCTGGGGCATCGCCGCCTCTCGATCATCGATCTGGTGGGCGGGCATCAACCTCTCTCCAACGAAGACGGCACGATCTGGATCACCTTCAATGGCGAAATCTACAACTACCGCGAGCTGCAAGCCGCGCTCGAACGGCAGGGGCACCGCTTCCGCACCTCCAGCGATACGGAAACGATCGTCCATCTCTATGAACAATACGGCCCTGATTGCGTCGGCCATTTGCGCGGCATGTTTGCCTTCGCGATTTGGGACAGCTCTCGCAAACAACTTTTCCTGGCCCGCGACCGCCTGGGAAAAAAGCCGCTTGTGTACCGTCTCGAAAAAGACCGCCTGCTATTCGGCAGCGAGCTGAAAGCGCTGCTCGCAGTTCCCGGCGTGACGCGCGAACTCGATCCCGTCGCGCTCAACGATTACCTCACGTATCAATACGTGCCTCATCCTCTGTCGATCTTGCAGGGGTTTCGCAAGCTCCCGCCGGCCCATTGGGGGATGTATCGCAACGGCGAGTGGCAGGTGCGGAGATACTGGTCGCCGGCGTTCGCGAAACCGCCCGCCCCGGCGCTGTCGATGACAGAGTCGCAGGCCCGCGATAAATTGCGCACCACCCTCACAGAAGCCGTGCGCCTACGGATGCGCAGCGACGTGCCGCTGGGTGCGTTTCTCTCGGGGGGCATCGACTCGACGATCGTCGCCGGATTGATGCAGCGGCTTTCCGAACGGCCTGTCAAAACCTTCTCGATCGGATTTCCGGTGAAGGCGTTCGACGAGCGGTCATATGCCCGGCTGGCTGCCGAACAATTTAAGACCGAACACCACGAGCAGGTGGTCGAGCCTTCGGCCCTGGCGATCCTGCCGAAGCTGATCGCGCAATACGACGAACCATTCGCCGACAGCTCGGCGATCCCCACGATGTACCTGTCGGAAATGACGCGGCAGCACGTGACGGTCGCCTTGTCGGGGGACGGGGGAGACGAGCTGTTTGCCGGCTACGAGCGGTATCGGGCCGTCAACCTCGCGCAGCGGTTCGATGCGCTCCCCCGGCTCTTGCAGAAAGTTATTGCATCGCCGGTATGGCAGAATCTGCCGGCGTCGACGCGGCAGAAATCGAAACGCCGCCGGCTCAAGCGGCTGCTGTCGGCCCTATCGTATCCCCCGGAACGGCGATACCTCAAATGGGTCAGCATCTTCGACGATGCGCGCCTGCCGGGATTGTGGAGCGACGAATTTCGCCAGCGGCTCGGAGGCGCCGACGCGGCCGATTTTCTGCTCGAGGCCTACCAGGCCTGCCCGTCACGCGATTTCACGACCCGCACGACGTGTGCCGACGTCCTGACGTATCTTCCCTGCGACATTTTGAACAAAGTCGACATCGCCAGCATGACGTACGGCCTGGAAGTCCGCTGCCCTCTGCTCGATCAAGAAGTCGTCGACTTGGCCGCCGGCATGCCGCTCGACTGGAAGATGCGCGGTGGAAAAGGGAAGCAGATCCTGATCGAAACCTTTGCGGATCTGTTGCCCCCGGCAATCCAGCAGCGCGGCAAAATGGGCTTCGGCGTCCCGCTCGACCACTGGTTCCGCGGCGAGCTCGCGCCGCTCCTAAACGAAGTCCTCCTCGACCCGCGCAGCCTCAGCCGCGGCCTGTTCCGCCCGCAAGCCGTCGAGCAACTCGTGACCGAGCACGTCACCTCCCGCTGGGACCACAGCTACCGCCTCTGGGCGCTGCTCGTGCTAGAACTCTGGCAACAGAAATACCTCGATCAATAGCATCGCCTCAGCGAGTTATTCGGTTCACAATTTTCCAACAGCCTGAGCTAAGAGTGATTGCGCGGAATTCACGGGATTGGTAGAATGTTGCTCGGTGCGACATGGTCGCGGCGAGGTCTGTGGCGCGACCGGCAAACAGGTCGC
>DASYAR010000082.1:0-9289 GCA_036501235.1 Planctomycetaceae bacterium
TAGCCGTAGACCGAATACGTTGGCTGCGGCGAGAGATACGGGTCGCGGAGCGGTCGGCCAAGCAGGGCAACGACCTCGTTACGTCCCATTCCGATCTCGACAGATTTCCACCGTTTGTAATCCGGCTGGTGAACGAGCAAAACGGAGTTGTAATAAGGGAATTTGAAGCATCCAGGCCGATGACGCATGGCGACTTGCTACCTCCGGTGAAGTTTTACTGCCAGCGGCCAGCCTACCTCTCGCCCCGTGGGACAGTAAATCCCAGTCATGGGTCAACTTTTAATTGGGCTGAGAGTCTGGCACAATCTGTGCATGAGCAAGCAATTCCGCCGTTTTCCGTATAACTTCCACGACGGGCAACTTATCGACTTCAGCATCGGTCCACGCCGAGAAATCTCCCTTCACGTGCGCCTCGACCCCGTCTGGAATGAGCAGCAAGATCGAACGGTCATCATTCGATTTGGGGGAATTGTAAATATGGAATCGGTGAGGTCGTTTTTCGAGAGAATCGAACGGCCTCAGAACGAGAATCACGCGATCGATGAGGTTATCGGTCTGATTTATTCGCGAGAAAAGAGGGACGTGATTGTCCTTGATTTGCAAGAATCCGGTTCCATCGAAATCCACACACGAAACGTCACGGTCGTCTGACGAGCAGCCCATTGCGGGCAAATCGCAGCATGCTGCCGGGTTGTATTGTGAATATTGCGCGAGGCGTCAGCCAGACTGGCTCTATCGCTTGGGGCGCTTCAGCAGTACACGAAGGCCTTGAGTGTTGCCCCGATTCTCGAACGGAGCGATGCCCACGGCTTCCCAACCATCGGCGCCGGCTTTGTTCAGCTCTGGCAGCCACGTCTCCTCGATTCCAGATATGTTTCCGTCGTGAAGGTTTAGGACGTGATATTCCCATCCCGAGATTTCCGACTTCTGGGCATCGGCACCTGAAATGCTGAAGCCAGCCGTTGCTGTGACGACAATGAGAATCGCCAGAATCACGCCACGGCTGAATTTCATATGATTCTCCCGGTCAAAAGATGCGAACTTCGAAATCCTGGCAGGTTGAGGAGCACTTATGCGACTAGGAGCCAGGTCTTTCGTGGGACAGTAAATAGGACCTGCATGAACCCCGGTTATTCTATCAGGTCCTGCGCGTCGGCCAACTCCCGTTCGTCCAGGTGCATGTAGCGCTGCGTCGTCGTGATGTTGGTGTGACCCAGCAATCGCCGGGCATATTCGATACCCTTTTCCCGGCAAATCTTCGTGCCGAATACAATCGTATGCTCGGCTGCGCCGGTCAAGCAGAGCCGGCCATTAAAGTTGAATTTCGCCAGCGATCTGTATCCAGCTTGAATTGTCATCAGGTACGATTTCCAGCAGCTTTTCCCTTTCACCGCGGTGGAACCACGGCCATGTTGCGAAATCACCGAGTGACGCACGTGCGAATCCAGTTGCTCGCTGCGGTCCTGATCTGCTTTGCTCGCCCCGCCTGGGCTGGGTCTCGAGCCGGCGATCTTCTGTCGGCCGAGACAGACGTCGTTGTGACGCTCAACTGGCGCGAACTTCTGCGCGACTACGGCGATTCGCCAGTCGTGCAGCATTATCTCGATCAATGGCGTCTGGCTGCCCAAGGCGACGAACAACAGCTCTTGCAATACTACGACTCCCAGGAGATTGAGCGGTACGAAGGCCTCTCTCGGAAGGAGTTTCTCGAACGGGCCAGGATGATCAAGACCGCCTGCGATGCATTCGGAAATGACCCGTTCGAGGACGTCGACTTGGTCACTGTCGGTTACTCGCCAGGCGATCAGGGCTTTCTGGCGATCGTCGTCGAAGGGAGATTCAAACGGCGAAACACCGTGCGGTTGGAGCAGTTCTTCCAACAGCAGCTCTTTCCGGTGAACCAGGGCGTTGGTCTCGTATTGACCATGCTCGACGACCAGACTCTTGTTTTCGCCGAGAGCAAACAGACGATGGCAGCCATCCAGGCGCGGGCCGCAGAGCAAAAGGGCGTGTTGCCTGCCGGCGTCCGCGCCTTGCTCGAAAGCGGGCGGCAGAAACATCTGTCGGTGCTGGTCAACAACCTGGAGACGAGTATTCAACGCCTGACGAAGTTCTTGGACGAAAAACTGGTTGGCTTCATCGGGATCGATCAGGCGATCAGCAAGCTCGTCGTCGGGCCAGGGACTGACTGGATCAAGAAGGGCGCGGCCGATTATTCCGCCATCGGCGTCGCCATCTCCACCCGAGGCGACGAATTGCGGCTGGAATTTGGACTGAACGCCAGGCATGCCGCGCAGGCCGACGATCTGCGCAAGCTCTTCGACGGCGTCAGTTTCCTGGGCGGACAGGTTCTCAAGGCGATCGATCACGACCTGGCCCGGAAGTTGGCAGACATCCTGGCCCGACGGCGAATCTCGCTTACTGATACGGCCCTGATTGTCCATGTCGATGTACCGTACGAATTCATTGCGCAACTGCTAGAGAACCCATCGCTCGACGTTTTTCCGGATTTGCACAAAGCCAACGCGACGACCAAACCCTTTCCAGGTCTGGAAGATTTGCGGGGCTTGGCTTGGCGAGCGACGAGCTTTCCGATCTGGAAATCGGGGATCGCGAGCACCGAAATCGAAGAAGTGCGCGATGTGCCCTACCAGACTGGGCCGGGAGCCGACCCGTTTCGGCACCGGCTCGACCTGTTCCTGCCCAGGAACAAACAGAATTTCCCCATCGTCGTGCTGGTTCACGGCGGGGGCTGGGACGTGGGCGACAACCGCTGCTCCGGGCTTTATTCATCGGTCGGCGAATTTCTTGCCAGCCAGGGGATTTGTGCCGTGCTGCCCAATTATCGGTTGTCTCCGCAGGTGATGCATCCCGAGCACGTCCAGGATGTGGTCAGGGCGGTCGCCTGGGCTCGGTCGCACGTCGGCGAATATGGCGGCAACGCCGAGCGACTCTATCTGATGGGGCATTCGGCCGGTGGGCACCTCGTCTCTCTCCTGGCCGCCGATGAATCGTATTTGCAGGCCGAGGGGATGAACAGCGCCGATATCAAGGGGGTCATCACGTTCAGTGGCGTGTACCGCATCCCGGAAGGATTGGTATATGGCGCCCTGGGAGGCTCGGGGCCGCGCTCGCTCCGCCTCGAGCATATGCTGCCCCTGCGCGGCCAGAGCGATCCGTTCTGGAAATGGAATCCCCCCGGTTGGCACGTCGCGGCCGATATTTACGGATCTGCCTTCGGCGACTCGACCGCGCAACGGGCCGATGCGTCACCGATCACCCACGTTCGTCGCAACATGCCCCGCTTCCTGATCCTCTCACCGGAACACGATCTGCCGACGCTCGGACCGCAGGCCGACGAATTCCACGCCGCCCTCTGCGACAAAGGCTGCGACGCCCGGTTGCTGCGCGTGCCCAGGCGCAATCACAACTCGCTCCTGTTTTCGGCGATCACGCCGCAAGATCCTGCGGCGCGGGCGATCTTGGAGTTTGTGCTGAAATGAGGTGGTTTTACCGCCGAGCGGGAGCCGGTCGACTTGCAACTTGCGCTCTCAAGGTTCGTCGCTTGCGGATGGTCCCACGGGCGTTTCTAATGTCCCTGGCAAGCGATTTAGCCATGGCCCGGCAAGGATAACATGATGGGTGCGATCACAACCGATGTCGCAACAAAACTCATTTCTACCTTAGCCGGAGCTGGTGCTCTCGCTGTAGTCACTCTGTTCTGGAATAAGGTCGTCCTTCCCTGGTGGCAAGACCTCCATTATTCAGGAGAGGAAATCGAAGGACAATGGAATGGCAATGCCCATACGCCGGCCGGCGACTCCAGACAATCGGTTGAAATTAAAAGGAAAGGGTATCGCGTTTATGGAACAATCAGGGCCATTGGAGGCGCCCACGAAGGGATGGAATATGTCTTCGAGGGAACCTACAAGAGCTTGCTGCTCACCGCGACATATGTCTCATTGAAACGCGACCGGCTTGACCGGGGAAGTTTCACGTTGATGCTTGCCAGTGGGGGACGCATCCTCCTTGGAGGAGAAGCTGCGTACCTCACTGCGAGCAATGACGTGGGATGGTTCAAGTACGAATGGACTCGCGCATAAAGCATCTGGTATCTATTCGAGGGAGCTAACGGCCTGAATTTGCGGTGGCTCTGCCTCGACGCCAATCGGCAGATCACGGCGGCGGGCGGCGTTTGGCTAAAAAGAGCGACAATGGCCTTGGCCGTTAGAGAATGACCCACTGAGTTATGACCCCACTGAGTCATGACAGAGAGGAGACTAGTTCTGCCACGGGTTGGGAGTGGTCTTCCACCACATATTGCGGACGGCCGTTGAGGTCGGTAATCGTCGTTTGCCCGGCATCGATGCCCAGATGCTGGAACAGCGTGGCGTAGACGTCGCCAAAGGTCACCGGCCGGGCGACGGCTTCTCCGGCGATGCGATCGGTTGCTCCGATCACCTGGCCGTGCCGCATCGTGCCGCCGGCCAGCAACGCGCAATTCACCTGGGGCCAATGGTCGCGGCCCACGATCGAACTGATCTTTGGCGTGCGGCCGAATTCCCCCCAGACGACGACGGCGCAGTCGTCAGCCAGCCCTCGCAGATGCAGATCTTCCACGAGAGCGCTGACGCATTGATCGAAGACCGGAAAATCCTCAGCCTCCCGCAGGAAGATGGAATTGTTGGCCCGCCCCTCGGCATTCGTGCCGCCGTGCCAGTCCCATTTGCTGTAATTCAGCGTGACGACGCGAACCCCGGCCTCGATCATGCGGCGGGCCAGCAACAGACTTTGCGGCACGCGCGGGGCGCCGTTGCCGTCCATCATGATCTTCGGGTCGCCGGTCCCGTAACGCGCCACCGTGCGCGGATCTTCTCGCGAGAGATCCAGGGCCTCGGCCAGCTTCGACGAGGTGAGCAGCCCCATCGCCTGCTCGTTGAAGGCGTCGAGGCCCGTCATGATCGACGTTTGATCGATCTCCCGGCGGAGAAGATCGAAATTCTGGAGGAGTGATTTCCGGTCGGCCAGCCGTTCCAGTGTTACGCCATTGAGGACCATGTCGTTCCGGGTATCGCCCAGAGGTCGGAACGGAGAATGGGCGGCGCCGAGAAATCCCGGTCCCGGTTCGTTGTAGGGACCGTGAGTGCAGGTGTAGCACAGGCTGACATAGGGCGGAGATTCCGGACAAAACGGACCTTGCACTTTCGACACCATCGTCCCGAACTGGGGCCAGCCGCCCGACGGCTTCTGCTTCTTCGGATCGTGGCCGTTGAAGACCTGGATCGCATCGTGATCATGCTGATTGCCGACCAGCGAGCGAATGACCGTCAACTTGTCCGCCAGCTTTGCCAGACGGGGAAACGCCTCGCAGATTTCGAATCCGGGAACATTGGTCGCGATCGGCCGCCAGGGACCGGCGATTTCCTTTGGCGCTTCCGGCTTGAGATCGAACATATCCTGATGCGGCGGCCCGCCGACCAGGTAAATCATGATGACTGATTTCGGCGACTTTTTTCCTGACAGCGATTCCGCCCGCAGGAGATCCGGCAATGCGCACCCGCCCATGGTCCCCATTGCGGCGAGAGTGCCGATCCTCAGCAGATCGCGTCGCGAGACGCCGTCGCAGAAATCACGAGTGGAATGGAGACGTCCCGCAATCGTCAACATGCAAACACTCCGGTAGGCAGCGATGTTCCAAGAAATGTGCCGTCGTTATGGCGGCTTCTGTTGTATCAACAAACTTGCATGGATGCCATTCTGATGTTCGCCGGATTGCCGCGATGAGTCACGAACGACATCGGCTGGCAGCTTGTTGAAAATCGAGCCGCGACCGTCAGGAAGCGGAGTCTCGCATGGCGCAAAGTGATAAAAACCGCTTCCTGACGGGCGCGGCTCGACGTTGACGCCGTTTTTCAACGGGCTGCGAGAATCCCGGAGGATGAGCGAGACCTACTTTTCGTCCTTTTCCCAAGGGGCGTGATGTTTGTTCCAGCGAGTCGCTTCCACGCCATTATTCCGCTGCCAATAATGCGCGGTCCGCGTGTCAAAAATCACAGTCCCGGCACTGGTTTGGACCATCTGATATCGGCCGGCTTCAGGCGCCCGTGTCGGAGCGTCCTCTTCGTATTCACGTTCTTTTTGAGACGCCTGGCGCACACTCTGACTTGATGCCGATCCGATCAGAAATCCGCCGATGGCGCAGACCGATACGACCAAGACGAGCGAACGCTTCGACCACTGATTGACAGCCATTGTCCCAACCTCCGTGTGAATGAAGGAATGCCAAGCTTGCGGGTGCAACGTGCGGACCCGACTGGCCTTGATTCTAGCCCAACTTGAGAATTGCGGAAATAGGGGCGCGCGGCCACACTTCAACTGCCGTACTTGGGTGGGCTACAATCCGACCAACGGTCAGGGATGGCACTTCATCCTGCTTCGTCGGTTTCGTTTTCCTTCTCGCACTTCAATGGCCGACTTTCCTGGTGGGGTCAACGGGTCAGCTTTATTGCTTCATAGGAGGTATTCATGGCGACGATCGATTTGGCGCAAACGAAGCTGGTAGTCAGCACTCCTGGCACGAAACCGACGGTCACGCCGGACGCCGGGCCTCCGATTGGATTCGATTTTAACTCGCCGACGATCAACGCGAACGCGGCAATCCGGCTCACGGGAACAGCCGGCGAGAGAATTGGCGGATGGACGCTCGGGTTCATCCAGCTCAAATACATCGGCACTAACCACGCCCGCTATCGCGGCGCCGCAGATCGCGACGGCAGCGTGCTCGTCACCCATAGCAATAAAACGCTGTGCCGCGACACGGACCCCGGCTCGACTGAAGTCTGGTACGATCCCCTCCGCAGCGGGACGACGGGCCCCCTGGGAACGAATAAGCTCGCCGCCGCGACCACCATTCCCGCATCGGGATTCCTGGACGTGCCGGCACACCTGTTTGACCAGCCCTCCCGGTCGTGGGTGTCCGTCGAGCCAAATTCCCTGGTCTCTGGGCATCCGGATAACTTCCTGCACTATGCCGTTGTGGAGCTGCTGTTCTGCACCATGCTCGTTGCGCAAGAGCCGGGCGGCAAATTCCACCTGTTGAAGCACTTCTATTGGAACGTCATCTGGGAACACACTTTCAAACGCGACAATACCGGCAAAGTGGTGCTGGACAAGCCGACCCGCCTGCAACAGAACGTCCAGCGCCCTCCCCACGCCGGCAATCCCCGGGACCCCAAGTTTTTGGGACGCGAGTTCGACTTGCACCTCCCCGTGAGCAACACCGTGTCCAGGCAGCCGGCGCAGAAAAAGCCGGCGACTGACTGGGGGCAAGGGTAGCCGAGCCGCCGCGCAGGAAGAATCGACGAACCGACGCCGGCCGGACATGCGTGTCGTAGTTCCTATGTCGAGTTGGTGTCGAGTTGGTGTCGAGTTGAGCCGGCTGGCTGCGGCGGTGAGATCGTTTTCGACACGCGCGGACGCAGTCCGATTGAGACGTGTCGCGTGCGCCATTAGAATCGAGAGTTGCCTAACGATGGCTCGATCTTCCTGGCGGGTGGATGCAACGTGCTGCGATTTTTTTCCGGCTCACGGCGACGCTGCTGCTGGGGGATGTCAGCTCGACAACGATCGCCGTGCCATGCCTGGATGTGCTTCCCGGCTTACCGTCGGCACGAATGGTCGCACGCGAAAGCCTGAAGTTACGGCTGGAAGAGGCCTGTCGAGAGCTTGAACGGGGACACCAGACCGCCGATCGCCGATTGGCCGGCATAGACACCCAGTACCGTCAAGCGTATCAGTTGCTCTCGTCGCCGAAATGCCGACAAGCCTTTGATCTGTCGCTCGAGCCCGATCGAGTGCGCGATCGTTACGGACGGCACCGGCCGGGGCAGGCGTGTGTCTTGGCGCGACGTCTCGTCGAAGCGGGAGTGCCATTGATCAACGTCATCTGGAATCATTCGAACCGGGGGCAGGACAAAAATCCGGAGGCGACCGACCTCTACGGCTGGGACACACACAACGACATCTTCGAGGCGCTGAAACTGCATCTGCTCCCCCGTTTCGACGAAGGATTTTCTGCGCTGCTCGAAGACCTCGACGAACGGGGCCTTTTGGATCAGACGCTCGTCATTTGTATGGGCGAGTTCGGCCGGGCTCCGTTGGTGGCGTTGGAAAAGCGCTTCGCAGGCAGCACGCCGGGACGTAAACACTGGGCCAGCGTGTACTCGATCGTCATGGCCGGAGCGGGCATCACGCCGGGAGCCGTGTTCGGCTCGTCCGATCGCCTGGCCGCGCAGCCGCAATCGAATCGAGTGACCCCCGGTGACATCGCGGCGACCATGTTCTCGGCCCTGGGGATCGATCCGGCAGGCCATTATCAGGACGCGCTTGGTCGTCCGTACCAAATAGCCACGGGAAAGTCGATTGAAGGACTTTATGGATGATGATGGGAATGACCGGAGAAAACATGAAGTTATTGATTGCTGATTCCGCGGTGATCCTGACCATCTTCAGGCATGAATGCCACCTGCTGATTCCCGGGACTTCGAAATCCGAGAAATACACCAACGCCGAGGCGTTTCTGCTGGCGAAGCTGCTGAAGAAATAGAACGCCGCCCGTGGCCCACGCTGCCAGCGTCGGCGTAAAGATTTAACCGTCGATGAAAAAAAGTCGTCCACTCGGCTTGTGACATTCACGATACTTTTGAACAATCCGATGTGGATAGCCCGTTAAGCAAGATCATGCACAGCCTCAAGAGCTACACCGCCAACGAGGCCAATAAGGCATTGGGGCGACAGGGCCGGTTCTGGCAGTCAGAATCGTACGACCATTGGGTGCGAGACGAACGCGAGCTCGCCAGAATTGCCGAGTACATTGCGACCAATCCGGTTTCCGCGAAACTCGCTAAAATTGCATGGGAATGGCCGTGGTGTTCGGCATTTGATCGTAAGCATCCGCGGGAGAAATCGCTTGCTGAATGGTGGTGAATGTGTTTGACGCCGATGCTGGCAGCATCGGCCACGGGTCACGCCAAGAGTTCGCCGATCGGCGTACCGGGGCAGACGATCTGGGGGCGTGACTGGCTGTCGGGGATGGCAGTTTCCGCAGGAATTCCCAGGCAATGATAGACCGTGGCCATCAGATCGACGGGCGCCACGGGATTGGCGGCGGGATATGCGGCGTGACGATCTGACGCGCCATACACCATGCCGCCGCGGATCCCTGCGCCCGCCAGCACGGTCGTAAAGCAATTGGGCCAATGGTCGCGGCCATCTTTGCCGGCGCCGGCAT
>DASYAR010000083.1:0-14666 GCA_036501235.1 Planctomycetaceae bacterium
CGAGACGATCGACGTAAGTTGCCGTGCTGTGGGTGGATGCGGCGTGAATTCGGCGTCGCCTTGAGCCGGCGCGCACGCCCCGCATTATTCACAACGAAGGGTATGCAGAAACGGACTCCGATCCGTCGAAAGTACAGGGCATGGCGCGGCTCAAGACGTCAAATCTCAATCCACCAGATCGTCGAACGGCCGGGCGTGCCGTCGGCCAGCGTCAAAAGTATCTCGGCGCACAATTGGGATTTTCCGCCGAACGCCTCGTGCACGGCGAGAATGCTGCCCGGGTGGATCACGGGGAACGGAGTTCCTTCGCCGGGAATTGTGTCTTGCCGCTGATGTTCGCGCAGTCGCGGTTCGAGAGCCGAATCGACGCGCGCCTCGCAGTCGTGGCCGCACAGGATGCCCCCTGGGCGAACCTTGGATCGCCACGCGGCGATGTCGTCTCGCACGGCCTGATAACTGTGATCGGCATCGATGAAAACCAGATCGAACGCGCCCGCTGCCATGAGCGCGGCGGCTTGTTCGCTGGTCGCGACGAACGGCATGACGGTCAGCAGGCTGCTCGTCGCGGCAACCGCCGCGCGAAACGTGCCGAGCGCGTCGTAGTCGCGCACGATCTCCTGATGCTTTTGAACATTGACGCTCCCTTGCCAGGTATCGACGCAGGTCAAAGTGCTGTTTGCGGTGGTGCGCAAGGTCTCCAGAAAAACCTGCGTGCTGCCGTTGCCGAGCCAACTGCCGATTTCCGCCATGCGGCAAGCGGGTTTCGCGACACGTCGAATGAGCCCGGCCAGAGCGAGGCGGTCGAACGGCGAAAAGGCGACGTAGTTTTGCGTGTAAAGCGGTTTGGGAGGCATGCGCGTCGGAGGGCGGGTTTTGATACTGTTCTGGTTTGAGGAGCGCGCGGCTCGCGAGCTGACGGGCACGTGAAACGCCTGCACCACAATGGTGCGGAGACGCTGATTTTGCGCGACGGCGTTACCGTATCGCGTGCAAAAGATTGTCGCAAGGACGAGCCGGGCAGGTTAGGAAACCCGCCCTACGGGGGAGAATGGTCGCCGCGAGAGCGTCTGGCTATTATAGGGACGGGAACGTGTCTACCCGCTTCAGCGTTTCTGATGAACACAAATCTCTTTTTTCAACGGGCTGAAAGCCTCGGAGCGCGCAATGACCCCTGAACACAGACGACTTGCCGAGGTGCGGGAACAGCAGATTCCGTGGAAGAAATGGGGCCCGTATCTCAGCGAACGGCAGTGGGGTACGGTTCGCGAAGATTACAGCGAAGGGGGAGACGCGTGGAATTATTTCACGCACGATCAGGCGCGATCTCGCGCTTATCGCTGGGGTGAAGACGGCCTGGCAGGCATCTCCGACGACCAGCAACGGTTGTGCTTCGCGCTGGCGCTGTGGAATGGGAAAGACCCGATCCTCAAGGAACGGCTGTTCGGGCTCACGAACAGCGAAAGCAACCACGGCGAAGACGTCAAGGAGTATTACTTCTACCTCGACAGCACGCCGACGCACTCGTACATGAAGTACCTGTACAAGTATCCGCAGGGAGCCTACCCGTACGCCGATCTGGTCGATACGAGCCGCGGCCGCGGCCGCGCAGAGTCGGAGTATGAGCTGCTCGACACGGGGATTTTCGACGACAATCGGTACTTCGACGTGTTCGTCGAATATGCGAAGGAAACGCCGGAAGACCTGCTGATTCAGATCACGATTCATAATCGCGGGCCGGACGCTGCCGATCTGCACGTGCTGCCGACGCTCTGGTTCCGCAACGATTGGTCGTGGCGCAACGGGGCGGAGCGGCCGTCACTGCGAGACGTCTCGGCGACGCCTGGTCACGGCGTCGTCGCAGCGGTCCATTCCGAACTGGGGGAATGGTTTTTCCATTGCGAGGGCCGGGCCTCGCTGCTGTTTACCGAGAACGAAACGAATACAGAGCGGATTTTTGGGGCGGCCAACCGCACGCCGTATGTGAAAGACGGCTTTCATGCGTACCTCGTGAACGGCCGGCAAGAAGCCGTGAATCCCGAGCGGCGCGGGACCAAAGTCGCGGCGCATTACCGGCTCACGGTTCCGGCAGGCGGCAGCCAGGTCGTGAAGCTGCGGCTGTCGAAAGCTGGACCTGCGGCCGCCGGCGAGGGCCGGACGTGGAGTGCGTTCGGCCGGCCGTTCGACGAGCTCATGAAGGATCGACGCCGAGATGCGGACGATTTTTATGCGGTCGTCATTCCCCAATCGTTGGATGCCGACAAGGCCAACGTCATGCGTCAGGCCCTGGCGGGCATGATGTGGAGCAAGCAGTTTTATCACTACGACGTCGATAAATGGCTCGAAGAGCGCGGATCAGACCCCTTCAAGGCATCCCGCAAAGCCGCACCGCGCAATGACGGCTGGCATCACATGTTCAACGGCGACGTGATCTCGATGCCCGACAAATGGGAGTACCCGTGGTACGCGGCGTGGGACCTGGCGTTTCACGTGCTGGCTTTGACGCTGGTCGACCCCGACTTCGGGAAGCAGCAGCTCAAGCTGATGCTCCGCGAACGGTACATGCACCCCAATGGGCAGATCCCGGCTTATGAATGGAACTTCGGCGACGTGAACCCGCCGGTCCACGCCTGGGCCACGATCTTCACGTATCGGCTGGAAATGGCCCAGAAAGGGGACGGCGACCGGGAGTGGCTGAAAAGCTGTTTTCAGAAACTGCTGCTCAACTTCACGTGGTGGGTCAACCGCAAAGACCGTTCCGGCCGGAACGTCTTCGAGGGAGGATTTCTGGGGCTCGATAATATCGGAGTGTTCGACCGGAGCGCGCCGTTGCCGACAGGCGGATATCTCGAACAGGCCGATGGCACCGCCTGGATGGCGCTGTACTGCCAGAACATGCTCGAGATGGCGGCCGAGCTGGCGCGAACCGACTCCGATTATGCCGACATGGTCCTCAAGTTCACCGAGCATTTCCTGTGGATCGCATCGGCGATGGGACACCTGGGGGGCGATACGGGAATGTGGGACGAAGAAGACGGCTTCTACTACGACGTGCTGCGCTTGCCCGACGGTACGGCGCGACGGCTCAAGGTGCGGTCGATGGTGGGACTGTTGCCGTTGTGCGCGGCAACCGTCTTCGAAGGATCCCTCCTGGCGCAGTATCCCGAGATTAGCGCCCGGTTGCGATGGTTCCTCGAATCGCGACCCGAACTGTGCGCGGCAATGCACGACCCGCGAATAACCGGAGTGTCCGGCCGCCGGCTGGCTTCGATCCTGGATGAAACGAAACTTCGACGCGTGCTCGAGAAAATGCTGGACGAGAACGAATTTCTGGGACCGTACGGGTTGCGCTCCCTGTCGCGTTATCACGCCGAGCATCCCTATGTGACCGAGGCCGGCGGCCAGGAATACCGCGTGGAGTACCTGCCGGCCGAGTCGGACAGCGGCATGTTCGGCGGCAATTCGAACTGGCGCGGGCCGATGTGGATGCCGGTGAATGCGCTGGTGATTCGCGCCCTGTGTCAATACTACATCTTCTACGGTAATGATTTCACGGTGGAATGCCCGACCGGCTCGGGACGGTTCATGAACCTGTATCAGGTGGCCGAAGAGATTGCGCGGCGAATCTCGACGATTTTCCTGAAAGACTCAGAGGGGCGCCGTCCGGTTTTTGGCGGGTCGCAGAAGTTTCAGGAAGATCCGCATTGGCGCGATTGCGTTCTGTTCTACGAATACTTCCATGGCGACAACGGAGCGGGGCTGGGGGCCAGTCACCAGACGGGATGGACGGGAATCATCGCGCGCTCGTTGCATCTGTTCGCCACCACCACGGCCGAGCAGGCCCTCACGCTGGGCAAAATTGCCGGAGTCACAGCAGTCTCGGATGCGGAACACGCGGCCCTCGCTGCCGGAAAGGTCTGACGGCGACCGGCCGGTCAGGTCTCATTATTTTCCGGGCAACTGCCAGACCGGATGATCGGGATCCGCTCCCGCCAGCATTGCGTCAACCGCGCGCGACAGCAGAATGACCGACGGGCCGTCGGCGCCATCGGTTGCGAGCAGCGTCGTCAGCATTTGGGCCGCCCCAAGAAAATTGCCCCGCTCGAAGCTGTCGAGCGCTGTCTCATAATCTTCGGAGATTTTCGGCGCATTCGGAAAATCTCCGCAAGGCAGCTCGTATAGGCTGACCGGCTGCTCGATGTTCACGACGCGGACGTTGGCCAGCCGCCGCATCATGAAATCCTCCCCCAACGCCTCGGCCGTGGGGCCGGTCACGATCAATCGCGACTTGAAGTACTTGGTGGCCCCCTGCACGCGACTGGCCAGATTGACGGTGGTGCCGAGCGGTCCGTATTTGAATTTTCGATGCGACCCCATGTTGCCCGCCCGCACCGGGCCGGAACTGATTCCGATGCCGAGATCGAACGGCTCTTCGAGAATGGCGGCCCAGCGCTCGTTGAGGAGAGGAATCTGCTCGATCATCTCGATGGCGGCCTGACACGCCAGCCGCGCGTGATCAGGTTGCTGCTCGGGCGCCCCCCACATCGCCATCAATTCGTCGCCGATATAGTCCACGAGCACGCCGTTGTGCTTGAGCACGCACTCCGAAAGGGTTCCCATCACGTCGTTGATCCAGTCGAACGTGCGGGCGGCGCCGATTTTCTCGGCGATCCGGCTGAAGCCGCGAATATCGGCAAACAGCACGCTGACGTCGGCATCGCGGCCGTTGAGCATGTCGGGGTGCGATTCGAGATGCCGGGCCAGCGTCGGAGTAAAGAATTGCTCGAACTGCAATCGCAAACGGCGGGCGGCATCTTCGCCCTGCAGGCGCGCGAGACCTGAGGCCACGGCGCACGCCACCAGTTCGAGCAGCAGCGCGTGAAGCTGGGTCATCTCGGTGATTTGCCGCCTGGCGGCTGAATAGCCGAGGATCCGTTCGCCATACAGGATGCCGCCGACGTCCCCCTTGCTGCTCAAAATCGGCGCCGCCACGACCGATTGCACGTTTCCCAGGCTTTCGCTGGTGCGTTTGATATTGGCGCCTGAGCTCCAAAACGTCTTCGAGTGCTTCAGGACCTGGTCGACGACATACCGGCTGACGGGCGCGACGCTCGCCCCCGAAGGTGCAAACTGCTCGATGGTGCTCCAGCGGTCCCCTTCGCGCAAGAGCACCCGACCGGTATCCAGTCCGACCAGATCGGTCGCCGCTTTGCAGGCCCGCGCGTAAAAATCATTGGAGGTGGACGCCATCTGGAATACGTCCATCATCAATTCCAGGGAGCGGATGAGATCTTCCGACCCTTTTTCGGTTTGCGGGAACGATTCTTCGACGTGCAGGACCTCGAGGTCGTCCAGTGAACATCCCGGTCGTAGCGTCGCCACCGCCAGGCTGTTGAGCCCCGCAGATTCCCCGGGATCCTCGAACAAGAGTTCGAGGTTTGCACCCAGTTTCACTCTCGCCGGCAACATCACGACCGCCGTCGCGCCCGGCACGATCGATTCGCCCCCCACGAGCGCAACGCTCGAAACATTGCTGAGGTTGGTGAGTTCGAGACGGTCGTCGTCTCGCATGCGGGCCAGCAATTGCCTGCGGGCCACCGTACGCTCCTCGAGCGGCGCAATAATCAGTTTGCGAATCGTCCCGTTCTCGAGCAACTCGAAGGGGGCGGGTTCGTTGGGTTGCTGCCGTCCGATTTCCAATGCGCCTTCCAGTTCATCGCCATAGACGTTCCGTGTGCCTTCGAAGACTTGCAGGAAAAATACGCTCATGAATGGGCTTCCCGGAGAGATCGAGGGGGTCGCGCGGCTGGATTATATCGGTTCACATCGCGGTTGGGAGGCGGTCGTCGCCCGGCGGCGTCCAGACTGTGCACGCGAATGACGATGCAGTATACTAGCAGCGGTTCATCGACCGCGCAACAGATCGCTCCCCGACTCTCGACGGGAAATTCGCTGCCCGCCTCGCGTGTTCCAGAAAGTCGGGCAGTCGTGAACAGCCCTTTTTGACATCGTGACCCGCCTCGCGACGGGGGTCGCCCGGTTTCCGAACGAAGGACAATTTGCACATGGGAACCAATCTGTATGTGGGAAATCTAAGTTACAATGTCACCAGCTCCGATCTCGAAGCCCTGTTTTCGCAATACGGCACCGTGAAGAGCGCCCAGGTCATCAACGACAAGTTCAGCGGGCGCAGCAAGGGATTCGCATTCGTCGAGATGAAAGACGCAGCGGAAGCCCAGGCCGCGATCACCAATCTAAACCTCAAAGAGCACGACGGCCGCTGCCTGACAGTCAACGAAGCCCGGCCTCGCGAAGAGCGATCGGGCGGTGGGCGTGGCGGGTACGGCGGCGGTGGTGGCGGCCGCGGTCGGCGCGGCGGGTACTAACGAACGGTCTTCCAAAATCCCGATTTTCTCAGCCCGGCGGATCGACCGCCGGGCTGTTTTCCTATCCGATGACACGCCTGATTCTCGCCAGCCAGTCGCCGCATCGCCTGGAACTCCTGCAGAATGCCGGGTACGAAGTCGCGCCGATTCCTGCCGAGATCCTCGAACCCGACCCCACGACGTTTGCAGATTTCGAGGCGGGGCTCATGCACATTGCGACGCTCAAGGCTCGCGCCGTCCTGGCGAAAGGCGCCGCCGGCATCATCCTGGCCGCCGACACGGTGGGAGTCGTGTCCGGCCAGGTGTTCGGCAAGCCGCTCGATCGCAATGACGCCCGGCGGATGCTGGCCGCGATCTCGGGCACAATTCACGAGGTGCTGACGGGGTGGTGCCTGCTGCGGACGCGAGACCAATTGTTCGTCGCGGGCGTCGAGCGAACGACGATCACGATGCGCGCCTGGACTGCCGCCGAGCTCGAGGCCTATCTGGACAGCGGATCGTGGATCGGCAAAAGCGGCGCTTACGGCCTGCAGTTTCCTCATGATCCATTCGTGACGAACATCTCCGGAAGCGCGTCGAACGTCGTCGGCGTTCCGCTGGAGCGCCTGGCGGAAGTGCTGGCTGAGCTGCGTTGGTAGAGCTAAGGGTGGATTGAAATCCACCCTACGGGCGCCGAATCACGAGAAAATCCTGCGAGCACGAAAAACGAAAGCCGCCGCCTGGGGCCGCGAAATTCGTCCGCACGTAAGTTTCCAGATTGGCGCGCAGCGGAGGCTCGTCCAGCGGAAGCAGGTTCAGCATGAATTCAGCCACGGTATAAGCGGATTCGAAGTCGCTGGTTTCCACGTGGCTGGCGACCGTCGCGATCCGCGAGTCGAACGCGCCGGCGTGCCGCGTCTGAAAATCGCGGCGCGCCCCCGCCAAATCGAACCGTCGGCCATGAAAATGATCGACGAGTCCCATGCAATCGGTCTCCGAGTTCTGTAAGACGATGACAAGAACTCCCGTCGGACTCAGAAACGACGCCAGGCGATCGAGCGTGGCCTGCCAGTCGGCGGCTGGAATGTAATAAAAGACGTGCGACATGAGCACGAAGTCCGCCTCGTCGGCGAATCCACAGTCAAGAATCATCGTCGGCACGACCTCGGCCGCAGGACAATTCCGCTCCAGATGCACCCGCAGATGAGGATTGGGCTCGATAGCGACCGTGCGGTCGAAATTGCCCATCAACCATGCCGTTACTTTGCCCGTACCCGCGCCGGCGTCGATGAATGTGCGGCGGGACGGTAATGCCCCGACGGTCTCATTAAGCCACGCATGCGCTTTGTCCTTCTGGTCCGTATGCGCCAGAAACACGGCGAATGCCCGATCGTAATCGCTTCCTAGCGAATCGTAGACGCCAACGCGCGGCGATGTCATGGGATTCCATCCTTGGATAATGATTCCTGCGTTTATGGCCGAGTTGACAGACTCCTAAACATGCCGCACCGTGCCGTATGTGTGCTGGGCGCTTTCCAGGATGACGCACGACTCGCTCTCGCCCAGCAATTTCGTGAGCTCGCGCTGGTTTTCGACCGGCACCATAAACAGTTCGTCGACGATGCCAGTCGGCAGCCGGCTCACGAGATAGACGCGGGCCCAGTCGGCCGTCATCGCAATCTGCGTGGCCGCCAGCATGTCGACCGGCGCCTGTTTGCGAATCGGGGCCAGGGCGGCGCGCGGCGATCGATTCTGGCGGATGATTTCGATGCCGATTTCCGGCTCGGCCTGCAGTTCGGATAAGAGGACGATCTTGCCCCCCTTCTCGACCAGGTTTCGCGCCGTCGCCAGGGCTGCTCCGACCTGTTCCCAACCGTGGCCGGCGCTGTCGGCCTCGACGGCGGCCACGACCATTTCGGCCCGATCCGGAATCGCGACCTGCCAGGACTTTGCCAGACGCTGTTTGCCTTTGCGAAATACCCGATCGTACGCGCCCGCCACGACGTCAGCCACTCCGCCGCCGGCCGACGGCAACACTTGGATGCTGAACTGCGTCCCGAGCAACCAGGCAATTTCGTCGATTGTCTGTCGGAGTGGCCGTTCATCATCCGGCCCCAGTTCGCTGTGCCCCTCGCCCCGCGACCGGCGGATCGCCTCGGTATTCGACAGCCCCGGATAAAAAACGCTGCTGGTCCCGCGATAACCGAGCAACGAATCGTAGGCGATCATGCCTGCCGAAATTACGACGTCGGCATCGACCAGTTCGCGCGCCAGGTAGATCCGCTCGGCCCGCGCCGTCGCCGCCAGATAAGCCTGTTTCCGCTGGTCGGTCGGGTCGTGCACTGTCCATTTCATCTCGTGCCGTGCTGGCTCCGCAAGCAGGCTGCGCGGATCGGCCAATGCCACGCCGTCCAGGGCGACCGGCTGCAGAATCAGCACGTCTGCCGCACTCACGCCGCGCTGATCCAGCATTGTCCAGACGGTGGCGACCAGCTCGGGCGAACCGGGTGTGTGCCGGTCGAGGGCGACGACCACTTTGTCGCCGGGAACGCACACCTGAACAAGCGACGGGAAATCGAGAGGCGTCTTGAGTGCCGCATGCAGCCTGCCAGTCAGATCGGCACAAGGGGCCGGCCCCTTGTGGTGCACGATGAGTCGGCGCGGGTCGATCTCGAACGAGAACGCCCCTGCGCGGCCATATTTCAAGTTGACTGACTGCATCCGACAGGCCTGCTTTTTCCGATAAACGGCGATATAGTACGATTCTCGCCATTCGAAAATGACGCGAGACTCTTCCAGCGAATCATTTCAACTCTGTCGGGAATTGGCAACCTCGGAACCGCATGATCGACGACGATCAATTGATGATCGGCATCCAGGAGGGCGACTCGCAGGCCTTCGAGACGCTCGTCGAGCGCCACGAGCAGTCGCTTGTCAATTTTTTCTTCACGAACTCGCGCGACTGGCAGTTCGCCGAAGACCTCACTCAGGAGACTCTGCTGCGGGTTTACGACCAGGCGTGGGACTACTTGCCGACCGGACGGTTCCGCGGCTGGATGTTCCGTATCGCCCGCAATCTGCTGATCGACAACATCCGCCGCCGGTCGCATGACGCACTCGTCCGGTCCGTCCGCGGCACGGGGGACGAGAACTGCGTTCTGGCGGGGCTCGCCGGGGAAATTCGCTCGCCGCAGGACGAAGCCGACCAGAACGAAATGGCGCAGCTTGTTGACGAACTGCTGCAAGACCTGCCGGAAGAGCAGCGATTGACGTTTACCATGCACCATTTTGCCGATTTGAGCCTGCCGGAAGTCGCCGAGATCATGAATTCGAGCACAGCGACGACGAAGAGCCGGCTGAGACTGGCGCGCGAGAAACTTCGGGAAAAACTGGCCGCACGCGGCGTCGAGGGATGAACCAACGGGAGAAAAAATCCGTTCTATATCTATTGGGCCCAGCGCATTTTTTGGCCCCCCAGGGGCGCACGAAAGTCCGGGAGACGAGACCATGAGCTTTTTCAGCCGTTTAAGTGACATTGTGAGTTGCAAGCTCGACGACCTGATTGCCAATCAGGCTGATCCGTCGATAGCGATGGCGCGGATTATATCGGAAATCGAGGAGGGGCTGGCGGGTGCCAAACGGAGCGTCAACTCGGCCGGCAACTCCGAAGAGCGGCTGAAAGGGGAATTGGAAGAACGCAAGAAGCAGGCCGCCTGGTGGGGGGACAAAGCCCGCCAGGAACTGGCCGCCGATGATGAAGGCGCCGCCCGTCAGGCGCTGCTGCGAAAACGCGAAACGGAGGACCTCGTGGCCGGCATTGAACAGCAGCTCGCCGCTGCCGGCTCGACCCGCATGCACCTCAGCACGACGATGCGGGCCATCGAAGCGCGTCTGGCGGAAGCCCGCCGCATCCAGCAGGAACTGCAATTTCCTGGATCCGCCCCCGCCGCGCAGTCTGCGGCGACCACCGCCCAGAAAGCCCGTTCGCAGCCCTCCGCCATCGACCGCACCCGCGCCGCCCAGATCGAAGCCGAGCTCGACGCCCTGAGGAAAGAGCTGAAGAAGGCCTGATTCTTCGGCTATCTTGGTTGCAGTTGATCTTGACGCTCTCGGAGAATCTTGCCATACCTCGCTGCGCAGCCCCGCCCCTGCATTGCCGCGGAATCGTGGAGAGATCATGAGTCCTCTGTACAGCACCCTCAAAAAACTGCTCGAAGTGGACTCCGTCCAGCCCGAAGATAACCTGCGGAGCTTCGACAACTGGGACTCGCTCACCGTTTTGTCGTTGTGCGCGAATCTGGACGCGAACTACGGAATCAGCTTGTCGGCACAGGATCTCCAGAACGTCGACACGGTGCAGGACCTGGAACGCCTGATCGCGACCCGTAAGGCGGCGTGATCGACGTGCACAATCCCCTTGATATGCAGCGCCGGCGGGTCATGGTCACAGGGGCCGCTTCCGGCATCGGTCGCGCGACGTGCCTGCTTTTGAACCAACTCTCCGCACGCGTGGTGGCGGTCGACGTCCATGCCGAGGGACTGGCAGAAACCAGCCGTCTGCTCGATGGTGATGGGCACACCCACCAGCAGCTCGACCTCACGCAACTCGATGAGATCGGCGTCGCTGTGGCGCAAGACGTCGCCGCGAACGGTCCCCTGTCAGGTCTCGTGCATGCCGCGGGGCTACCCTGTGTCGAACCGATACGACTTCTGGAACCAGAAGCCTACCGGCGGGCGTTCGTCGTCAATACCGAGGCGGCTCTCGCGCTGGCGCGGGCGTTCCAGCGCAAGGATACTTGCGCGCCGGAAGGGGGAGCAATCGTTTTTGTTTCGTCGGTAATGGCTCTGGTCGGTTCACCCGGCTCGGCGGCGTACTCGATGACGAAGGCAGCGCTTCACGGACTGGCCAAGGGCCTCGCCTTGGAATTGGCTCCGCGCAAAATCCGCGTCAATTGCGTCGCTCCGGGTTTCGTGAACACGCCGATGTTTGCGCGATTGGCCAGCTTCTGGGATCCGCAGGAGCGGGCTCGCGTCGATGCCGACCATCCCCTGGGAATCGGCGCTCCCGAAGACATCGCCCACGCGATTTGCTTTTTGTTGGCCCCTGCAGGCCATTGGATCACCGGTTGCATTTTGCCCGTCGACGGAGGTTATACGGCCAAATAAATCGTTTAACCGCGACCCGCAGGAGATTATGGAAAACTGTGCACTACGTCCGTGGCATTGTAGAGCTTGAAACTTATGCGAGCAGATCGGCTGTCACCGATCGTGTTTTCAACAATCTCCGCAGGCGAGCGCGTGTGATGCAGCCGACACGCGCTCCCCTCCGGCCATTACTGACAAAATCGGCCTGCGCCGACTTTCAGTGATGGCCTTCGGGTCGCGGTTAAACAACGCGATCTCATTTGGTCCGGAAATCCATACTACGAAGATTTATGTCATCTGCGGAATCCTACACACTGATCACCGGTGCCTCCTCCGGCATCGGCCGCCAGACGGCGCTGCAGTTGGCCGCATCGCGCCGCTTGATTCTGCATGGCCGCGATACGGCACGGCTGGCGGCCACGCGCGAGGCGTGCCCGTCACCCGAGAAGCACCTGATCTGGCCCTTCGATCTTCGACAGGTCGAGCAACTCGAAAAATCGCTGACGGAATTGCTTTGCGGTGGCGACATCCCAATCGCCTCCTTCGTGCATTGCGCCGGCGCCGTGCAGGTTGTGCCGCTCCGACAACTCGAATTGATAGTGGCTCGCGAACTGATGAACGTGAATTTCCACGCAGCCGTCGAGATTTCCCGGTTGCTCGTCTCGCGGCGGATCAATCAGAAGCATTTGCGCCGGCTGGTATTCGTCAGCAGCACGGCCAGTCAGTTCGGTGCGCGGGGCTTTCAGATGTACTGCGCCACGAAGGCGGCGCTGGATGGTTTCATGCGGGCAATCGCCGTCGAACTGGCTCCGCAAGTGCGGGTCAACTCGGTGCTGCCAGGGGCTGTCGAAACGCCGATGACCGATCAACTGCTCGGCGATTCGGCCGTGCGGGAACGAATGGCCGCCGTCTATCCGCTGGGTTTGGGACAACCGGCCGACATCGCGGGCGTCATTGAATTCCTGCTTTCAGACAATGCCAACTGGATTACCGGCCAGCAAATCGTCGTGGATGGCGGCCGCTCGATCAATCATTCCGCTTGAGAAACTCATGCAAATCCACAATCTGATCATCGTGGGCGCCGGCAATTTCGGGCGGGAAGTCTACACCTGGGCCGTGCAGGCGATTCAACATGGGGCGCCCTGGAAGATCACAGGTTTCCTCGACAGTCGTCCGGCCATCCTGGAGCGATTCGACTACCCGGTTCCCATCCTCGCCGCGCCTGAACATTACACACCGCAGGCGGACGACCTCTTTCTGTGCGCCGTCGGAGATCCCGCAGGGAAGCAACACTACAGCACTCTGCTCGAGCGACAGGGGGGACGATTCGCCACTCTGATTCATCCCACGGCCCTCATAGGGCAACACGTCGACATCGGCGCCGGTTCGATCATCTGTCCGTTCACCCAGCTTTCATGCGACATCCGCCTGGGACGGCACGTGACATTCGGCACCCACAGCAGTGCGGCCCACGACACGGCCATCGGCGATTTCAGCCAGATCAGTGGTGCCTGCCAGATCAACGGCCGGGCGACCCTGGAAACCGGCGTGTTCCTGGGCAGCCACGCCACGATCCTGCCCGATGCAAGAGTTGGCGAATGGTCGCACGTCGGCGCTCACAGCGTCGTCCTGAAGCGCGTCGCGCCGTATGAGAAAGTGTTCGGCGTTCCTGCGATCTCAATCGGCACGACGCGGACGGAGCCGAAAGTTGCGTGATGCACAGCGGTCCGGCTTTGCGGCCGTCACAGGAAACCGATTTTTCATTTGCTTATTGCGTTCTGCGATTGCGGCGAGCTGCGGAGCAGCGGCATAATTTAGCCGGCGTCGGCTTTCAACCGGTCCAGCTCGGCCTGCAATTCAGCGAGGCGGGTCACGCGGCTGCGTTTGAAGAGTTTGCCGCGGAGGAAATGCGGGATCTTGTACTCGGCGACCGGGTCGCCGCGCAGGATTTCGCCGCTCGTGGGGTCGGACGCCGGCTGCACATGAATATCGACCAGGACCCGGTCTTCTCCATCGGTATGCGGCCCGGATTCATGCCACAACGCCGAATCCATGACGACCAGGTCTCCGGGCGACAACGCGGGGGTCACGCTGGGCCAGTCGGCGGGGAGGATGTCATCCAGAATTTCCCCGGCGTCGCCGAGGTAGCCGAAGTTGTGCGTTCCCAGAAAATAGGTCATGGCGCCGTTACGTGCGGTCACGTTCGACAACGGGACGAAGAACGAAGCGCGATTCATCTGGCCCGTATGATAGGGGATGTCCTGGTGTCGGAAGACGCGACCGCGGGCGAATTTATCTTTGACCACGAACCGGAAGTTATAGAGTGCAAGGTGGCGGCCAAAAATCTGCTCGGCCACGTCGAGCAGAGCGGGATTCCGGTAGATCGCGCGTAAGGAATCGGGGGGTTCTTCATTGACTGAAACGGGGTTGAAACGATTGACCTGCCGCTCGTGCAGCCGCGTCTGGTAGAACGACGACCAGGAACTGAGCCACGGATTGATAACATCCGGTGGAAACAGCCCCGTCACGACGAACACCCCCGCCTGCCGATAGATGTTCTTGTCGAAGACCGATCCCCGGCACTGGGCCTTGAATTCAATCAGCTTGGCGACAGGCCCTCCGAGGCGAACATTTTCGGACGCCATAATGACTTCCTGCAGAGGTGATCGAGTCGCAGTTTTGCCTGAGAATCGGGCGAAAAATCGCGGTTGCGATATCACAATCGGCCAGTTCCGGCAAGGCGAAATAACGTGGGGGAGATGTATGGCCGTTAACGACCCGGCAAGTCGACTCCCAGGAGTTCCTCTTCTTCTTCCTGGATGATGATGCGGGGAGTGACCATCAGCATCAGGCTCTGGGTTTCACGGCCGACGCCGGTGTTCTTGAACAAGCGGCTGATGTAGGGGATCTTGTTCAAAATCGGCACGCCGGCCATCGAGCGGCCTTCACGCAAACGCTTGATGCCACCGAGGAGGACCGTTCCGCCGTCGGGCACGCTGACGGTGGTGGCGACGCTGACAATTTCGAAGACGGGTTGCTGGACCGTGATCGCAGTTCCGGCCGCTTGACTCGAACCACCCGCCTGGCCACCCGCCTGGCCACCCGCCAGGCCACCCGCCCCACCGCCGCGGGCGCCCCCCCCCCGGCCGCCGCCCCCCA
>DASYAR010000084.1:0-4848 GCA_036501235.1 Planctomycetaceae bacterium
ACTGTGTGCCGAGACGCTGGCCTTGCTCAGGGTGCAGCTCTACCAGATCACACGGATGGCGCCGCCAGCGGCGGTCGAGAAGATGCGGAAGATCGCCGTATGGGTCGAGCTCCAGGAGCCGCACCACCCGTGCATGTGCTATCACCCCGACGCCGGCTGGCTTCGCGAACACGACATGAACCCCGACAAGGCGCGCTGCGTCGAAGTCGCCAATGCCAGGAATTTTTTGACGTGGACGAAGCAGCAACCGTGGATGGTCTTCCACGAACTGGCGCATGGCTACCATCATCAGGTTGTCGAAGCGGGCTTCGATAACCGGGAACTGGCGGCGGCGCTCGCGGCGGCCAGAGACGAGAAACTCTACGACGACGTCCTGCACATCAACGGCAGACGGCAGCGTCACTACGCGCTCACGAACCAGCAAGAATACTTCGCCGAGCAAAGCGAAGCGTTGTTCGGAACCAACGACTTCTACCCTTTCGTTCGGTCCGAGCTCGAGCGGCATGACCCGCGAATGTATGCGCTGCTGAAAAAGCTGTGGGGCAGCAACGGCGCCGCGGGCAAATAAAATGTTTAGCGGCGCCGCGCAGCATAGCATCTCTGACCCCTGATGCTCCGCTGCGCGTCGCCGCTAAACGACGGAACTTTCTCAACGACTCAACACGACTGACAAACTCCCGATTTACCCGACGAGCTGCAAATCGCTCAGCTTGTCGCGCAGCCGGTTCCGGGCCGTGTGCAGCCGGCGCTTGATCGTACCGACCGGGCTGTCGAACTCTGCGCTCATCTCCTGCAGCGACCGTCCCTCGAAGTAAAAGGCGACGAGGGTCCGACGATCAAGATCGCGCAGGCCGTTCATGCATTCGCGGACGCACGCGGCGTTCTCGGAAGCGATGACGCGTTCGAACGGGTTCACCGTCTCGGCGCGCATTCCTCCCAGAAGGGCGTTGTCCCCCAGTACTTCTCGCGGACGCCGCACCGCCCGGTTGATCGCCAGCCGTACGGCGATCCGCCGCAACCAGCCGCCGAACCGCTCGGGTTCGCGAAGCTGGCCGAACTTCCGCAGCACCTGGATGAATACGTCCTGCGTCACTTCGAGCGCCTCGGACCGGTTGCGCAGCCGGCGCAGCACGACGGCGAACACCATCGATTCCGTCCGCTGTACCAACTGGTCGAAGGCTTCACGGTTTCCGGCCCGCGCCAGACAAACCAGCTCGATCAATTCGGTCTCGTTCATGACTGATCCCTTCCGGCCGGTCCTGCGTCGTCTTTCGGAAATACGCAGGCTATTCGGCTCGGCTGCCAGCGACGGCTCGGCCGTCACATCGGTTTTTTGTGTGATAACCTGACGGCAGCAGCTCGGGCTGCTCACGATTTGCGGTAGCGTCGCGGCAATGCGTTTTGCAAGAAACGCTTTCGCCGCGGTAGCGGGCAAATCAGGCTGACAAGAGGGGCATCCGGTGCCGGCGCTTGTCAAAATCCATCAGACGACGAACGTACGCGGTTGCGGCGGAATTAGCCGCGGCTCATCTTGCTCAACACAAGACGGGCCCACAGTCTTGGAGGCAGGCCTAAACCTGCTCCACAACCGTCCGGCTGATGCAGCCGGGCTTCGTCCAGCCGACGTTTCGATTTCGAAAACGTCGGCTCGGAAGCGAAGGGGAGCCGTGTTCGTCGCGTCAGATACGGGCGCATCGACGTGGAGTGTTGATGAACGACGGCAGCCGCCAGGACCTGTCCGCGAACATTCACGGCGTTGGCCTGAATTACCGCAACACGGTTTTGGCTGGTCGTAATCATCGAAGCACCTCCTGCGATCGCCGCAGTCACAAAAAACGGATCATAGAGGGACGCCTACCGTGGCGTCCGGCTCTCCACGAGAGCCTGGTCCCATTATATACGCTTCGTTCAGAGAGACTGATAGTCTCTTCGCCTAAGACGGCATTTTCTTGCAAAAGGTTCGGGAAAACCGAGATGGATTTTTGAATTTTTACCAGGAAGTTCCGCTCGACGACGCAAGTTATTGCTCTGGTGGCAGTTGCGAACGAGAGCGGCTCTCCTGTGGGGCTTCCGGCGTTCCTGAGTTTGCCTTTGTCGACCGGTTCACCGGGCATTGGGCATTGGGCATTGGGCATTGGGTACTCAGTACTCATTTTTTCGGCAGCAATTCCGCCAATGTCGTCTTGAGATCAGCCACTGTCGCACCGCGATTCAGAACCTTGCCGTCACGATCGACGATGAACATCGTCGGGAGTACGAAGATTCCATACTCCACGGCCAATGGGCTGTCCTGCCCTCCCGGAGCATAGATCTGCGGCCACTTGGTCCCCTGCTTTTGAACGAACTGTGCAGCAGGCCCCTTTTCAAGATCCATGTTCACGCCGATGATCTCGAAGCCTTCGGCATGGTGCGCGTCGTACAGCGTCTTGAGCGCCGGCAGATCGTCGATGTATTGCCGGTTCATCGTGTCCCAGAAGACGACGCACAGCACTTTGCCCTTGAACGACCTGACGTCGGTGCTGCCACCTGAGAGCCCCGGACCGGCGAGAGTGAGCGGCTTGCCCACCAGATCGAGCCGCTTCAGCGCGCCCGTGGCGCGTGCAGCGGCCGGCACGTCGCCGAAATCCTTGACGACGCGCTGATACCACTTGGCCGCCTTTTCCACTTTGCCGGCGAACTCGAACTCTTGCGCCAATTGCAGACTGGCATCGAGCGCTTCGTCGAACTTGGGATGTTCTTCCAGAAAATCGCCGAGGTCGTTGAGCCAGCGATCGTGGATCTTCTGCTTGGCGTCGTTGTCTTTTTCCGACTCTTGCATCGACGCGATGTAATCGGAAAACATCACGCGGAATTTGGACGTCACCACGAGGGGCGATTTGGGGAACGACTTGCCGATTCCCGATTCCAGATTTTTCAATCGAGCCAGGGCGCCCGCATCTTTCCCCGACTGCACGGCCATCGAAATGTTGTCCAGAAGTTGCCGCGTCCACTGCATCTTGTCTTCGTCCGTCTTAACCTCTTTGATCAGCTCGATCAGCACGGCTTCGACCGATTTCTGCCACTTCTGGAAGACGCCCGGCGCCACGTCCGGCGCAGGACGACTTTCCATCTGCTTTTGCAGTTTTTCGACGAGCTCCTGCACCTTGGGCAGTAATTCGGACTTGGGCCCCGCAGGGTCTTTGCCTGACAAGAAGAGGGGCTCATTCATCACCAGGCCAGGTTCGATTTGGACGTTGCCTTCGATCGGCAGAGGCAGCGACGTCATCTTCCAGGCGTCCCCCACGCGGATCAGCTCGCCGATCATGACCAGCCCGGGCATCATCGGATTGCCCGTATCGACGATCCCCATTACGTTTTCGTAAACGACCACATCACGCGACGCTTTAATCGACTCTCCTGGCACGACGACTTCTGCGTGGGAGCGCGGACCCGTCGGCGTCGCATCGAACCGCAGCCAATTCGTGTGCGCATTGATCATCTTGGATCCGGTCACGGCTTTACGCAATTTCCCGGCGGGGTCCGCGACCGAGGCCAGCAGCCGTTCCTCCAGCGAGCCCTTGATCCCCAGATGCTTGAGATCGTCTTTCGTGATTAACAGCGGTCCGATCAGCGAGACGTCCTGGCTGGCCAGCGCCTTGACGGCGAGCCGGCTGACTTCTTCCGCCGTGATCTGTTTCCAAGCGTCGATCTTGCCGTCTTCGTTGGTGTCGATTCCCCACCGCGTGCCGGCGAAGTTGAACCAGCGAAACTGATCTTTTTTGCCGTTCCCGTTCGAATCGATCTCGCGGTAGACCTCGAGGCCGTTCTTGAAATAGCAGAATTCGTCGACAGACGTTTCCCCCTTGGCGTCCTTGACCCCGTCGACGTCCATAAACCGCCGCAGCGCCTGTCCGGCGGGGCCCGTGACGACCCATCCGGTCGCCTTTCCCTGCTTGACCAACTCGATCTTGCACTGGTCGTAAGTCTTGGGTTCGGGGATGTCGTATTCGACGTCGGCCTGCAGCGGACGCAGCCCGAGGGCCGCCTTGATCGACGGCTGTGCAGCCGCCGGGCTGGGCAACACCATGATCAGTCCGAGACCCGTCACTGCCCAGGGAAAAACACGTCGCGCGATCGACATACCCGTCACTCCGTTGGTTCAATTCCTCGATGTTCCGATACGCTGGTTGATTTTAGTATAAAATGGGTAAGTGAGTCACCAGCAATTCGACCGTTGGCACAGAGGGTGTGGCAAGGTCAGAGCGTCAAATGACGCTGGACCTTGAGTGCAGGAACATCCTTCAGTCGGCCGCTGCTATGCAATCGGGAGTCTGAGCGTGGCCTTGTTGTGGACAGACCTCAATGCGGCACAGGCACCTTTTGCAGGATCTGCTCCAGAATCACGCGGGCGCGATTTCGCTGGGCAAAGCGCATCGGTCCGCGGCAGATCGTGCGGTGGGCCAGAACGGGGACGACCAGATGTTTCACGTCGTCGGGTACGGCGTATTCGCGGCCTTCGACAAAGGCCAGCCCCTGCACGGCCCGGAACAAGGTGATCGCCCCGCGCGTGCTGACTCCCAGGGCCAGATCTGCGTGGTGTCGCGTCTGCGAGACGATTTCGAGCAGATAGTCGTTGATCGCGTCGTCGACGCGAACCTGCCGCACGGCCGCCTGCAGCTCCTTGAGCTGGTCGACATTCAGCACCGGTTGCAGTTTGTCGACCGGTTCGCCATTGCGGTGGGCGGCCAACACCTGCCGCTCGACGTTGCGTTCGGGGTAGCCCACTTCAATGCACAGCATGAAGCGGTCCAACTGGTTCTCGGGGAGGGGATAGGTTCCCTCGTATTCGAAGGGGTTTTGCGTGGCGAT
>DASYAR010000085.1:0-7232 GCA_036501235.1 Planctomycetaceae bacterium
GCAAGCTCGTGAAGCGGCCCGGCGCAGCCAGTGCAAAAACAACCTCAAGCAGTTTGGGCTGGCGCTGCACAACTACCATGAAATGCAGCAGATGTTTGCGCCATCGAAAATCTACGGCCCGAACTCATGCAACGGTTGGCAGCGTGGAAACAGCCTGAGCTGGCGGGTCATGATTCTGCCGCAAATGGACCAGGCGCCCATGTACAACGGCATCAATATGAGTGATTGGAACAGTTGCATCAGGCCCTCGGGAGTCAATGGCACGACCGGTCAAGCCAATAGCTTTACGATCGCCATGTCGACGAGAATGGCGGGTATGCTGTGCCCCTCGGACAATCTGGTGGCGACCAATGCCAGCAGTAAAGGCTTGGCTCCCGCGACGTCGACGGGAACAAACTATGCCGGCATGAACGCGTCGGGCGCGAATTGCACTTACCCGCAAACCGTGCAGATGACTTCCGGCAATGCTTGCCCCAATCACGGCGACTTTACCGGCGGCATGTCGTATGCTGGTCGCAGAATTTCCGAAATCATCGACGGGACGAGCATGACCGCTCTGGTGGGCGAGGTCTATCGCGGGAAGGGGTTCGAGTGCCTCTCTTGCGGATCGAACCTCACGGGTGGTCGCTGCGGCTGGTGGATGGAAGAGTCGGGCTATTGCGGGGCCGATGGAGCCCGCACGCCGAACTCAACGCTGCTGGATGACGTCGATTGGGACGATTACACCACAGCCGGGCAATCCGGGGCGCGGCCGATCTCGAGCCTGCACACCGGCGGCGCGCACGCGCTGTTCGCCGATGGTTCGGTTCAATTCATTTCGAACAGCGTCAACGGTCTGGTCTGGAAGGCCGCCTGTTCCGCAGCCGGAAACGAATCGCTCGGTGCTCCGTTCTAACGGCTGGTTGGTCCGCTATCTGTTCGGTATTCCTGGCAGAGTCGAGACAGCAGGGGCTACGCCAGTCGCCCCTGTTGTTTCTTGGGCCGGTTCTGTGGGCGGATTATTCGGCGCGGATTTGTCGGTGCGGATAAGTCGGTGCGAATTCTTGGCCCGATTCCGGCGTTAGCTTGGTTTTGAACTGTCGTTTTCGACCGGCGGATCTCCTGATGGAGCGCCGGGTTTCATTCATTCGACAAACTTAAGGAGTACGCTTGATGCAACGCTTGGCCTGTTGTTCGGTGCTCGTGCTGGTGGCCGCCGGTTGTGGCAACAATCAAGAGGCAGAGCTCAGTAAGGGGCCCGACATCCCGACCTGGCCCGGATTGGCCGCCTTGAAGCAGGAGGATATGCTGAGGCCCATCGTCATGGGCGCAGGCCGCGGCAACCTGGCCATTGTCAAAGAGCAGGTGCTGACCCCCCGATTTCAAGAGGCGTTCGGCAAATTCGAGGCGGAACCGATTCCCTCCAAATACGCGACCCCCGCACGGACCGCGGCCCGCGAGGAGGTCATCAAGAATTTCAAGGCGTTGATCGAAGGGGCCAAATCGGGCGCTTCGGACGAAGACCTGAAAGCCGCCGCGCTCGCCGGCAATAAGGCTCTGGGCGTTCTTGCCGAGCCCACGACGGCCCCGGCCCCCGCGAAGTGAGGCATGGGGCAGGGATGACGTGAGGAGTTTGCTGCGGTGTGAGCGTGTCCCTTTGTTATTCCGAAGTTCCGAATGCCAGCCGCAAGCGGGTGAGAGTCCGGGTTGGAGAAATCAATTCACACCTGCCCGGATTTTGCCCTTTCAGGGCTTGGGCGGCTATTTGATCTCGATGCCCAGGGATATCGCCTTGGGCCATCGAATCTCGCCCCCTTGGGGCGGAACACGCGACTGCGTCGCGAGACTGCTCGCAGATAAAGCGCGGCCTAAGAATTGATCACTGAAATTTTACGGAATCGCCGTTCCATTAAGTGCGTCCGGCATGGCCTTCACATTGCAACCGCGCTCAGCCCGGCTCGTTTCAATCGTCAGATTGTCGGTCGTAAGCATCGCGCTCTTCACACTGATGGCCCCCACGCCACTGAGGTCGGAACACAAACCGAATGTGAAAACCGTCATCGGTTTTTCGGATGTCACCGCGGCGGCAGGGATCGATTTTCTTCAGCACTCTCCCTTGAGCCCGTTACGGCACATCCATCTGTACATGGGTTCCGGAGTCGCCTGGTTTGATTACGACCGGGACGGCTGGCCCGACCTGTTTTTCGCGCAAGGGCTGGCGTTCCCCCCCGAGCCTCATGGTGAGCGTCCCAGCGATCAGTGCTTTCACAACCGGCAGAATGGGAAGTTCGAAAACATCACGGCGGCCGCGGGCCTCAGCGACGACGAATATACGATGGGCGCGGCGGCGGCCGACTACGACAATGACGGTTTCCCCGACCTGTTCGTGACAAACTTCGGCCAGAACCGTCTGTACCGAAATAACGGCGACGGGACGTTTGCGGAAATGTGGCGGACGCTGGGGGGCAACGATCGCCGGTGGAGCTCGGGATGCGCCTGGGGCGACATCGACGGCGATGGGAACCTGGATTTATTCGTCGTCAGGTATCTAAAGATCGATCCCGAGAACTACCCGACGTGCAAAATCAAAGAGGGGGACAAGCTGTTGTTCGTGACGTGCCAGCCGCGAAACATGGAATCCGAGCCGGACGCGCTCTATCGCAGCCGGGGGGATGGGACGTTCGAAGACTTCACGGAAGCGGGAGGGTTGACGCAGGGCCCGGCCCGGCAGGGATTGGGGGTCGTCGCCGCCGATTTGGACGAAGACGGCGACATCGACTTCTATGTGGCCAACGACACGGCCCCCAATAATCTCTGGGAAAACCAGGGGGGAGGAATATTTATCGACCGGGGCGTCGTCTCCGGAACGGCCGTGAACCGCCTGGGGGCCGCCACCGCCAGCATGGGGCTGACGGCGGCAGACGTCGACGGAAATGGATTGTTGGACCTCGCCGTGACCAATTATTTCAAAGAAGCGAACACACTGTTCCGCAACGAAGGAGCGCTCGTGTTTCTGGACGTGGCCGAAGAGATCGGGATGGCGGCGCCCAGTCGCTTGAGGCTGGGGTTCGGCATTTCGTCGTGCGATCCGGACAACGACGGCTGGCTCGACGTGTTCGTCGCCAACGGGCACGTCCAGGACCGGGCCCGCGAGTTGGGACGCAATGACGAGCCCTTTGCGCAGTTGCCTTCCTTCTTTCGAAATCAGAATGGCCGCCGGTTCCAGGACGATTCGAAAAACTGCGGCGACTACTTCCGCAAATCGTGGGTGGGGCGCGGTTGCGCCGTCGCCGATTACAATCGCGACGGACTGGCCGATCTGGCCGTCCAGCACCTCAACGACCGGCCGGCACTCTTACAAAACGTCACGCGCACGGCGGGACGCAGTCTGTCCCTGGAATTGATCGGAACGCGCTCGAACCGCGACGGCGTGGGCGCGACGGTCGTCGTGCGGGCGGGCGGCCGCGACCTGGTTCGAGTCCGCCAGGCGGGGACGAGCTATCTGTCGTGCGACGAAGAGCGGCTGCTGATCGGGCTGGGGACCGCGGCGCTGGCCGATAAAATCACCGTGCGTTGGCCGGGCGGGAAGAGGGAATCGTGGGCGAATGTGCCGGCTGACAAGCTCGTCCGTCTGGTGGAAGGGACCGGAGAGAGCGGGTGAGAAACGAGCCGTCTTTGCCACCGCCGTCCCGATCGCGCATGATGCGGCGGCGATTCGCCGTCGGAGCGTGCGTCCTTGTGCTGGCAGCGGGAATCGCCTTCGCAATGAAGTGGGGGCGTCCGTCGGCCAAGGTGCGTGCCGAACGAGCCGTGGCGGCCCGCCGCTGGACCGAGGCCGCCGCTCTCTACGAGCAGCATCTCCGGCTGCGACCCGCAGATCATGCGGCACGGGTCGCACTGGGGGCGCTGGTGAAATCGACCGACGCGCGGCGCGCCGTCGCCTTGCTCGAGGCCGTTCCGCCGGCAGCCCCTGAATACCTGGCCGCCCAGCGGCACATTGCCGACATCACGCTCTCCGTGGGGGACGACCCTCGCGCCCAACAGGCGTTGCTCGTCTTGCTGCGCAACGCGCCGGACGATTACGCAGTCCGGCTGTCTCTGGCGGAATTGTACTACCGGCAAAAGAGACCGAAAGAGGCCCTGCCGCAAGCGCTGCGCTGCGCCGAATTGAAACCGGACCGGGCCCAGACCTGGCTGCTCATCGCCGACATCTACGATGATCTGGGGCACCCGAACGAAATGATCGTCCCCCTGCACCGCGCGCTGGAGCTTGACCCGCAGCTCGCCGCAGCGCACCTGAATCTGTGCTATGCGCTGGTGTGGTCGGGAGCGACTGCCGAAGGACGGCAGGAGGCTGAGTGGTGTCTGGCGCGCGACCCCGCCGGCGTCGCCGCGCGGCGTCTGTTGGCGATGTGCGAACGCGATGAGGGGCGCCCGGAAGAAGCTCTGGTCGAAATTCGCCGCGCGCTGCAGTCGGCTCCCGACGATCTGGAATGCCGCATCGTGGAAGCCCAGCTCCTGTTGTTTCTGCACCGGGGGAACGAAGCGCAGCGGCGGCTCCAACCGCTTCTCGCGCGGCATCCGGACGACCGCCGTTTGCAGACTCTCGCGGCACGCGCCGCGGCCGCAAGCGACCGTCAGGATGCCGCCGCTACGAGTCCATGACCTGACGATCGGGCGCCCGATCAATAGATAGACATGAGAAATCGCGGTGCCGTATAATCGAATGATGGGGTCGGCAGCGAAGGCAGTCTGGATCGGCGCTGTGCTCGCGGGCGCGGGGGGTGTCGCCGTCTGGTTGGCGACGCGGCAGGAAGGGAATTCCACGACGACCCACCGGACGGCGGCCACGAGCGGCGAAAACCTGTACGTCGGCGACGAAACGTGCGCCCGCTGTCACCCGGGTGAGGCCCTCCGTCACGCCCGGAGCGGCCACGCCCGGACCCTCACGTCCACGCGAGATTCGGTTGCAGCCCGTCGTCTGGATGGGAAGACGTTTCGCGACACGGAGCGCGGGACCACATTTCATTATCAGATGACCGACGCAGGGCTGATCGTGAGCGTGCCCGAAAAGCATGCAGATTCGTTTCCGCTGACTTGGGCCTTTGGATCGGGAGAGCACGCGGTGACGTTCCTGACCCTGATTGCCAGCCGGGCCGGAGACACGGTCGGCATCGAGCATCGCGTCTCGGTGTTCGCTCCCGATGATCACCTGGGCCTGACGCCCAGCCATGCCGGAGAGCAGGCTCAGCAGGCGGTTGAGGAATTCGGGCGCGTGAAGCGTGGAGAAAAGCTGACGAAGTGCATCGGTTGCCATACCACGACGGCCCGTGTCGAGGGGGCCGAGCTGGCGGATTTGCGGGCGGGCGTCGGATGCGAACGGTGCCACGGTCCGGGCGGCCGGCACGTTCAGGCGGCGGAAGAGAATCGCGGAGACGCGGCGATGCTCTTCGGCACGGGACAGGTGGCCGCCGACGATCAGATCCGCATGTGCGGCCAGTGCCACCGGCATCCCGAGACGCTGGGGGAAACGACGATCAGTGCCGACAATCCGCGGCTGGCCCGTTTTCAACCCGTGGGGCTGTTGCAAAGCGCGTGCTACCGGAAATCGTCGGGCCGAATGAGCTGCACGACGTGCCATGATCCGCACGAACACGCTCCTCGAGAGCGGGAGCAATACGACGGTCGTTGCCTGACGTGCCACACGTCACGCGGCAAGCCGTCGCGTCTGTGTCCCGTCTCGCCGCAGGAAAATTGTGTGAGCTGTCACATGCCGGCCGTCGAGGTTCGTCCGGGAACAGTGTTTCACGACCACTGGATCCGCGTGCGGACGCCTGAATCAACGCCGTCCGGCACAGGTTCTACCGGGCAGCCTTCCCCTGATCACTGACTTCGATCAATATCCTGTCGATCACGAAATTCCCATGTCGTCCCGTCGCGACCAGTACCCGGCCAAACGACGCTTTCTGCTGTTCATCGTGGTGCTGGGTTGCGCGGCAACCGGCGTGTGGCTGTACACCATCCCACCGGCGGACGATGCGACTTCGGCACTGGCGATCGCACTGGCGGCGATCCATCGCTCGGATTGGGACGCAGCCGCGGCGCAATTGAACCGCCTGCATCGAACACGACCCGAGGATGCAACGGTGATCCGGTACGCCGCGGAGGTGGCGCAGCGACGTGGAGACACAACTGCCGCCATTGAATGGTGGGAGCGTGTCTCCGATACGGATCTCGGCGAGTTCGGAGAGGCCCGGCTCAAGGCGGCGCAGACGGCATTAGAGGTCGGCCGCCCGCAGAAAACGGAACAGTTGCTGCACTCCCTGCTGGACAAGAGCGCGGCGGTGATTCCCGCCCGGCGCATGCTGGCGCGGCTGTACGTGGTGCTGCTGCGCATCACGGACATGCGGGAACAGATTGCGGCGCTCGATCGAGCAGGCCAGGCCACGCTCGACGAATTGCTGCTGTTCACGGTCGGCAGCCGCGCCGGCTGGGCGACGGATGATCACCTCGCCTGGCTGCAGAAATGCCGGCTTCAGGAACCGGAGAACGTCGAGGTCGTCGCGGCACTGGCGTATTATTTGATGCATCAGAACCGTCGGGCCGAGGCGATTGACCTGGCGAGTTCTTTTTCCACCGGCGGTCCTTGGGACTGGATGCGGAAACTGGTTCTTGCTGAAGACGCGATCGATCAGGGGCGCTATTCTGGGGCTGGCGACCTGGTCGCGTCGTTGCCGGCAGATGCCAATCGAGATCCGCGGGTTTGGCTGGCGCGCGGTCGGGCCCGTTACGAGCAGCAGGACTGGCCGGCGGCGCAAATCGCTTACGCGGCTGCGGAATTGCTGGATCCGTATGATCCGGCTGGCGCGTATGGAACGGCCCGCGCGCGGCATCGCCTGGCCGGCGCGGACGCGGCGCGCGCGGATTTCGAACGCGCCGATCGCCTGCAGCAACTGCAGGTTCGGGAGTTCGCCCTCCTGCAAACGGAACAGCCGACAGTGGAACAATATGCCAAACTCGGGGCGGCATTCGAGCACGTGGGCCTGATCCGCGAAGCGTATGCCTGTTTTCAGCGAGTGCTGGAAAATCCGTCGGGAGCTGCCTCTCCATTCGCCGCAGAATCGAAACCGGCCCTCAGCCGTCTTCGTGCCAAGTGGGGCCAGGCCCCGCTGCACCTGTCCACGTGGGCGCCGGCGGTTTGGGACCGGCTGAACGATGACGCGGCGCCTTTCCGCGGGAAGGCTGCCTCTGCC
>DASYAR010000086.1:0-5157 GCA_036501235.1 Planctomycetaceae bacterium
GCCGTTTCTAAGAGATTGAATGGAATTCGTAGTTGCATGTTGAGCCGGGGGAATTTGCCCCGCGCGTGTACTACAAAACGCGCACCGCAAGCGGAGCGGCCAAAAGGGGGTTAGCCTGCTGCGCCGCTCGATTTGCCGGCCTTCGGGAGCACGGCCGAAAGCTCTTCATGCGGGCGAGGGATCACCTGCACGCTCACCACTTCGCCGATCTTGCTGGCGGCACTGGCGCCGGCGTCAATGGCGGCCTTCACGGCAGCCACGTCACCTACCACGAACACCGTGACCAATCCGCTGCCGACTTTTTCCCAGCCGGCGAGCTGCACATTGGCCGCTTTCAGCATGGCGTCCGACGCCTCGATCAACGCGACGAGACCTTTCGTCTCCACCATTCCCAACGCTTCCAAAGCCTTCGCCATGATTGAAGTCTCCCAAGGTAAGAATCTATCGACGACTCGGCAGGCGGCACGACGCCCCCTGCATTCAATTGCTGTTTGCCAGATTCCAAATCGCGTTCATTTGTGCTTGCAGGGGCAGGGCTCGATTTTCAGCAGCTCGACCTTCGTGGCATGTTCGAGGTTGGCCGCGTTGCCCTCGTCGGTATCGACGTGCACTTCCAGCTTGATTTTCTGCCCGGCGCGCACGACGAGCCCCTCGAAAACTGTCGTGCAGCCCGGCGATTCGATCCGCAGATTCATGCGGTCGCCGTCCTGTACGCCGTAGTATTCGAGATCGGCCGGGCCCATGTGCACGTGCCGTTCGGCGCGAATCACCCCGGTCGTCAGTTCGACGACCCCTTTCGGTCCGACCAGGACGCAGCCGGGGGTCCCTTGCAGATTGCCGCTGATGCGCACCGGCAAGTCGATTCCCAGCGATATGCCGTCGGTGAAGGCCAGCTCGACCTGCGTTGCCCCTCGGCAGGGGCCAAGCACCCGCACGTCGGGAAGCATCCGCCGACGCGGCCCCACGACGGCGACAGTTTGCTTCGCGGCAAAAAAACCGTCCTGGTACAGGTCCTTCTGGACTTCGAGCTGTGCTCCCTTGCCGAACAAGACTTCGAGGTGTTCGGGGGACAAGTGGACGTGCCGGGCCGAGATATTCACCAGAAGTGGATTCGGCTTCGGTCGCGTTGCGCCGCGGGTCGCGTCAAAATGCTTCAGCAGAACGTCACGAACGACGCGCTCGACGTCACCGCGGGAATACGCCACAGGCGTGGCCGGTTGGGACATGCTGTCAAACCTCGGCAATGGTCAGCGCAATCCCTGCGTTCGAGAGAAAATCCTTCCACTCGTTGGAAATCTCGGAATCCGCCACGACACGATGCACTCGGTCCATCCCGCATAAATGGGCCAGCGCGCCGTGCCCGAACTTGCTGCTGTCGGTCACGACGATGACTTCCTCTGCGGCCGACAGCATGGCTTGCTCGGTTTCGGCCAGCAGCGAATTGCTGTTGTACAAGCCTCGTTCGGTGATTCCCCCTACACTCATGAATAAGCGCCGCACGTGAATGTTTGCGAGGGCCGCCGTGGCCATCGGCCCCAGGGCGACCCCCGTTTTGGGATAAACGTATCCGCCGATAACGACCAGTTCGATTTGAGAGTGATTGGCGAGCAGATTGACGACCGGCAACGAATTCGTGACGACTTGCAACGATTTGCCCACCAGATTACGAGCGACTTCGAGGGTTGTCGTGCCCCCGTCCAGCAGGATGGATTCTCCCGGCTGCACTAACGCGGCCGCCGCCCGGCCGACAGCTTGCTTCTGCGGCAGCGACTGCACAGATCGCTCATCGAGGGTTGTCAGCGATTCCCCGACGTAAGCAGCGCCTCCCCGCGTGCGGCGGATTTGACCAACTTTTTCGAGAAATTCCAAATCTCTGCGGACGGTCGATTCACTGACACCAGCCCGATCCGAGAGTTGCTGCAACGAAACGTAACCAATTGATTCGATATGATTTAAGATATCTTGCCGACGCTGGTCCAGAAGCATGGTCGAATCCAAAACCTGTTCGGGACACGCTTGTTTCGAGCAAGTATGCCGACTTTATATTTCAAATGCAATCAAAATATATCATTAAATCTCAGATTTATTGAAATGTAGTGCGCAGTATCTTAAATTATCGGATTAATTTAACATCTGTCGTGCATTGGCTCCATAAGTCGAATGCGGATAATGAAATGCGGTTTATGGGAGCTTTGCGACGGATGAGATGAATTTTCCGATTGTGCGGATTGTTCAGCCCAGCGGATCGAGGTTGAATTCAGATTTCAGATGAAACGCAAAGAGCCACGGCTGCTCAAAGGGCAGCCGTGGCTCGAGTTTCAATCGCGATTGCGGAACGGTGATTAGCGCTGCGGACGTTGTCCAGGGGGGAGGACGCGCTTGTTGACGTCTGTCTCGAGCACGCCAAAAGTCTGTTCATGGCGCTGCAGGGCGACTCCCAATCCACCCCACAGCCGCTTGGCGGTGTAGTAGTTGAGGACCAATCGTTGCGAGACCTTGACAGGTGTGGGTTGGCCCCCGGACAAATTGACATTCAATCCAAAATCAAGGACAAGCTCTTCGGGCGAAGGATTGACCCGCACGAAGTTCGCGTACAATGCCGACAGGCTTTCCGCTTCAACCGTGGGGACGGTCACCTGCTGCGGAGAAGCAGGCAGAGCAGGTGGGCTGTCGCTTGTGCTCGAAGTCGTTTTTTCAGCAGCCATCGCATGTGCTCCCAATGACGGAATCTGGCAATCTGACGCTGGACAGGTTATCGTCCGGTGCGGATGGAAATCCGATAGAAATTCCGGACGCGGGCCATTGCTCGCAATCTTCGGAATCATAGTGAATCTGACACAGTTCCGATAGTTCGGCAAAATCGGAACCCTGCACAGAGGCGATCAGGCATGTCGGAATTTGCATCGCGGCTGGATTCAGCCGTGCGCGCCAAGGGAAACTCGGTCGTCGTCGGTTTAGATCCGCGGTTTGATCAGATTCCGGCGACGGTGAGAAAATCCGCAACGCAGCGCAGCGCGGCATTGTCAGACCAGGTGGCCGGCGCATTCGAAGAATTCTGTTGCCGGATCATCGACGTCGTTGCTCCGCTCGTCCCGGCGGTAAAACCGCAGGCGGCATTTTTCGAGGAGTACGGCCCTGCCGGATGCGCCGCCTTAGGCCGTGTGATCCGCAAAGCGCGAGCGGCTGGCCTCGTCGTGATTTGCGATGCCAAGCGTGGAGACATCGGCACGACGGCCGAGGCTTATGCACGCGGCTACCTGGCAGGACGCCATTCCGACGCAGCTGCCTGGGGTGCTGACGCGCTGACGGTGAATCCTTACCTGGGGCGCGACACGCTCGATCCATTCGTGCGCGTGGCCGTCGAGCGCGGTGCGGGAATTTACGTCCTCGTTCGCACCAGTAATCCCGGGGCGGGAACATTTCAAGATCTGCATGATTCGCAGGGCACGCTGTATCGCCGTGTTGCGGACGTCGTCGAGGAGCTGGCAGCGTCGACCGCACAGGGAAAGGCGTACGGCGCCGTGGGGGCCGTGGTGGGGGCTACTTATCCACAAGAGCTGGCAGAGCTGCGTGCGGCGATGCCCCATGCTCCGTTGCTGATACCGGGATACGGCGCACAAGGAGGCGCGGCTCGCGATATTGCCGCCGCATTCGCGGCCGACGGGTTGGGCGCGGTGGTCAACAGTTCTCGCGGCATCATCTTCGCTCTGGAGCGCCCAGAATACGCGGCACGATTTGCGCCGGCCGACTGGGAACAAGCCGTCGTCGCCGCGACGTGCGACATGATCGCCGATCTGGCGACTCACACGCCGGCTGGTCGACTCGGCAGGCCGACGGGCCACGATTCGTGATCTGCTGCAATTCCGGCGATTGGTCGCTAAGATTTGCAATCCGCCGACACAAATGGACCAGCCTGGTCCAAGCTCTCGGCGCACGCGGACGGGGCCTCGATTCTGCGAGAGGGGTGTAGCACGTTGGATTCACTTCGGTTGCGCGGGCTGGCAACACGACTTGTTTCAATAGCGCTCGGCGTCGCGCTTGTGCTCTTGAATTGCCCAAGCGCCGCAAGTGCCCAGCCGGCCGAGGCTCTCCCCAAATTCCGGTGGGGCGGAGATCAGGAAGGGGGAGGGCCGTACATTTTCCCGCGCGATGACGACCCCACGCAGGTCATTGGATTCGAAGTGGATCTGGCCGAGGCGCTGGCGAAGCAAATGCACAGGCAGGCGGTCTTCGTGCAGTGCAAGTGGGAAGAAATGCTGCCCGTCCTGACGCGTGGGAATTTCGACGTGGCCCTCAATGGCTACGAATACTCGGACCAGCGCGCCTCACGCTATCGGGCCAGTCTGCCCTATTACATTTATGAACTGGGACTGTGCGTCAATCGTGAGGCCGGTTCGATTGCCGGCTGGAACGATTTGAAGAAACCGGGCCCTGATGGACGCCCGCGCCGAATTGGCGTGCTGGAAGGATCGGCCGCCGATCGTTACGTCACCGATCGCTACGGCGCAAATTGCCAGGTCGTCCGCTACGAGGGCAGCACCGAAATCTTGTGGCAAGTCGAAGCCGGACAACTCGACGCCACCGTGCAGGACCTGCCGATCCTGCATTTTTACGTCGAACATCTGAAGCGATATCCCAAGCTGGATGTCATCGACCAGCCGGCTGCGCAAGGATACTACGTGATGTACGTGCGCGCCGATGATCGGTTCTTGGTGACGTCGATCAACCAGGCCTTGCGGGAGCTGCACGGCAGCGGGCAACTGCGAAATATCTACGAAAGATATGGCATCTGGAACAGCACGCAGGAAAAGCTCGACGACGTCTGGGAGACATGGGACACGGGGCTGCGTGAGAACACGCAAAAAACCTGGCCGACCCTCTTGGCGCAGCTTCCCCTCTTGATCAAAGCCGCCGGAGTGACTGTGGCGCTCGCGTTGACTTCCATGCCGCTGGCGATCCTGATCGGCGTGTGCGTGGCCCTGGTGCGATCGTGGGATAATCCCGCGCTGGGCGGGGGCGGCGCACCGCCGACGGTCTTGTACCGTCTTGTGCGGCTGCCTTTTACGATGTACGTTGAAATCGTCCGTGGGACGCCCCTCGCATTCCAACTGTTTGTCGTGTATTTCATCCTGCCTGAATTCAAGATCAAGATCGACG
>DASYAR010000087.1:0-7811 GCA_036501235.1 Planctomycetaceae bacterium
CAAGTTCTGCGGGCCCTCAAGTTCTCCGACCTACGCCCCCCGACCCCGCCCGACGGCGACGAAACCACAACCTAGTGACTAATCCAAAATTCACCCCTTGCCAGATAAGGACTTACGACGACACTTGTCAAACATGGGCTACAGCGGCCCAGTCAACGGTTTGGCTGTGCAGTTACCCGGCTGGAAATATCCAGTCGTGTTCGACATCGCCAAGGCCGAGGCTCGGTTCGACAACTTCGGCGGCCGCTGGGGAGAACAAAAAGAACTCGATCGCTTCATGCAGGCCTATGCGGTCGAGCGAGCCAAGATCGAAGCCCGGAAAAACGGGCACAGCGTCACGGAGCAGGAGCTGGCCGACGGCTCGATCAAACTGACCATCCAGGTCGCCGGAGGTGCCGTATGACTCGGATCATCGAAGTCATTGTCTCGCCCACCGGCGAAACCAAAATCGAAACCAAGGGCTTTGTCGGCTCGTCCTGCCGTGACGCCAGCAAGTTTCTGGAAGAAGCTCTCGGGCAGCGCGCCAGCGAGCAAACCACCGCCGAGTTTCATTCGCAACCTGCCAACCAACATGCGGCCCAGGAGAACGCCTGACATGAGCACCGTCCGTCGTCGCGTTCTGCGACCACCGCAACCGGCTGCCGAGGCTGACCTCCGGCGGCAGCGCCAAACCACCAGGCAACGCGGCCAGTTGGCTCAGCATCGATCCAGCTTGAAGCGCTGGATGGCTCGACTACGCCGGGCCTTTAACGCAGTCGAGAAACACCAGCGCGCCGTGACTCGGTTGGAGCGTAGCTTGGTTGATTTGAGTAGCTCTGAATAGAGCCGGCCAGCTTGATCGCGGTTCGAACTGCGGCCTTTCAGGGCGGATCAATTTCTGCCCGTCTCTATCGCCGCGGGATTCTTCTACCCCTCCACGTAATAAAAGGAGTCATTGCATGACGCTCGCCGAGCGTTTGGCGGAATACGTGCGCGCCTGCTTTACCGGCCTATGGATTCAATCGCACGAACATGACGAAGCAATATCCGAACTCGGACAGCTTTGTCGCCGAGAAAGATGGCAATTGGCCTCCTGGGACATTGATCGAGGATTACAGGTCACCGGTCTGGCCAATTCGGCCGTGGCGAGCGACGGCGGCGGTGATCCGCTGGCCGCCATTCGAGCGCTAAACTCGCTCGCTTCAAGCGAAGGATTTGCACTGCTGCTACTCGTCAATTTCCATCGGTTCTTGAATTCAGCCGAGGTCGTGCAGGCCTTGGCCCATCAGGTCAGCCAAGGCAAACAGAATCGCACGTTCGTGGTGATCCTGTCGCCCATCGTCCAAATCCCGACCGAACTGGAAAAGCTGTTCGTCGTGATCGAAGATGATTTGCCGAGCCGCAAGCAATTGGCCGAGATTGCTCGCGGCGTGGCTACGGAAACAGGCGAACTGCCGGAGCAATCGGTTGAGGCGGTGCTCGACTCGGCCGCCGGTCTCACTCGCTACGAGGCCGAGAACGCCTTTGCTCTGTCTTTGGTGCGGCATCGACGGATTGAGCCGGCCGTGGTGTTTGAGCAGAAGAGCCAAATGCTCAAGAAAAACGGACTGCTCACACTCTACCAGGGACAGGAAACGTTCGGCGACCTTGGCGGACTGGAATCGCTGAAAGCATTTTGCCTGCGCTCGCTCCGACAATCGCAGCAGCGATCCGCCCTAACTCGTCCCCGCGGTGTCTTGCTGCTTTCTCCTCCGGGCTGCTGCAAGTCTGCCTTTGCAAAGAGCCTGGGCAACGAAACGGGCCGGCCAACGCTGGTGCTGGATGTGGGCGGTTTGTTGGGTTCACTCGTCGGCCAGTCGGAACAAAACGTCCGCCAGGCATTGCGGATCGCCGACGCCATGGCGCCGTGCATTTTGTTCTGCGACGAAATCGAAAAAGCGCTCAGCGGCATCAACGGCCAAGCGGACTCGGGCGTTTCGAGTCGGCTGTTCGGCACGCTCCTGACCTATCTGAACGACCACACTACTGATGTCTATTTCATCGGTACGTCGAACGACATCAGCCGATTGCCGCTGGAGTTCGCACGTGCCGAACGCTTCGACGGCGTGTTAATGATCGATCTGCCGGGCCTGAAGGAGCGGGAAATCATCTGGCGGATGTATCAACAGAAGTTCGGGCTCTCGCTCGATCAGCAGCGGCCGAAAGACATCGATTGGACGGGGGCCGAGATTCGCTCCTGCTGCCGGCTAGCGGCTTTGCTGGATGTTTCGCTTATCGACGCGGCAGCCAACGTGGTGCCGGTGGCGATTACGGCCGGGGAGTCGGTCGAGAAGTTGCGGAACTGGGCGGCCGGCAGGTGTCTCTCGGCCGATCGGCCGGGCGTCTATAGCCGCGGAACGAACGGCGCGCCAAAACCTGGCAGGCGAGTGAGCCGCGGCGATCCGTCCAATAACTGAGTGGTTTTTCCTGGCAATATATATGGTCAATTACCCAGAGCGAACTCTGAGACTGGAGTTTGGGATCCCAGTCCGCCCGCACGGCCTACGTTTCATCTAACAGACCCTGACAAAACCCTTGTCGCAGTCTGGCAAGTCAGGCGATCACTGGGTATTTCAACAGCCTGCTATAAGACCCGGAACATGACGAGGGCGTCCGTGTAGCCAGAGCGGGGATGCAGGAACGCTAGGGGCAGCCGCCCGACCGTCTCGAAGCCCAAGCTCTGCCAGAGCCGGATCGCCCGCTCATTGGTGACGACGACGAAGTTGAACTGCATGGCCCTGAAACCCCGGTCGCGGGCCTCTTGCAGCGAGTGCTCACACATCCGGCGCGCCACGCCCCGACCTGTTGCCTCCGGTGCGGTGACATAACCGCAGTTGGCCACGTGCGCCCCACCGCCGAGCTGGTTGGGGCGCAGGAAGTAGGTGCCGAGGATCAGGCCAGCCTCCTCGGCGACGAACGTCTCGCGGTCGGGGCCCATCCAGTAGGCGATCGCGTCGGCCTCGCTCATGTCGCTTGGCAGTGTGTACGTCTCGCCCGCCCTGATCGTCGGCTGCAGGACGCTCCAGATGGCGTCTCGATCGTCTCGCCGTGCAAGTCTGATCTGCATCTCGCCTTCAATTCATCCGCTTGAAAAGATCTCGGAAGAGATTGAACTCAACTCCGTGACATCAATCCGTCAGGGCGGCTAGCTACGTCAGTTTATCCGACCCTACCAAGCCAGGACACATCCCTGTCTTTCACTTGGCGTCATGGGTCAAGATGTGGAAGCAAATGACGCTCGCCGTCAGGGTCGTGAAGGCGTCCCGGATGACACCGAGCCGGTCGTACCGGGCCTGGCAGGAGCCTCCTCACGGGAGCGGGTTGCACTGCCTTGGCGCAAACCTCGTGCCGCCGGGTTTTGTCAGAGCCTCTAAACCACGTCTACCAAAGGGGCTGCGAAGGGAGGCTAAATAATGTCTGACCGCATGGCGGCCGAAATCTGGATCGGAGGCCGTATACCGAAGCGGCTTGTGCCACAGCTTTGCGGTACGATCTGCACCGAGGGGATCTCGCTCGACTGGGACGAATCCCTGTTTGCTCCCAACAATGCAGCCGATCTTCTGGAGGGCTGCGGCGACGAGGGCGGCACGCGGCTGTTGCATCTGTGCAATGTCGAAGCTTGCTGGGGCGAGTTCGGCGAGCTGGAAGAGTTTCTTGTGCGGCGAAAGATCTCGTTTCGGCGGCGGTCGGAGGCGAAATACGAGCACGACGCGCAAATAGTCGAATTCCGTCCGGGGATCGAGCCCGTGCGGTATCCGACCGATAGCTCAGGAAAACCTTACGTGCCGCTGGCGGATTTGATTCACGCAGCGACCCAATTGGATCGGGCTGTCGAATCGGCGGGCGGCAAGTCAGCTACGCAACTTTTGAGCCGGCTTCGCGACGTTCGGCGTTTGGTCAAGAACAGCCTGCCTATCGTCGTGCCGCCGCTGGAGCCCTTCGAGTTCGTGCAGGAGGTGACCGCAAAGGCACGTCCCAATCGCCACGGCAAGTGAACATCAACGAATCTTATTACGAGGCAATCCGCATGAGTGGAGCTACCGTCGAAAACCGACGCTTTGGGATGAATCCGAACTTGCTGATGGACGTGATCCGTCGGCAAGCCGGCACCCTGCAAAAAGGGATTTTGGAAGCCGTGATGAACGCCGTGGATGCGAAGGCCACGGAGATCAACATTCAACTCAACTGCACAACGCTCGTCGTTCAGGACAACGGCACCGGGATGACCGACAGATCAGTCATCGAGCGGTATTTTGAGACCTTTGGCCAGCCGCCCGACGAAGGAGAACAAAAGTGGTACGGTCAGTTTCGACTCGGCCGTGGCCAGATCATGGCCTTCGGCGTCAACCTGTGGGAAACGGGACCCTTCGCGATGTCGGTGGATATAGCAGGCAAGGGTTTGGATTACGTGCTAGAAGAACGCGCCGAAACGCTGGCCGGATGCCGGATCACCGTGGAACTGTACGAGCCGTTGTTACCGGCGGAAAAAGCCCGCGTGGAACGAGAGTTGGCCGTTGCGGTCAAGTACGTGCCGGCCAAGGTTCTATTCAATGGCGAGCGGCTGTCGGTCGACACCGACGATATACGCTGGGACCACGACACCGACCAGGCGTTCATCAAGCTCAAGGACAGCGGCAATCTCTACATCTATAACCTGGGCGTGTTGGTCTGTAGTCATCCTGGTCACGTTTTTGGCTGCGGTGGCGAGGTTGTCTCGAAGCAACAGTTGAAGGTCAACTTCGCCCGCAACGAGGTCATGTCGAGCTGCCCGGTCTGGAAAAAGATTCGGCCGCTGGTCGATCAACTGGCTGCCTCGCGGGCGGCGCGGCAGGGAAAATTGACCGACGCCACGCGGCAGAACCTGATCGATCGACTGAAAGCCGGCGAACTCGCCGGACAGCGCGAGGACTGGGAGACGGCGAAAATCTTCCAGGATGTCTCGGGCCGCTATTGGTCCTTGCGGCAGATTCAACGCCAAATTGGTTGTGCCGGCAAATTGGCCGCGGCCCAGCGCGGCGATACGGCGGCGCTGCACGCCATGGCGCACAAACTGGGTTTCGTGCTGTGCGACGCGACGCTGGAAGAGTTTGGCGTCAAAACCGTGGGGCAACTGGTTAAGACGCTCGACGCCAATTACTGGCACCCACTCGGTTTCGCGGAAGTAAAGCTGGCGGAGCTGACCAAAGCGCTGTCGGCGCATTTCGAGCTGATTGAGGAGGATAAGCAACTATCCGAGGAGCGGGTGGTGTTGGAAGTCCTAAGGCATTCCCTTCATACGCTTGGCTTTGAACGGCGTTACAGGATGCAGTTGGTGCTGGGTGACGCAGATCGTGCGGACTCGTGGACGGACGGCAGCACCCATATCGCGCTGAACCGCAAACTGATCAAGCAGTTCGGGACCGATTTGGCGGTCTGGATTCAATACGGCCAGATTCTGATCTACAATCTGTGCTGCGACCGCGACAACCGGGAGGTCGACGACCATTCTCCCGAATTCTGGCAGTTGTACGCCGAAAAATGCGACGAAGTGTTATCACGGTTCGTCGATCGCTGCGTCCAAACGCTGCCGGGAGCTGTCGAACGGCTGGGCCGCAAGCTGACCAAAGACCAAGAGCGGCAGGCGGAAAAGCTGGCCAAGGTGCAGTCGGCCGGCAAGGAGCTGGATGTCTTGACACGGCCATCGGCCAACTAACGACTGCGCACCATTTGCCGCCGCGGCAACCATTCGAGATCGATGGCGTCAAGATTCAGACGAAGCCTGGCAAAGGAGCAAGCCAATGCAGTTGACATTTTCCGTTCCAACGCATCACAGATCGAAAAGCTGCGATGGGTTCACTGGCCCCGAAGTTTCGGTGACGGTCACGGACGACCATGGCGTGCGATTCATCCTCGGAGAGGAAGGCGATAACTGCTATGCCCCCGACCTCTTGATCGAACGACGTCCGCGGGGCTGGTTGATCTTCCTGCACCCGGACGGCACCGAGGATCCCTCCGGCTACCTCTTCATCAAAGACGGCGGAAAGAGTTTCGTGATTCCCGGCAACAAGTTCGGCTGTGCGGAGGCGATCGAGTGCGCGTCCCTCAAAGACTACGAGGCCATCAAGGCGCTCATCAATCAAGGCGTGGAGAGCCAGCAAGGCGAATCCGACGTCATCGACACCGCGGACGAGCGGGCAGCCGTATTGCCGAAACGGATCAGAAAAACAATCTCATTGGTCCCGACCCCGGCGAGCCGCGCTGACGAATGACCGAATTCAAACCGAGACGAAGCCCACCAAGGAGAACCTAGCCGTGGCTGATTACTGGCTGCAATTCTCAGAAGTCATTCCCAACTTGACGGCCGACGAGGAAGCGTGGATCAACGCGCAACTGGAAGGGGTTGCGATCGTCGATGGCAATGAATACGCCTACGAACTTGGTGATGATCAGATCAAGGCGGGCGGCAAAATGATTGCCGCCGAAAAGGCGGAGTTCGCTGGTTGCCGCGCCTATCGGGACATGGAGGATTACGATTTCGGCCAGCACGGCTTTCAAGTCGGATTCGGGTTCAAGTTTTGTGACGACCGCGATACTCCGACCGATGGCTGGGGCCAGCACATCTGGCTCTACGCCGACGAGGGAGCGGAAATCGATCTGGTGGCCCATTTCGTCCAGAAATTCCTGCGCAAGTTCCGGCCGAAAGACTGCTGGTCGCTAACGTACGCCACAACCTGCTCGAAGCCGCAGGTCGGCGAGTTTGGTGGCGGGGCCGTGTTCGTTACGGCCGCCGAGATCAAATACGAAAGCGCCTATGGCTTTATCGAGCAGCAGCGGGCGGATTTTGCAGCGAAGTGAGTTTTTCCATCGCGACCAAGCGTCTTTACTACGCGGCTCAGTAGCTCTTCAGGAGATACTTTATGTCCAGGATTCGGATTGTCGTCAGCGTGCAGGGAGGCGTTGTGCAGGATGTGTATTGCTCGGCCGAAGAAGCCGCCGAGCTGATTATGGTCGACTGGGATGCCGAAGGTTGCGACAGTTCGTTTCCGGACGTGGCCAAGGTTGTCGACCCGGAGGGCGATGAACGATTTGCGTACGTTTCAAAATGTCTGACCGAACCGCTCTGGACCATTGCTGGCACCGACGTCGAGGCGGCGATTCAATATGCCCAGGCACACTCTTTCAGAAACTTCGACGATGAACAACCCACCCCAAAACCTGATTCCGCCTGACGATCCAACCGGCACAGGCCAACCCGAGACGACTGAGGCTGACGACGATGCGATCTGCGAGTGCGAACAGCCCGGCTATTTCTATTCGGGCGTGCCGGGAATCATCGCTCGCATGGAAGACGGCCGACTAGCCGAGGGCGCCACTGTCGAGCGCTGTGATCTCTGCCAGCGCTATCGGTCTGACGCAGAGGCGCTCGTCAAGCTCCAGGAATTGGGCATCGCCTAATCGTCACGCCATAATGGACCAATACGGTTGTGCGTTTCCGCCGGCAAAACGCATTGGAACCAACGTCTCGAAGTATCGGGTCACTGCGGACGATAGAGCTGAGGCAATCGCTAAGCTGTTCGCAGGCGAGGCCCATCCCGTAGAGCAGAGCCAAGAGTTCGTTGAAGTGGCGGAGAAATACGGGCTCGCTGCCGAAGAATTCCTGGAGCTCGTCCAGGAATTGAAACGCCTGGACTTACCGGGGATCAAAGACGTAATCCCATCGGTTCGCGGCGTGGAAGAGGCATGATCGTCGGCAGCGACATCGATCTGCCGACACGCTTTGGAACCCACTTCTAGTCTCAATCCGTGGAGGACAC
>DASYAR010000088.1:0-14489 GCA_036501235.1 Planctomycetaceae bacterium
TCGGCACGCAGGCGGTGATCCAGCATGACGTGACGTTCGCGAAGCTGGGCTTGGTCGTCATCGATGAACAGCACAAATTTGGTGTGATGCAACGGGCCCATTTTGCAACGGGGGCTCTGGCCCCGCATACCCTCGTGATGACCGCCACGCCCATTCCGCGCAGCCTGTGCCTGACCCAGTTCGGCGATCTCGATCTCACTGCGATGACCGACCTGCCTCCGGGTCGGCAGAAAGTCATGACCAGCCGCGTCCCGGAAGGGCCGGCGCGGCTGAAAGTCTGGGACTTCCTTCGCCAGAAATTAACGTCGGGCAGGCAGGCCTATGTAATCTGTCCGCGCGTCGGGACGGCCGACGATGGTCCTGGCGAACCCGACAGCCTGGAGGCCGAACAGGCCTTCCGCCGACTTTCGGCCGTCGAGCTCAGCGGGTTTCGCGTGGGCCTCGCGCACGGGCAACTCGACTCGGCGGCCAAGAACGCGGCCATGGAAGATTTTCGCAGCGGCCGGACGCAGGCCTTGGTCGCGACGACGGTCGTCGAAGTCGGAGTCGACGTGCCGAACGCCACGCTGATGGTGATTCTGGGGGCTGAGAGCTTCGGCCTCTCGCAACTGCACCAATTGCGAGGCCGCGTCAGTCGCGGCAGTTTTCAAGGCTATTGCTTTCTGTTCTCGCAGACCGAAGAAGAAACGGCCAACGAACGCTTGCAGACGCTGGAACAGCATGCCGGCGGCTTCGAAGTGGCCGAGGCCGATTTTCGGCTGCGCGGCCCCGGAGACATCCTGGGGACGAAGCAGCACGGAGAGTTGCCGCTGACAGTCGCCGATCTGTCCCGCGACGAAGCCGTTCTGGTCGAAGCCCGGCAAACGGCGTTCGAACTCGTGGGCTCGGGGACGTTCGACCAGGTCGAATTCGCGCCGCTCAAAGTCCGCGTCCTGGAACGCTTCGGGAAGTTGTTCGATCTCGCCGGCAGCGGTTGAAATCGTCGCTGATGCGATAACCCTCCCGGGAAAAGCCCGTTGCAATAAGATAGAGGTATGAGCAAGTCAATGGGGATTATTGCAGGAGCTCAAGCTTTGCATCGGCGAATGCGGGCGTATCCGAACGCCAGCCTTGCTTTCTGGGCCACGGCATCGAATTTGATTCCAATTGCACTTCTGGCAGGTGTACGATCCGGATTGGAACTTCTTCCGCATCCCGTTCCACCAACTCTCCACGGAATAGCATCAGGTGTCTTTATCGCTGCAATATGGGTTTTGGCAGCCTGGATGTTTATTGCCGGAGTTGCTTGGCCATTTGTCACAGCGTTTGCCTGCTGGCGGGCGTTTCACGACCGCCAAACGCGCAAACTCATGCAGGCTCGGAATAACGACAGCACCGCGACCCGCCCCATGGAAGTTTCGGATTCGGCGCCGCATCCAACGTAACGCATCGGCAAGTTTTGGATCACGCCGCGGGTGCCTGAGGCCCGATCGCTCGCGTCCCTTTTCCGTGGCGCGCCTTCAAGTCAAACAAACCGAAGATCTCCGACGCATTCATGCTGAGCGAAAGATTCGTTGCGTTTCCTTCTCCCAGCACGGCTGCAAATAACTGCCGCTTTTCGTCGAGAACCCGGTTGATCCGTTCTTCGATCGTATCCTTGGAGATGAACCGGGTGACGATCACCTGGCTTTTCTGGCCGATCCGATGTGCCCGGTTGATCGCCTGGTCTTCGATGGCCGGGTTCCACCAGCGGTCGAACAAAAACACATACCCGGCGAATTGCAGGTTGAGCCCCACCGCCCCCGTGGCGTAGCTCATCATCAAGAGGTGCGCGTGGGGGTCTTCCTTGAATCGCTTGAGGATCGGCTCGCGCTTGTGCATCGGCACTTTGCCGTGGTAGATCAGCGGGTTGAACCGGGCCAGCTTCTGTTCGAGATAGTCGATGCAGCCCGTCCACTGACTGAACAAGATCGCCTTGCCGCCGCATTCGGCGATTTCTTCCATGTCGGCTTCGACCCGTTCGAGCTTGGAGCTTTCACCCGTCAGAGGATCAAAATTCGTGATCTGTTTCAGCCGCAGCACGAGTTCGAACACGTGCTGGATCGAAATCGAGTCGCCCATCGAGTTGAGCTGCACGACGCCCTCTTTTTCGGCCGTGTCATACGCCAACCGTTGGGCCGGGGCGAGATCGAGGTATTCATCCCTGTCGAGCCGTGGCGGCAGGTCTTTCATCACCAGGTCTTTGGTGCGCCGCAGAATGAATTGCTTGGCCAATTGCTGGAGCTGCCGCAGATCAGGCGTCGCCCGCGGCGGGATGACTTCCATGAATTCATACAGCGACGCCAGCTCTTCCGGCCGATTTTCGATGGGCGTTCCCGTCAGGGCCCAGGTGCGCTTGCGCGGCACGTGGCGTGCGGTGGTCGCCGTTCGCGAATCGCGGTTCTTGATGCGCTGCGCCTCGTCCAGAATGACCAGGTCGAATTGCGGCGCCGATTCGCCGAAGGCCTCCATATCACGCACGAGAATCTCGTAATTCGCCAGGAGGATCGTGACGCCCGGCATCGTCCACAGCATCTGACGCACGGCGCCGTCGCCTTCGATCGTGACGACGGGCAGTTCGTCCGCCCATGCTTTGAACTCGCGCTGCCAGTTGGGAATGAGCGGCTTGGGACACACCAGCAGGATCCGCCGCGCTTGACCCGCGCGCATCAACAGGCGAATCGCCGTGATCGTCTGCATCGTTTTGCCCAGCCCCATCTCGTCGGCGAGCAGCGCGGATTTTTGCGAGAAGAGCCAGGCGATCCCCTCGTACTGGTATGGGAACGGCTCGAACGGCATGATCAGCTCTTGCCCTTTGAGCCATGTCTCTAGAGGCGGCTGGAGCAGGTAGAAAAGCCGGTCTTCGATCGAGATGGCTTCGACCGGGGGCTTGATCCGCGTGGCCTTGCGCGGCGGCGCGTCGGGATTTTCGGCCGCGGCGCCCGGAGGCGCGGGGGCTTTCACCGCGACGAGCTCGTTTGCGCCCGCAGCCGCATCGCTCTTCTTTGGAGGCGGAGGGGGCAACAGATCGAGCCCGGCCGGGAATGTCAGGCAGATCGTTTTCACCCGCGGCCAGTTCGGACGCCAGGGGACGAGCGTGACGTCGGGAATCTGCACCGGCACTTCGACACAGCGGATTTTGGGGACCCGGTTCAGGGCGCCGTTCATCCCCGACATGTAAATCTGGACTTCCGGTTTCGAAGACCCGGCTGCGATCGGCTCACCGAAAACCACGGGCGGCACGCGACTCTCTGTTTCGACGGATGCTGCCGAATCTGGTTCCGACATCATCGCAAAGCTCCGCTCTTCAGGGTTTCCTGAAGCGCCTCGCGGACGCGCTCGAAGGGTTCCTGAAGGTCGGCGTCGGCGGGAACCTGCTGAGAATTGCCGGCGACGGTCGCCTGATCACCGCCGTGCGCAACATGAAATTGAATGATCTGTCGGCCGAGCCTGATCGAACGGCGTGTTCCCGGCTCGTCGGCATTCGATTCCTGGGCCCCTTTTTCAACGAGCGCGACGGGCCGGTCGATGTGATTGCGGAGCTCGAGAATTTGCATCTGGTCGGTCAGGATCAATTGCGGTTTGATCCCTGCCTTTTCGACCAGCGTGCCGCCGATCAGCTCGCCCAGTATGAACGGGGCCAGCGTGGGGCCGTACAGGATCTCCTGCGTGGCGTTGGCCTTGATCGGCGCCGTGCACTGGAATTCCAGTGGACGGCCGTTGTGGTTCGTGACCAGGAGTCCGCCTACGAACCCTTTATCCGGCACTTCGATCGCCGTCAGAAAACCCAGGCGCAGTTGATCTTGTTTGCCAGTGGCTGTCATACTCACAAGTCATCGACCACCAGCCGAAGCGACTTGAGGGCCTGAAACTTGGGTAAGTTGACGTAGAGTTTGTCGAATACTCCCGCGATGACGCCACCGCAACAACGTATGAATCCCGTCGAAGAATTTCCTCAACTCCAATCGCGGGCCGATCTCGAGAGTTGGCAGACAGAGCGCCTGCGGGCGCTCCTGGCTGAAGTGCTGTCCCGAAATCGCTTCTGGCAGTCCAAGTTCGGTGCGGCGGGCATCTCGGCCGTCGACGTCCGCTCGCTGGCCGATTTGCAAAAGATTCCGTTAACGACCAAAGCCGAGATTCTCGCCGACCAGGCCTCCCGGCCGCCGTACGGGACAAATCTGACTTACGAGGTGGCTGCCTACTCGCGGTTGCATCAGACATCGGGAACAACCGGCACTCCCCTGCGTTGGCTCGACACGCCTCGCAGTTGGGATTGGATTCTGCAAACCTGGCAGCAACTTTTCGGATTGATGGGACTGCGCAGGGACGACCGGTTGCTCTTTCCTTTCTCGTTCGGGCCGTTTCTGGGATTCTGGGCAGGTTTCGAGGGAGCGAATCGGTTAGGCAATTTGTGCATCGCGGCGGGAGGCATGAGCAGCCAGGCGCGGCTGAATTTACTTCGAGACAATCAGGCCACGGTCGTTTGCTGCACGCCGACTTATGCGATGCGCCTCGCAGAGGTCGCCGCTGAACTGCAGATTGATCTCAAGGGGACGGGAGTCCGCGCGATTCTGGTCGCCGGCGAACCGGGGGGTAACATTCCCTCCACGCGGCGGCGGATTGAATCCGCATGGGGAGCGCAGGTCGTCGACCATTGGGGAATGACCGAGCTCGGTCCGCTGGCGATCGAGTCACTCGATCGGCCCGGTGGATTGTACGTGCTGGAAACGGCCTGCATTGCAGAGATCATCGATCCGCAAACCGCAGCACCGGTTGCCTGTGGTGACGAAGGAGAACTGGTCATCACCAACCTGGGGCGCACGGGCAGCCCATTGATTCGGTATCGGACTGGCGATCGAGTCCGCGCTGGAGTCCCGACTGAGTTCGGCGCCACTGACACCGGCAACGTCACCCCTCCCAATCCCCCCCTTACGAAGGGGGGGAGCGAGGTTTTCCCCCCCTTAGCAAGGGTGGGCCAGGGGGGGTCGCGCGACGATGTGATTTCGCCCTCCTTGCTCCTCCACATCCCCGGCGGCATCCTCGGCCGCATCGACGACATGCTCACGATCCGTGGCAACAATCTGTACCCCGCGGCTCTCGAAGAGGTCATTCGCCAGTTCGACGGCGTCGCCGAGTTCCGCATCGAGCTGCGCACGGTCAAAGCCATGCAGCACGTCCGCATGGAAATCGAACCGAACGCCGCCCTCGGCGCGAGCGATGTGACGTCGCTCATCACTCAGGTCGGCGACACGATCAAGACTCGCTGGCACTTTCAGGCCGAAGTCATCGCTGTCGCCCCCGGTTCGCTCCCCCGTTTCGAAATGAAGGCCCGGCGGTTCTTCCGCGATGGTCATCCGACTACACAGTGAACGTAGCGGAACCGGCCGAGCGAAAACCATTCCAGGAGGATTTCCAATGCGAAAGCTGAAACTCATCGAACATATTTCGCTGGACGGCGTGATCCAGGTCGCCGGCGGTCCGGGCGACGACGGCGACTTCCCATACGGCGACTGGACCGCGCCGTATCGCACTCCTGCCGGCCTGGCAATGGTCCTTTCGGAATGGGGCGAGCGCTTCGATCTGCTGATTGGCCGCCGAACCTACGATCTGTGGTCGGGTTTCTGGCCTAAGGCGCCGCAGAGTCCGATGGCAGACCGCCTGAACGGGGCAACGAAGTATGTCGTCACCCACAGGCCGGAGAGCCTGGAATGGGGCCCGTTCGAGGGCCTGGGACCGAACCTCGCGGAGGGCGTTCGCCGCATCAAGGCGCAGGACGGGCCGGACCTGATCGTCTCAGGCAGCTCGACGCTGACTTCGGCGCTGTTCGAGCAGGGGCTGGCGGATGAAATGCTGCTGCTGGTCAATCCTGTCCTGCTGGGCAAAGGGAAACGCCTGTTTGCAGAGGGAACTCCGCCACGCGCATTTGCGTTCGAGAGCACGAAAGTTTCGCCGACCGGCATCCTCATCAACAAGTACAAGTTCGCTGGAACCTTGCAGAACCTGAGATAAGGATCGCCGCACGTGTGTTTGATGATCACCGCCGGGGTCGCCTGTTCGATCGAACTGTCATTGCCCCCGTGAAAGTCAGAACTGGTCCGGATCGGACGGCCCCAAGAACGTAATCGCCCTGTCAATTCGATTTCCCGGTCCAACATCGACATAAACGAGAACGGAACTCCCTCGGCGCATGCCAAGTTGTCCATAAGAGCGAAAGAGCCGTGCAACAAATTCCGACTCCTTCATCGATGCACCGATGGGCCGGTAAAATTGTCGGAAGTGGTGCTCCGACCCCTTGCCTTCGCATGTGGAAATGAGCCAGCACGCCGGCCCGAAGCTCGCGACATATAGCGCCGGCACTCCGACCACGACCGCCAGCGTCCACTTCGCCCACCTCTCTCGCCGATTCACGATCCGCACTGTGAGCCCGATGCAGAAAGCTGCGAAAGCGACGGCCAGGCACGAAAGTACGATGCTCACGAGGTCGCCCGGAACGCCAGTCCAGGTTCTTTACGATCGGTCATACTGGTTTTACTCAAAATCCTCTCAGCAAATGCCGCAGCCATTGAACCAGGGGCAGAAGCAACGCGACGAAGACCGCGACCAGTGCGATCAGCGGCAGTCCGAAAATCGGCGGCCACATGGGCATTTGAGCACGTCGCCTGACAACCGGTGCCGGGAGAACTTCCCCGCACTCCGAACACTCGGCCGCCGGCATCGCCGCACCGCACATCGGACAGGCGCTTGACTGCTCCATGCCACGATTCTACATCCGCGGGACGATCGTAGGAATGGAACTCCGCAACCGGCAGAGTGCATTCGACGATTGGGGATGCATCCCTTTGAAGTAACGCCGATGCTGGCAGCATCGGCCACGTGGGCGACGCTGCCAGCGTCGGCGTTTCTAAAGACCACCCCATTTAACGGGCGCACTCCCACCGGCCGCGATATCGCCAGCCATTCTTGACACACTGAGACATTTCGTCTTAAATGAATTCCTCTGGCATTGATTGCCGCTGCCACACTGACCTTGAGAAATTAGGCCGCGAAAATTACACCGCGAGATCCATGATGACGACATTCGTTTTATCTGTCCTGCTGGCAACATTCGCGGGACAAGTGCAGCCGCTGGCGTCTTCCCCATCAGTCGACGAGAAGGAAGCCTCCGCTGCCCGTTTGAAATACATGAAACAGTCGGCGACCGTGTATGACATCCGTCTGGACGACGACCGAAAAACTCCGTTGAAGTTGCTCCCCGAGCCGGCGTTGCGCTGGAATAATCCCGTGAGCGGGGTTTCCGATGGCCTGCTGGTTCTGTGGGTCGGGCCGGACGATCGGCCGGAGCTCGCGGCGCAGGTTTTTATCGCCGCGGGGACCAAGGATCTCTGGCTGCACGAATTTCAATCGCTGTCTCTGGGGCCACTGACCGTTTCACGCAACGGCGCGGCGCAGTGGCAGCCGCGCAAGCCCGGCGTCGAAATGAAGATCATCGACGACGCTTCTCCGCCGGCGGAGACGCCCGCCCAACGTCTGGCGCAAATGCGGACGATCGCCAAAAACTTCGCGGCGGCCGACGATTTCGAGGGGAAGAGCCGTTGGGAGTTGCGGCTGCTCGCGAAGCCTCTGCACCGCTACGGCAAGCCGAAGTCCGACATCCTCGACGGCGCTCTGTTCGCATTTGCTCACGGCACCGATCCGGAAGTCTTTCTGATTATCGAATCTCGCCTGAAGGCCGGAAAGGAACGCTGGCATTACGGACTGGCGGCGATGACAGCCTACGCGCTGCGGGCCTCGTATCAAGGCAAGGACGTCTGGAATCGCCCCTGGCAACAGCCTCCTTTCGACCCGAAAGAGCCGTTCTATATTCTCAAGTATGTGCCCGATTCCGCCAAATGATAAACACCGTGCCGAGCACGAGCCCCGCCGTCTCCGCCGAGACGTGCAGCCAGTTGGTCAGTCCGTGAACCCATACCGAATGCACAAATCCGACCAGAGCCAGCAGCATGGCGGTGCTCGCCTGATGTCGCGGGGCCATCATTGCTCCCGCGACGGTAAAGGCCAACTTCGGCGTGAGATATTGAAGAAGCAGCCTGCCTGCAGCCATGATGGCCGAGCCACCAGGGATGGCTGACGCGAAACTGGCGGTGGCTGAGTCATCGGGGATGGCCGCGACGAGATCGCGGGTGAGCGAAAAAGCCGCGGCGGCCAGAAAATCGACCACCAGTTGGCCGAGCACAGCTGCCGGCAGCACACAGAGCCAGCGCAGCGCTTCGATGCACTTCTGCAGGGTCGTGAGCTGTCTCATGCCGGGCTGCATTGGATCTCGTCCTTCAGCCCGTCATACGGCCTGTCTGAGAGAATCTGGCCGTCCTGCAAGGGGCTGATCGAGCGCCGGCGCCGCCTGGTCAGCGGCGGAGCGATGAATTCCGGTTCGATGACCGTTCCCCGGCAAACGATCTCCAGGACGCATCCTTCCGTCTTATGCCGGCGGACGGTGAAAGCCGTGCAGGGAAAGCGCCGTGGTTGATTCAGCTCGGGTTCATCAGAGATCGGCTCGTAGTCGTAGAGGTACTGCCCGGTAAGATACAGGACCCGCCCGTCTCCGAGCTCGAGGAAATAATGCAAACCTTCGTCGTCCGACTCCTCAATGCCAAAGGCCCGCCGCGCCTCGAAGTCCGACGACACCACGAGGCCCTGGGCCTCCAGTTGCCGGAGGATATCTTCCGCCGTCATCCGCCGGAACGGGTTGGCCCACCAGGGATTGAACAGGAATAACGCCCCCACGCTCATGGCGACCAACAGCAGGCCAGATCCCAGGCCGACGACGTGAGGCGAGACACGATTGATGTCCCCGAACTCACCGACCAGCGCCACGGCAGCGAATATGCCGCCAACTGTGAATAGTGCCGCGACGACAACGCGCATTGCTTTCCCCCGCCGCCCGAATTGCTTGAGAGTGATCCACCCCGACGCATTGCGTCAGTCGGGCCTCTGATCGGCCCGTTTCCAGATGTTCGCCGTCGGCAACGCGAGTTTCAAGTCGGCGAGCCCCGCGTCGGTGACCGGGGTGCCGCTGAGATTGACCCATTGCAGGTTTCGCAATTCCTGCAGATAACGGAGACCGGCGTCGGAGACCCGGGTTCCGCTGATGTCCAGCCATTCCAGATTGGTCACGTTCGTCAGGTTGACCATTCCGGCATCCGTGACCCGCGTCCTGTGCAGGTTGAGCGATTGCAGCTTTTTCAGTCGCGAGAGGTGAGCCAAGCCCGCGTCGGCAACGCGGGTGTCACTGAGATTCAGCTCGTTCAGGCCCGTCAGAGCGCTCAGGTGCACCAGGCCCGCGGCGGTCACCTGCGTGCCGATCAGCTCCAGCCGTCGCAAAGCCTGCAATGGAGTCAAAGCCGCCAGGCCTGCATCGGTGACTTTTGTTCGAGTGAGGTCGAGCGATTTCAGGCTCGTCATGCCCTGCAGATGAACGAGGCCCGCATCGGTCACGCTCGTGCTGGAAAGATTCAGGCCTTGCAGGCGCGACAGCATCTTCAGGTGGGATAAATCGCTATCGACAAATGGGACGTTGGACAGCGATATTTCCAGCACGGCACGGAGCCCGATGGAATCGGCATACACATGCCCCCCCGCCCGCTCAATCTCTCGCATCATCGCAACTCTGGCATTCTGCTCGGCCGTCAGGATTCGTTTCAAGACCTTTCCGAGCAACGAACCGTCATCCGCAAACTCCGATTTGAGACCCAGCTTGATTTCCTTGAGTTCCGCAAGCAGCGCGCCGATTTGCGCCCGTTCGTCGCCGGCAAGTTTCAGGCGGGCCCCGATTTCTTCCAGTCGATCGATCAACCGCTTGATGTCGCCGCGGCCCGAGAGTTGAAGTTTCCGCTGTTGTTCGTCGGTCAGCTCGCAGATGACGTCAATCGTGGCAATCTTCTGCCGCAGGAGCGTGTCAAGTTGCCCGCGCGCCAGGTTGGCGTCGTAGGTCTGGCCGAACAAATAGACATAGACATTCGTGGCGGCCACAGGAGCTCGCTCGGCAACTGCCGGAGCGTCTGCATTGAAGTCTTCCTCGACGTCGTCATCCGCGGGCTCGGCAGCCATGGCCGCAGTCAGCGTGCAGACCGACATGGCGACGCCGATCCACAGCGTGCGGCGCAGCGAACGGGAGAATCGCAGGTGGAAGAGGCATTCAGACGACATGCCGTCAGGATACCGCCAGGGGGCGGAGAGTGTGAATGCCAAATGCAGAAGGCAAGCATATCACGGGTGCATCCGGCATATCACGGAACAAGTCGCAACCGGCTTCGCTCGGGACATTCCCAGCCAAACAACCTGATTCACCTGCCGGACGAGCCGGCAAGGGTCTTCGTGCTGCGTTTTGTGCGCGTCTAGCCAAATAGCCTCCTTCACTTGCCGCTCAAGGCGGCAAGGGTCGACTTCTCAGGCACGCCAGGCACGAGTCTCAAGGATGAATCGGTGATCGAACCGCGCAGTGTCTCTATATCTCGCCGGGCAGAACTGCATTCTCGTCGGACGGAACTGCCGACAATGACCATAACGGAATCGTAATGTCCGTGAATTTCGATGATCGCGCGAGCGCTACTCCTTGACTCAGCAGGCTGTGGCTTCAGACAATCGGGTTGCCTCGCACACGACCCGCGCTGTTTCCACACCATCCCGCCAGGGGAGTAAAACGTGAATGATGTCGTCAGGGAGGATCTCTCACTGGGGATTGCCGGGTTTGCATTTTCTGATCTTCATGACCCGCCCCGCCTGCGCGACCTGCACACCGAATTCTGGAAATTCGCCGGAACGCGCAACGCCGAGTTGGGCACGCGGTTCTCGCAGCTTGCCGCCGAGACGCTCACAAAGCCCGAGCAATCGGAGCTGTTGATCGAGCTGGCCGCCCTGGTCGGGGATTTTCTGGCGCGACTGTTCCACATCGGTCAGGCGGCCGAAGACCTGCGCACCGAAACGCGAACGCTCGACGCCATCTTTCAATGCAAACAGGATTTTTTGCGCACGCGCGTGTTCAAAAAATTCGACCAGCCGGCGGTCGACGAGGCGAAGTTTCGCGAGCTGGATGCTCAAGTGCAAAGCCTGGTCGCCGCAGCGCCCGATCATATCGACCCGGAAGTCCGCTTTGCGACGACCGTGCTGGCACTGCTGGCGGCCGAAAAATCGCTGGCCGCGGGTGGAACCACCTCGGCGGAACAAGAATTGGCCGCTGCGATCTGCGCCGCCCGGCCCGAACCGATTCTGAATGAAAAAGTTGGCCAGGCTCTCGCCGTGCTGGCCGAATGGTGCGTGCAGGTGAACTCGACGGAGGAACGCCGCGAGCTGGTGGCCGGTTGGGTCTCCTTTGTCCGCCCCGAGAAGCTCGACTTCCAGCATCTGGTCCAACTCGAGCATCCGCGCAGCGATCTCCCCGAGGCGCTGACGGGCCCGGCACATCATCGGCGGCTGCGCGACGGGTTTCGCCTGACCGACCCGCGAATGAATCGCAAAGAGGTCCTTCGCGAAGTCGATTATTGCATCATCTGCCATCCGCGCGAAAAGGACTCGTGCTCGCACGGCTTCCGCGATGCGAAAGGGTCGCATCAGCATAATCCGCTGGGAATTCCGCTCACGGGCTGCCCCCTCGAAGAGCGGATTTCCGAAATGCACGCTTTGCGCAAGCAGGGAGACGTGATCGCCGCGCTGGCGATGATCATGCTCGATAACCCCATGTGCCCCGGCACGGGCCATCGCATCTGCAACGACTGCATGAAAGGGTGCATTTTCCAGAAACAGGATCCGGTCAATATCCCGCAGGCGGAAACGGGGGTCGTCAGCGACGTGCTGGCGCTCCCCTACGGCTTCGAGATTTACAGCCTGCTGACGCGGTTCAATCCGCTCAATCATCGGCGGCCCTACGCGCTCCCCTATCAGGGGACCGACGTGCTGGTCGTGGGCCTGGGCCCCGCCGGGTATACGCTGGTGCATTTTCTGGCCAACGAAGGTTTCGGCGTCGTGGGGATCGACGGGCTGAAGCTCGAGCCGGTCGCCGACGCGCTGACCGGCGCCGGCCAGCCGTTTCCGCAGCCGGTCCGCGATTTCAAAACACTGCAGGCCAACCTCGACGAGCGGATCCTGATGGGTTTCGGCGGCGTTTCGGAATACGGCATCACCGTGCGCTGGGACAAGACGTTTTTGACGATGATGTATCTGACGCTGCTCCGCCGCCGGAACGTGAAGTTCTACGGCGGCGTGCGATTCGGCGGGACGCTGCAGCTCGACGACGCCTGGGAGCTGGGGTTCCGGCACGTGGCGCTGGCGACGGGGGCCGGCAAGCCCACCGTCATCTCGATGAAGAACAACCTGATCCGCGGCATTCGCAAAGCCAGCGATTTTTTGATGGCGCTGCAACTGACGGGCGCGTTCAAGCGATCGTCGCTGGCGAACCTGCAGGTGCGTTTGCCGGCCATCGTCATCGGCGGCGGCTTGACGGCGATCGACACGGCGACCGAATTGCTGGCCTATTATCCCGTGCAGGTCGAGAAGGCGCTGGACCAGTTCGAACGTCTGTGCCAGTCGATGGGCGAAGAACAGGTCTGGAAGATGTGCGATGCCGAGGAAGCCGAAATTCTGAAGACGTTTCTGGAACACGGCCGCGCGGTGCGCGACGAGCGCGCCCAGGCACGGCAGGCCGACCGGCCCCCCGATCTGATCTCGCTGTGCCAGGCATGGGGGGGCGTCTCGATCGCTTATCGAAAGACGCTCAACGACTCGCCGGCCTATCGGTTGAATCACGAAGAGGTCGCCAAGGCGCTCGAAGAAGGCGTGTGCTTCATCGAGAACATGTCGCCGGTCGAAGCGATCCCCGATCAATACGGCGCCATCGAAGGGCTGCGCTTCAAACGCGGGAACGGGACGGAAACAGTACTCCCGGCCCGGGCCGTGTGCGTGGCGGCGGGGACGACTCCCAATACCGTTTACGAGCGGGAATGCCCCGGATCGCTCAAGCTCGATCGCCAGGGGCGATTCTTTCAGAAGCATCGGGCGATTCCCGAGGGGGAAGGTTGGCGGCTCGAAGAAGTCCTCGAGGCCTCGCGCGACGCGATCTTTGCCTCCTATGAAAAAGAGGGCCGTTTCGTTTCTTTCTATGGCGACAACCACCCCGATTATGCCGGCAACGTGGTGAAAGCGATGGCCTCGGCCAAATACGGGGCGCCGCAGGTCGCCCGGCTGTTCGCCCGCGAGATCGCGCGGGCCGAAACTCATCCGACTCCGCTCGACAAATTCCACGGCTTGACGCGGGTGCTCGATGAGGCGCTCATTCCCCGCGTCGTGGAAGTCCGCCGGCTGACCTCGACGATCATCGAAGTCATCGTCAAGGCGCGCTACGCGGCCCGTAAGTTTCAACCGGGGCAATTCTTCCGCTTGCAAAACTACGAATCGTCGGCGAAAGTCGTCGACGGCGTGCGGTTGACCCTCGAAGGCGTGGCGCTCACGGGGGCCTGGGTCGATACCGAACGCGACCTGTTGAGCATGATCGTGCTGGAGATGGGGGTCAGCTCGCGGCTGTGCGCGGCTCTTTCGCCGGGCGAGCCGGTTGTCGTCATGGGGCCGACGGGAACCCCCAGCGAGACGCCGGGTGATGAAACGGTGCTGCTGGTCGGGGGCGGGCTGGGGAACGCCGTGCTGTTCTCGATCGGCAAGGCGCTTCGCGATCAGGGGTCGATGGTGTTGTACTTTGCCGGCTATCGCCGCAAAGCCGATCTGTTCATGCAGGAGGCGATCGAGAACGCGACCGATCAGGTGATCTGGTCGGTCGATCAGGGAGAGGCGATTGAGCCGCGCCGCCCGCAAGACCTGACGTTCGTCGGAAACATGGTGCAGGCGCTGGCGGCGTTTGCCGACGGTAGCCTGGTGGGAGACCGGCGGATTGCCATGGCGGACGTCGACCGGATCATCGCCATCGGGTCGGACCGCATGATGGCCGCCGTCTCTCAGGCCCGGCACGGGGTGCTCAAACCGTTCCTCAAGCACGACCACGTCGGCGTGGCGTCGATCAACTCGATGATGCAGTGCATGATGAAAGAAGTCTGCGGCCAATGCCTGCAAAAGCACGTCGATCCGGCGACCGGCAAGGAAAGCGAGCCGGTCTTTTCGTGCTTCAATCAGGATCAGCCGATGGATTGCGTCGACTGGACGAACCTGCGGTCCCGGCTCAAGACGAACAGCCTGGCGGAAAAACTGACGAACCGGTTTTACGACTGCCTGGTGTCGGCCGTCCCGCCCTTGAACGGGTCGCCGCCGCCTGCCGCACAAACTGCCAACGCGGGGAAAGAAAAAGAAGTGAGCCGCGGCTGACGCGGATCCGCGCAGATCATAATCAACGGCGTGTGGCAGGGTCAGAGCGTCAAACCCAGTTGAACTTCGAGCGGTCTGGAACCGCTTGAATGCCATTTCAGGGAGGTGCATAG
>DASYAR010000089.1:0-9154 GCA_036501235.1 Planctomycetaceae bacterium
GCTCCGCTCCGTCCGTTATTACGAAGACGCCCATGCCAGCATTCAGGCGGGCGAGCAACTTTCCAATTCTCAGCTCCGCGGTTCGCAGCGTCTGATCGTCGCCCAGGGGCAATTAGACGGACTCGAGCTGTTCAGTCCGGCGGGGCCGCTCACGTACAACGAGCTGGAACTGTTGCGAGTTCCCGCCGACAGCCTCGCGGTGCTGGGATTGCTCCCTGATTCGGGCGTCGAGCTGGAAGAAACCTGGAAGGCGCCCGACTGGAGCTTGCCCCTCCTCACCGGAATCGAAGCGGTGGAAAAGGGGACGGTGACCTGCAAGCTGGAATCGGTCAAAGGCCACGTGGCGCGGATTGGTTTCAGCGGCGAGGTCGTCGGTGCGACGGTGGGCGCGGCGTCGATCGTCGAAATCGCCGGGCATCTCTTGTATGACCGCGAGCAAAAGCTCGTCACGCGGATCGAGGCCACACAGTCCGAGAAGCGCACGATTGGCGCCGTGTCTCCCGGCCTCGACGTCGTCGCCAAGGTGAAAGTCACGCGCGGCGCGGCGGAAAACAGTACCCGGTTGTCGGAAAAAGACCTGGCTGGCGTGCCTCTCGAGCCGAACGTAGCCAGCCGCCTTCTGCTCTTCGAGGCGCAAGCCTGGAACCTGCGGATGTATCACGATCGGCATTGGCACGTCTTTCACCAGGCCAGCGACGGGGCGCTGCTGCGGCTGCTCGATCAGGGCGGATTCATCGCGCAGTGCAACATCAAAAAGCTGCCCGATGCCGAACCCGGTCAGCACGTTTCCGAAAAGCAATTCCAGCAAGACATCCAGCAGTCGCTGGGGAAGAACTTCGAACAGTTCGTACAGTCCGAAAAATTGAATCTCAAGGACGGCCTCTACGTCTATCGGGCCGTCGCGGTGGGTTCGATCCAGCGTCTGAACGAAAAGAAAGAAACGGAAGCCAACCCCATGCAGTGGGTTTATTATCTCATCGCCAATCCCGACGGGCGGCAACTGTCATTCGTGTTTTCGGTCGACGCCCGACAGGTCAAGGACTTCGGCAATCGTGACCTGTCGATGGTCACGGGAGTCGAATTCCTCCGTCCCCGCCCGCTACCAACCCCCGCCGCCGATCGCCGCAAGAGCAAGTAACCGGGAGTGGCGGGGTCAGAGCGTCGATCGAGATCCCGCATCGCAGCCAACAATGCGTCGCAGCAACCTTCGCATCACCGGAGCCGAAAACCCAGCGATGGCCCCGGCAAGCTGGACGATGACCAAAACGAGTGTGTTTCGGCCACTCGATCAGGGCCATCGCCGGCGCTCACTGTGAACCCCGTCGCAGCAAACCCCCGTCGCAGCAACATCGAAGGCTGCTCTCGCACCCGATGTCGACTGGCATTCACGCCCTGACCCTGCCACACCTCCGCGCTGCGACGGTCATGTCCCCTACAATCGCTACGCGCCGGTCGGCGGAACACCCCGTACGCACCACGGATTGCCCTGATTGACGAGATTGCGGACTAAACTTCTTCAGGCGCCGTTCTCCGGATCGTCGATGCGCCTGACAGGAGCGCATTGCCTTGGAAATCCAGATAAAATCACTTTCAGGGGAGGGCTGGCTCGCCGTGATCGGCGTGCTGTTCCTGGCCACCACGTCGGGTTTCGTGGCGGGGTTCATGTCGGCCCGGATGAAAGACCATAGCGCCTTCCGGCGGGCGCGTTCCGGGGCGAAAGAACTTCTTGGAACGATCCTCCACACGCTCGATACGGCTCGTGAATTGTGTGCGCTGCTCGAAGCGCGGTCTCCGCAGTTGCTGCCAGTCGATCAGGCGCGACAGTTCGAAAACCGCCGCAGCGGATTGTTCGAGGCGTTGTCTCAGCTCGGCAAGCGCCTGATTCCTGCCGGCTTGATCGAAAGCGATCAGGCCGCGGCAGCTCTGGCGAGCCAGACGGTCAAGATCGATTGGCAGAGGACGCCGTTGGACCCTGGCACCGAGCTCCCCGATCGATCGGCGTTCGAGGCGAACCTGGGCTCTCTCTTGAAAGCCTGCACGCCGACCGGCCGCGAAAGCAGCCTGCTCCTGGTTCGCGTCGACAAGTTGCCGGCGCTCGTGGCCAGGGTCGGACAGGCGAACGTCGAAAAGCTGATCAAAAAGCTGTCGCACGTGGTGTGCCGCGCCGTCCGCGACGACGATCTCGTCTGCCGTTGCAACAGTGAGTCTCTGGCGATCTTGTTCCCGGGGTTGGACCTGGAATCGGCGACGCGGCAGGGACGCGTCATCCGCGATTCGGTTCGCAATCATCATTTTCACGCCGAGGAAACCGGCCCGGAAGTCTTGCTGACGGCCAGCTTTGGCTGCACCCCCGCCCGGGCGGGCGAAAACACCGACCTCGTCCTGAACCGCGCTTTCGACGCTCTGACGCAATCCCAGCGACTGGGGCGTAACCAGTTGCACGTCCACAACGGCACGGGACTGGTCCATTGCGCCGCGGTCTGAAAGCAGGCCACCTCCGCGACATTCGTTTCACCCGGAGCGGCTGAAGCCCGAGTTCCAACTGCCCGGATCGACACGTGGGCGATCGCCGCATCTTTGCGAATCAAGCATTTCTCCGGCGAACGTCGCGTCTTCCCAACCATAAGGGGCACGCCGACTAACGGCGATCGAGGTGCGAACACGCCTCTTGCCACGATTTGACGATTTGGATAGGATTGCCCTGATCCACTCTTCCTGTCGAATTGTGCGGTTTTGTTATTCGATTTCGCCCGATCGTGGTCCCTTCCAGCGAGCCATTATGATCTTTAGGACTCCTGCTCGTACGGCTTTTTCATTCAGTCTGGCGCTGATCCTCCTCGTCGCCACTTCGCTCCTGGCCCAGCACCTGACGGCGCCGCAGCAGTCGCAGGTCGCCCGGCTCGTTCACGACATGATCGAACAGACCCACATCAGCCAGAAGCCGATCGACGACGTGGTCTCGGCCAAGCTGGTCGACGAGTTTGTCAAAACCCTCGATCCGCAGAAGCTGTATTTTCTACAAGGCGACATCGACCGATTCAACAAATACCGCGATGAGCTCGATGATTTGATCAAGGCCGGCAATATCGACTTCGCCACGATGGTGTTCGACGTCTACTTGCAGCGGTTGAATGAACGGATGGAAGTGGCCCACAAGCTGATCGATACGCCTAATGATTTCACCGTCAAAGAATACATGGAAATCGATGCCAAGGAACTGCCCTGGTCGAAAACCCCCGAAGAGCTGAACGAGCGCTGGCGGAAGCGAATCAAGTACGAGTTTCTGCTGATGAAGCTCGAAACGCCCAGCGAAATCGCCGCCCGCGAAAAAAAGAATCACCAGGGCAGCCCCGAGAAAAAGGCCGAGGGCGCCACAGAGGAACCGAAGGTCACCACCGACGAAGACGCCCGCAAACGGCTGCACAAGCGCTACAAGAATATCCGCGACACGCTCGGCAAGATGGAGCCCGAAGAAGTTGTCGAAATGTACCTGACCGCCCTGTGCATGACGTTCGATCCTCATTCCAGCTACATGTCTCCCCGGGCCAACAATGATTTTCAGATTCAGATGCGACTCAAGCTCGAAGGGATCGGCGCGGCCCTCAGATCGGAAGACGGTTACACGATCGTCGCCTCAATCGTTCCCGGCGGCGCCGCGGCGGCCGATGGTCGGCTCAAGGTGAACGACAAGATCATCGCCGTCGGCAATGGCACGGCGGAATTCGTCGACGTCGTCGAAATGAAGCTCACGAAGGTGGTCGAGCTGATCCGCGGCAAGAAAGGGACGAAGGTGCGGCTGAAGGTGCTCACTGCCGCGGCCAGCGACGTCAAGATTTACGAATTGACCCGCCAGGAAGTCGAATTGAAGTCATCCGAAGTCAAAGGGGAGATCCTCGATTCGAACAGCCGTGTGAAGGGGACCAAGGGGCGCGTGGGCATCATCCATATTCCTTCGTTCTACCGCGATTTCCAAGGGGAAGAAGCGGGTGAGAACGACTTCAAGAGCACGTCCCGCGATGTCAGGAAAGTGCTGCACGATTTTCAGGCCAAGGGCGGGGTTGATTCGATCATTATCGACCTGCGTTACAACGGCGGCGGCGCTCTCAAGGAAGCGATCGAAGTCTCCGGGCTGTTTGTGGGCGAAGGCCCGGTCGTGCAGGTCAAGGATCAGAAGGGGAAACCGAAAGTGTACCGCGACGACGAGCCCAAGCCGGTCTATTCCGGTCCGCTTGTCGTCCTCACCAACCGCCTGTCGGCCTCGGCCTCCGAGATTTTTGCGGGAGTCATCAAAGATTATCACCGCGGTTTGATCATCGGCGACCGGACGACGCACGGCAAAGGGACGGTTCAAAGCGTGATGCCGGTGGGACAGCGCTTTTTGCAGCTCATCAAATCCCAGGACCTGGGGGCTCTCAAGCTGACGATCAATCAGTTCTACCGTGTGAATGGCGACAGCACGCAGAATACGGGCGTTCCGTCCGACGTCGCGCTGCCGTCGCTGCTCGACAATATGGACCTCGGCGAACAGTTCCTCGACAATGCGATGCCGTTCGATCACATCGACGCCGTGCCGCACCGCCGGATGCAGGCTGTGACCACGGAGATGACGAACGCCATCCGTGAGAACAGCCGCAAGCGTGTGGCGGCGGACCCCGACTTCCAGAAAGTCGACAAAGACATCGAAAAATACCTGGCCCGCAAGCAGCGGAAGACCGTGTCGCTGAATGAAGACGATCTCCGTAAGGAGCGGGTTGAGGAAGAACAGAAAACGCGAGATAAGGCCGAAACCAGCAATGACGAGTTCAGCGAAGAGCCGGTTTTCCCGGACAACAGCTATAACAATGAAGTGCTGGCGATCCTTTACGATTACGTCGGCATGCTGCACAGCGCGAACGTGTCGAAGAAGTAGTTCGTAGTACCGCCTGCAGGCGGCCGTCAAAAATCAAGACAGAAACTCCCAACGACCCGCGGGGCATGCCCCGCGAGTCGTTTTTCGTTGAGAAGCTGACTCAAAACAGATCAATGACAACCGTGTGGCGTTGTCGGTTAACAGAAAAGATCGACCAATGTCGCGCCCCGCGCCAGACTGCGACGCTGCGACGGCGCCGCTCTGCCGCTGGCAGTCCAATTTGTCTGGCTCGTCCACTCCCCTGCCCGCCACCCGTCGTGGCAATGCGATCGCGTTACAGTAAATCGGTGGCAATTTGCCGAAATCAACGTCCGTCGAACGAGCGCCGGCCGGAGAAAGCTCGCCTGCTAGCATACTCTGCCAAGGCTTCGTGCGGATCGAATGATGCAGTGCCGAGCAAGTGCCGCCGACGGCCGGCAATCATAAAAGGATCGTCGCGTGCAGGTCTTTGAATTGCACAAATCCCCGGTCAAACGTGATCAGATCATATTTCGCCGTTCTTGCGAAGGCCGCGAGAAAAGCGTCGTTCCAGACCTTCGGCGAAAAACTCTCGGCATTCGTATAGGCTCGCCATTGGTTTTCGACGTTCGGCGGCTCGTCGGTAAACACCACTCTTGGGTCCGAGATGAACGCGTCATAGATATGCCACGCCTCGGCCAGCGTTGCGGCCTCATCCCCGAACGCTTTCGATTGGTGGCCAGGCGCAAGAAGCCTTGCTGCGTCATCCGGCAGAAAGAGCAGCGATCGTCCCCCAGAGCGTCAAACCAGTTTCTGGCGGTGGCGTGATGCAAGTGCGACTCGAAAGCCAGGGCGAGCCACAGGTTCACGTCAAGGAGAAACATTGTCTTCTTCCAGAAGTTCCGCGACGCGATCGGCAGTGAGCATCCGACTGCCGGGGCGTGCTGAACGGACTAACGGCAGTTGCAGCCGCTTCGGAGAAGTTTCTCGTTCAATTGTCGATGCGACGGGATAGGAAACGGTCACTTCGGCGCCTTCCGGCAACTGAAGGCCACCGTTCACGATTACCACTCCATTTTGTACTCGACCTCGGACCGTCATCGCTGTTTGTCCTTCGATCTGCCGATTTCCAAAGTGCATCATAACCGGCCGATCAGAGGCTGAGAATTGCAGTCTGAGGAATCTTCGACGACAGTTCAGGGCTCGTCAGACCTCGCGACCAAAGATTTCTGCATGAATACCTGCATCATATTTGCTCCTGAATTCATGATACGCCGAGTGATCGTCGCGTCGCCACGACGGCGTTTCCTGGCCGACATGTCGGATTGGGAACACTATTTGTTCTTCCGCGTGAATTGTCCGCCCCGGACTTTCATCTCCAGGCTGTAGACTTGCTTCTCGCAGGTAAAATACAGCGTCTTCCCCTCGAGACCGCCGAAGCCAACATTCGAGCAGAATTCGGGGATCGCGATCAGCCCCAGCGACGTGCCGTATTTGTCGACGACCCACACGCCGCCGCTGCCCGAGAGGTAGAGCGTGCCGTGCTCGTCAATGCTCATGCCGTCGGGCGGCGCCCGCTTCGCATGTGGCACCGGAGGATCGAAAAAGATTCGTCCCGGTCCGACCGTGCCGTCGGCCTGAATCGAATACACGCGCCAGTTCATCGGGCCGTCGTCGGCCACGTACAGCCGGCGTCCGTCGTTGGAAACTTTGAGGCCGTTCGGGATGCGCATGTCCTGGATCACTTTTTTGACGTCCCCTTTGGTCGTCAACACGAAGACGGAACTGGTCTTGGCGTCCTTGAAATCGGGATCGGTAAAATAAATGTCCCCATTCGGTGACTGGGCCACGTCGTTGGGTTGGTGCAGTTTGGGTTCCAGCAGTAGCACTTTGGTATCGGCCGGTCCGGCATCGCCGATGGCAAAGCTCAAGAGGCGATGGCCAAAGGCCTGTGCTCCAATGAGCCGGCCGTCGTTGGCCAGGAACATGCCGTTGACCCCTTCGGTCTTGTCGAGCCAGACGACGACTTTGCCGGGTTCGTCGAGCCGCAGGATTTGGGTGTTTTCCCGTGGCGTTCCGAATGCGGTGAAATACAGTTTGGCGGTTGGCTTATCCCACACGGGCCCTTCGAAGAACCGATCGTCGCGATAGATCGAAACGAGTTTAGCTCGGTCGGCCACCGTCGCGGGGAGCCGGGTTGCCACGTCGTCGGCCGGCGCGGCGGTCGAATGGGCGACGAACGTGATTACCAACAGCGGCAGGAACAGGCGCGGCGCGTGCATTCCGGGAGGCTTCCTTTCGGCAGAAGGCGGAACAAGTCCGCAGGTTGGGAAGCCGCATTGTACTGCCGGCGCGCACCCGGCTCAATCACTCGCTGGTTGAGTCATAGCTCGAAATCTCTTCCATTTCGATGGGCACTTCGTAGGTGGCGCTTTCCCAGGCCGGTCCGGGATGCAGGGGATGATAAGGCCCCCATTCTCGATCCGTCCCCGGGCCTTCCGGGCAATCGGCGCGAAGGCCGTGGTCCTCGCACCAGCGGCGGCACCAGGCGAGCCGCTTCTGGTCGTCCAATTCTCGGGGACACAACAGTCCCCCCTTTAATCCGAGAGCGTTGTCGTGCTCGTCGCTGCGCTGCCAGGCCGATTCGCAGGCGTCGATGAGCAGATGCAATTGGCGCCGCACGTTGGCGAGCTCCAGGTATTTGTTTCGCCCGCGAGCCAGCCGGCATTTGACCGCCGCCTTGGCCTTTTCGTTTTCGTCCCCCCAGACGAATTTCATATAGGTATCGTATTCGGACTCGGCATCCTTCATGGAGGAGTTCGTCCGCAGGATTTCCGCGACGACAAAAGGATGAATCGTCCCCCGGTAGAACTGGGCCCAGTACGTCTGCATCAATTCGTCCTGGAGACCCCCGAAACGGGACCAGGCGCTGCGGTCTGCGTCAGGGGCATCCATCGACGCTACGGCGTAACAATGGCACAGGCAATGCACGTAAGGCCAGGCCGGGCGCGGGCCTTCCTGCGTGAGCATCTCCAAGGCTTGCCCATACCCATATCGCAAGCCCTGCAATGCGATGTTGATGTTCCAGGACGGAGCACTCCCCATATAGTCGAGGATGGGGGCGAAGACCTTGGCGGCGTGACCTCCGATGAATTGTCCACCAATCGCGGCGAGCAGTTCACGACGTGAAAGGATTGGAATGTTCACACGTCACATCATCGAAAAGCCGAATTTGTCGGACTGGAGTATCTCCCTGAAAAGACGATGGCAAACGAAGTGCCGGTCGATGGGAAAACACGTTATGGCCGCATCTCGATGTGCCGAATTGATTTCGGCGAAGACGAGAAATTCAATGGCCAGCCGAGCGCTAACGACTCTTGGCGCGGACCGTTCAGGATCTGAATGCCTGCCGCGTTACAGCGCAGCGGCCAATTTCAGCGCCGCGCCAATGGCCTCGATCTTTTCCGCCGGATCTGATGCGCTGTCGGCGTCCAGACTGAGGCTCCGCGAACTGTCCAGCAGATTCCCCGTCGCGGGGGAATAGTTGCGGCACAGGTTATCGACCTCGTCACCAATCGCGAAATACGCCGCCACGACTTGCGGATCCCACTGCACGCCGGCGCCTTCGCGCAGAATTTCCTCGAGGCGTTCGCGGCTCAGGCCCGATCGATAAGAACGGTCGCTGGTCATGGCGTCATAGCTGTCGGCGACGGCGATGATTCGCGCCATCAGCGGAATGCCTTCCCCGCAGAGCCCGTCGGGATATCCTTGGCCGTGCCAGGCTTCGTGATGGTGTCGCACGCCGGGCAGCACGGCCTGCAGATTCTTGAGTCCGGCCAGAATATTGTAACCAATGACGGGATGACGCTTGATTTGCTCGAGCTCGTCCTGCGAGAGCGGCCCCACCTTGCGGAGAATCTGGTCGTCGACGCCAATCTTGCCAATGTCGTGCAATAGACCGGCGACATAAATGTCATGCAGGTCTTCCGGCGGGAGACCGAGTTGCAGTCCCAGGCTGCGGGCGATGAGCGCGACGCGTTCGCTGTGGCCGCGCGTGTAGGCGTCCTTCGCATCCAGCGTCGAGACGAGCGAACGCACGAAAGCCAGCAACAGGCCCTCTCGCTGCTGAAACAATTCGAGGTTCCGCTGGTGCGTCCCGAGAATCGATGCGACCGACGCCAGGAGGCTCGTGTGCACCGTGCCGAAATCGTCTCGTTCCTTGCGATTGCAACTGACGATCCATCCGAAGCGGCGGCTGCGGTTGGCGATCGGGACGAGCACAAAATT
>DASYAR010000090.1:0-9807 GCA_036501235.1 Planctomycetaceae bacterium
AACGCAATGAATCCGCGGCCTGCGAGACGTTTGTCCGGCGGTTCAGCGGTCGGATGCTGGCGACGGCCAGGCATTTTCTCCGTTGTGAGCAGGATTGTGCAGACGCTGTACAAGACGCATTCGTCTCGGCGTTTCGGGCCATTGACAGATTCGAAGGAAATTCGCAACTCGGAACCTGGCTGCACCGCATCCTCATCAACGCGTGTCTGATGAAACTTCGGTCCCGCTCTCGCCACCCGGAAATATCGATCGAGGGACTGTTCCCCGAGTTCGATAAGTCGGGTCATCATGCGCACCCCGTGCGACGCTGGAGCCGACTGCCGGACGAACAGCTCCAGTGCGATGAAACCCGGGCACTCGTGCGGCGCTGCATCGACATGTTGGCCGATGACTTTCGCAACGTGGTGCTGCTGCGTGACATCGAGCAATTCAGCACGGAAGAAGCGGCGGCTGCGCTCGATACGACGCCGGGCGCCGTTAAGGTCCGGCTGCACCGGGCTCGACAGGCCCTGCGAACACTTCTGGAACCGCATTTCGAGAAATGAAGCGAAGCGACGGCGCCGCGCCAAACCACCGCATGACGACTCGCAGAGCCGCCGATCGGAAAACCATGTTGCCAACTGCCGCCGAGCGACGTCGTTGTCATTCACTCGTGGCCCGCTCGCTTGATGCCGAGTTTTTTCATTCGGCTGCGGAGCGTATTGGGATGCAGGGCCAGAATCTGAGCCGCCCCGCGGGGACCCGCGATAATCCAAGCGGTCTGCTGCAATGCCGTCAGAATATGGGCCCGTTGGCTGGACTCCAGGCTTTCGAGCCGTCGGGATGGCCCATCCGCCGTCAGGGCCGATTGCGCTGCTTCGCTGGCGGGCCAGATTGGTGCGCAGGTCGGGGGAGAACGATCCGGTGTTGCCGTGACGAAGACCTCCGGATCGATTTCCAGCGTCGGGCTATTCGATAAAATGACGGCTCGTTCGAGCACGTTTTCAAGCTCACGAATATTGCCCGGCCAGGGATAGTGGATCAGTCGCTCCATGGTCGCCTGTCCAACGGCATCGATGCGCACTCCGACGCGAGCCGCAAACTGGGCGACGAAGAACTGAACGAGCAGCGGCACATCACCACTGCGATCTCGCAGCGCCGAAAGCGCAATCGGAAAGACATTGAGGCGATAATACAAGTCGTCTCGAAACTTCCCCTCGCGAACGGCCTTCAGCAGATCACGATTCGTCGCGGCGATGACGCGAACATCGACTTTGATCGGTTCGGATCCTCCGACTCGCTCGAATTCGCGCTCCTGAAGCACCCGGAGCAGCTTGACCTGGGCTTCCATGGGCAATTCGCCGATCTCATCCAGGAAGATCGTTCCCCCCTCGGCCAGTTCAAACCGACCGATCCGGCGGCTGATCGCCCCGGAAAACGCGCCTTTTTCGTGGCCGAACAACTCAGACTCGACCAGACTGCTCGGCAATGCGGCACAATTGAGTTTGATCAGCGGTTTGTCATGGCGGCGGCTTCCCGAATGGACGGCGCGGGCGATCAGTTCTTTGCCGGTGCCCGTCTCGCCCGTGATGAGTACGGAAGCGTCCGTCTTAGCGACGCGGCCCACTTTTTCGAGCGAATCGAGCAACACCGGGCTTTGGCCGACGATCTCGTCGAAATTATGGACAGATTTGATTTCTTCCTGAAGGTACAGATTTTCGGCGGCGAGACGGGTCGTTTCCTGTTCCATCAGCACGCGGTCGGTGATGTCTACAAACATCGTCCGAGTATATTTACCGCCTGGGTCAGGCCGAGACCACCACTGCACCCAGACAGGATTGCCATTGTCTTTGCGGCGAAGTTCCAAAACGACGCCGCCGGTGTCCGTCCCGCGGCCGATGGAGGCGAAGGCCTCTGTGACGCGGCGTTGGGCGTCCGGCGTCTCGGGGACGAGTGAAATCCCGATCGTGCCTGGCACCTCTTCGGGCCGGATGCCCAGAATCCGCTGTGCGGCACGGTTGGCGCTGATAAAACGGGATTGGAGATCTTCTTTGACATAGGCAATCGGCGCCTCGTCGTACAGGTCCCGAAAGCGTTGCTCGCTGTCTCGCAGCTCTCGATCGAGGTAGAGGCGCGACAATTCGGCTGCCGCGCGGGCTGCGAAGATCCGAAAAATGAGGAGTCGTCGCGGTTCTTCGAGCATCGACCGCTCGTCGAATACCGCAAGATGGCCGAGAATCTTTCCCTTGGCATCGCGCAGCGGCACGCCCAGGTAGCTCTCGATTCCCCAGTCAATCAGCGGCTTGTCGTTCGGAAAGCGCTGCTGCACGCCAGTCGGATGGTGACAAAGGCTCCCACGAACCACGTCCTCACACGGCGTGCCTGCCAGTTTCCACTCCACATTCTCAATGACGCGGTCCCTCGCCCAAAAGGCGATGGTCCGGACGGTTGTCGTCGTTGCCGGTGCAGCGAATTCCGCGACGAATGCATAGTGCGCGTCCACAGCTCTGGCAAGATGGCGTACTAATGCGTGAAAGAATTCTTCTCCGGTGCCGTGGACCGTACCCTCGACGATCGCGCGGAGCGCCGCAACATCGTCGATGACTGCGGACGACCCGCCGTGGGACTCGTCGCGAGTCACCTGTTTCTCAGGCGCTGTCGACCAAGAGATTGGCACTTCGTTCATGGATACCTCTCGACAATCGAACGGCCATCGATCAGCCGACGTCGGGCACAACATCACCGATTTGCCGCGCCCACTGATGGAAAGTCGAATTCAGGACGTTCTACTCGTTCCGGCAGGGAAAACGTAACCACGCTGCGGTCAGGGATTCCACAGAGTGGAAGAAGCCCTCCGCCGCCCAGTCGTGGAACCACACTTGAAGCTTGTCGGCGAAATCGCCGACGTCGGGTGCGGCCGTTTCAGCCACCCAGGCGATCGACTGGCCCACGGATTCGCCTCGCAGCAGTGCGGACAAGAGCTGGTAAGCAGGTCGGGACAGCTCGTAATGGCGAACCACGTAGTTGCGGCGAGCGACCGCCAGATAAACCGCAGCAGGTTCGGGCGGGCTGATATCCTTCTTACGTCGCCGAACCGCATTGAAGTAACGGTGCACGGGATACCGTAGCGGGAGGAGGCGCAGGCAGCGCACCCCGACCAGCCGCGATTCCCAAAAACGCTCGGGCGCCAGGGTGGAGATCTGATCGGGTTCGAGCAGCCGCTCCCCTTCCACGCCGGGCCCGTCGAAGATCTCGTTAAACGTCAGCTCCAGGGTCGCCAGGTCGATCAGAAAATCGGGCCAATCCGTCGGCAATCCGTCTTCATCTGAGACTTGCGGCCGGGTCTCCGTCAAGTACCTGGGGAAATTCGATCCCAGCTGCATCAGCGTGTAGCTGCGCGAGGGATACTTTTGCAGGTAGTCGAAGACAAAGGCATCGAAGACTTCCGGCCCCAGGGCGTGCATCAAGACGGGAAACTCCTCGCGCAGGCACTCGACGAGCCGGGCAGAGTACGCATAACTGTAAACTGCCAGGCGCTCGACGGCCGTCAGCGCGGTCGAACGCGTCACGACCTGTTCCGCCTGGTCAGGCGTGAGGTCGATATGCCCGCGGGCGGCGGTGGAGGCGATGGCCTCGCGGACGCCGCTGGGGTGCATGATGACCGTTTGCATCCAGCGCTGGATTTGATAGAGATCGTGCCGCGGCGGGTGCGGGAGGGACATGGCTGGCTCTTATGGAGAGGGATCGGGAAGCAGTTTTCGGCGGCGCCTGACACGCGCCGCGACTCAGGCTTCCTTTGGCGGCGCGTCGCCGAATTTCTTGCCGGCGGTGGCCAGCAACTGCTCGAATCGCTGGCGCGCCTTGGGCCACGTCTTGTCGCTCAACGGCACGGCGCAGGCTCCCTTGCCACTGCATTCGTTTTCGCCAGGAAGCTCGCCGCACCCGCCCTGGCCCTTGCAGTCGTTCATGCCGTTGCAATCGTGGGCGGCGACGGTCGCACAGTGGGCCTGGCCGGCGCAGGCGTTTTTCGTTCCGGGTTTTCCCTTGTTCTGGCATGTATTGATGCCCCGGCAGACATGCGGATCCTGCAGCAGCCGGGGGAGGCCGTCGCCCGTGCCGGCGGAGTTGGTCCCCTGTTTGTTCGGCGAAGACGCGCTCCGGGGCGTGCCGTCGGCTGACGGAGCGCTGCCGCTGCAACCGACGTAGACGCCCGTCAACAGCCCTCCCAAGGCAGCCACCGCCAATCGGTTCAGTTCACGCCGGTTCATGGTTGCAGCGAACATGCTCTCTCCTGTCCAGGTGCTTTTTGAGGAAGTAGTCGATTGAGAACACTCCTGGTCCGAAAGTCAGGACCAGGAATGAGGTCAACAGATACAAAAATGGAGCCGCCTTGAAGAACGGGACCGGGTTGTAGGTCGCGCCGGGGCGAATCGTCCACAGCGTGCGAAATTCGTCGAGATGCTGAGTGGAGTACGCGACCAGCATCGTGAAAATCAGGGGAACGGCAATGGCACGCGAACATGCGCCCGATAACAGCAGCACGCCGCCAACGCACTCGGTGGTCCCGGCCATGACGACGTTCAGCTCTGGAAGTGGGATCCCCAAGCTGGCGAAATAACCGACTGTGTTGTCAAAATTCTGCAGCTTCCCCATCCCGGCTTTGTAGAAGCCGTACCCAAACCAGGCTCGCAAAAGTGCGATGACCACAGGCTGACCGTAATTCAAGTACCGGATCGTCGCCAGGTACCAGCGTGTTCCAGTGGAAATCAGGCAGAACATGACATTCCTTCCTCCGATAGACCCGGCGACCCCGGATTCAGCAGACGGTGCAGCGCGATTCACCAGTGAACGATTCAGCCGGATTCAGTAGACGGCGGCAGGATTGAAGTCGACCCCCTCGACTTCGGCGACGAGGAATGACAAGGGATTCGAAACGGCGACAGTTCCGGTCTGCCGGCCTGCCGGCACGTCACCGGGATCCGCAGAGGAGAGCGCCTGTCCCATGTACGCGCGCGACTTGAGCAATTCCGCGTGAACGACCCCGAACGGTGGGATCCGGGCGTCCCATTCGAGGAGGGTGGAAGCTCCGCCGGTCAATCGGTGAGCCAGCCGGTACAATTCCCAGACGGGGTCCGCCACATGATCGTCATGCGTATCGACGATGTGCGTCTGACAGTGCGTGTGGCCTGCCAGGTGAAATTGCACCACCCGTTGACGCGGCACCGCGCGGATGTACTCGGCGGGGTCGAATTCGTGATTGAAGCTGGAGACATACACGTTATTCACATCGAGCAGCAGGCCGCAATCGGCAGCCTCCGCCATACGGCTGATGAATTCCCATTCGCTCATCGTCGAGTCGGCGAACGTGACGTAGCTGCTCGGGTTCTCCAGCACCAGCGGCCGTTCCAGAAAATCCTGAACCGTGCGGATGCGCTCGATGACATGCTTCAGGGTTTGTTCATTGAAGGGGATCGGCAGCAGGTCATGAGCGTTTACGCCGGCGACGCCCGTCCAACAGACGTGATCGGAGATCCAGTGGGGCTGGACTGCTTCGGCCAGTCGTTTGAGCTTGCTCAGGTATTCGAAATTCAGTGGATCGGTGCTCCCGATCGAGAGCGAAACACCGTGCATCACGACCCGATATTGTTCCGCGATCTGTTCGAGGATGTAGCGCGGGCGACCCCACGAGTCCATGAAGTTCTCGGAGATGATCTCGAACCAGTCGACCGGAGGGCGGTGTTCGAGAATGTGAGGAAAATGGACGCTGCGCAGGCCGAGGCCTAGTCCGAGGTTGGCAAGTCCGAGGCGCGGAGAAGTCATGGTGATTCGCTGCTTGGGTTATGCTGGAGGAACCACCGGCGAACACAGGGGCGTTCGCCGGTGGGGCAACGGGCCGAGTCACGAAGACGGCCATCAGCGGCTATTTGCCTGCCTTGCTCGGGGCCTTCCCGAATTTCTTCCCGGCCTTCTTCATGGCCGCTTCGAAGTTCTTGCGGGCCGCGTCCCACGTCTTATCCTTAAGAGGTACCGCGCAGCCCCCCAACCCTTTGCAGGTGTTTTCCCCCGGCTTCTCTCCACAACCTCCCAAGCCGGCGCAGTCGTTGTGTCCCTTGCACTCGTGCTCGGGGGCCGTGGCCAGATACGCCTGACCGGCGCAGTCGTTTTTCTTCCCCTGGACTTCGCCCTTGCAGGTGGCATTCAAACCACGGCAAATGTGCGGGTCCTGGAGCAGCAGCGGTTTCTTGGGATCTTTCTTCGCAGGCTTCTCGTCGGCCGCGCGAGCCAGCCCGGCGCCTGCCATCAGGCCGCCCATGGCGGCCACCGCCAACTTGTTGAATTCTCTCCGATCCATTTTGCACACTCCTTCAGTCTGAGTTCAAATATCGCAGAAATGCAAGGCGGCTGAACGACCGCCTTGCTGACACATGAACAGGTTGCACCTCAGGAAATCGGATGCCGCCGCGCAGTGTGACGTTACGCCGCCGTTTCTCGCGGAGATCGGGAAGTCGCGTATTTTTTCCGCAGTCGCCGCCGGCTTGAGCCGCCGCGACGCGATTTTTGTACGCGGCCAAATCGGGCCGACTTCGTAAGATTAAGGAAGTCGAGCGCCGCCGATCTGTGTGCTGGCTCACAGATTCAGTTCAATTTCGGTACGATCCGTAACTTCCGACAGCTTCGACCTATCAAAACGCGATATCAGAAGTCGTCACTTCTCGCGGATGAAGTCGTCGCTTCTCGCGGATAGGGAGGTTGAGATGAATCCAACGACAGCGTTCGGTCGGACGGCCGCTTCGTCGGCATGGCTGCTCGCGTGGGGACTGGCACTTTACGGAGTGCTGCAAGTCGCCAGGCTGGACGTGCCGCTGCAACATGGAATCTGTGGGCCCTGGGGGTGCGGGCCCACACTGCAGGCGCTTGCCGCATGCCACCTGTTCTGGATCGTCCTGCTCTTACCGGCGGCACTCCTGGCGACCGTCAGGCTCAACGACTCGCTGGTCGATAAAATGAGCTGGACTCTGGCCTGTGCGGGAGCAGCGGGAATCGCGGCGATCGTCCTGTATGAATACATCACCTGGCTGCCGCTGGCGGTTGACTGGCAGCGGCGTTACTTCATCCATCGATGTTTTTTTGCCGTGACGATCCTGGTCGAGGTCCCCCTGGCGGAGTCGCTGGTGATTGGGATTGCCATGCGGACATTTTCGTTTCGTCGCGCCGCTCGAGATTCATCGAGTGATCGCTAACGCGTCGCCAGATGCCGTGAACGACGCGGACCATTCGGATCGTTGCCGGGGATTTGACCGGTTTGCGGCGGGTTCGACAGCAACTTTCCAAACGACTTGCAATGGGGACACAGTTCCACGTGCTTGCGAAATCGGGCGAGCGTGGCGTCGTCCAGAGTGCCCGTCTGCACGGCCGGCGCGAGGCGGTGCATTTCCGCGCAAGTGATCCCGCCGTAGTTGAATCCTTCCGGGCCCGGCATCCGGGGACCGAACTGCCAGCAGGCGCTGCCTGCAATTGCGACCAAGGCAACCGCAGCCGCGACCATTTGCGCCAGCCTCCGCCTGCGGTGACGGCCCAGGAGCCGGAGCGCGACGCGGCTGAGCTCTCCCTCAGGACACGGTTGCCAGTTCCCCGTGTCGCCGGTCTTGGCATTCGTTGCGCTCACTATATCTGCTCCCGGCTCGTCACCCACAAGGCGGATCCTGCCCGCCCGGATATTCTACGATCCGACTCGCGGGTTCTGTAAGCCATCTCACATTTTCCGGCCGGTCGGGGCAGAATTCTGCCCGTGGTTCGGGGCGCTTGCGCCTGGTTTGAAGGCGCCATCCAGCAGGCCCCGCGTCCGTTCAGGATCCACGTCGACACCGTCGCACAGGCGCTGCAAATTCGTTAATACAATTGTTCGCCGCGCGATCCGAATCAATCCCTCCCGCTGCAATTCGCCCAACATGATGGTCACCGATTCGCGAGTGCTGCCGATGATGCCGGCCAGGTCCTGGTGCGACAGCCGAATGTCGATCACGACGCCGGCAGAATTGGGTTTTCCATACTGATCAGCGAGATCCAGCAACAGACTCACCAGCCGTTCCCGGTTGGACCGGAACAGCAGGCTTCTCAGACGCCGCTCGATACGCCGGCGCCGCAGCCCGAACAGCCGCGTGATTCCCAGCGATAACCCGGGGACCGCGTCGAGCAATTCTCGGAAGGCGTCTCCCGGAACGAGGACGACGGTCGATGCGACAACCGCTTCGGCCCGCTCCTCACGTGGGCTCGCATCGACGAGCGCCAACTCGCCGAACAATTCCCCGGGGTCGATGAACGCCAGAATGGCCTGTTTCCCGCCGCTCGTGAAGTCGCAGATTCGCACGCGCCCGGTCGACAACAGCAGCACACCGTCGGCCTGGTCCCCCGGCAGATAGATCGCCTCGTTGCGTTCAAAATTGCGAAATCGCGCCCGGGACTCGAGCCGTGCCAACTGCACGGGCGTCAGGCGCTCGAACAGGCCGCAGCGCTTCAGATACCAGATTCGTTCAGACATTGCAGAAACTTCCGGAAATCAACCGGGACTGTGATGCGGCACACAGACCCCAGGTTACCGGTGCTCGATAATCAAAGCGTTCAGAGACGGTGGCCGCAGAAATTCAGGTAACGCAATGGTGCGCGACGGCATCCGATCACTCCGACCGCGTCGCGCATGCGATCCAACGGGCCTGATGATCTGACGCGCAAATTCTTCCACGAGAAAGGATATTTGATGACCCGCATTCATGCACTCCGGAACTTGGGGCTGGCAGCCGCCTGCCTGCTGGGGCTGGCGGTTCCCGCCGTGCCAGCGCAACCATCGACAGCCGACGCGGAACCCAGTCAGCCGACCGTTGGCGACGAGGCCAAAGACTTCGAGCTCGAGAATCTCGCTGGGAAATCGGTCAAATTGTCGGAGTCGACAAAGAACGGGCCCGTTGTGCTGGTGGTGCTGCGCGGCTACCCCGGGTATCAGTGCCCGCTGTGCACCCAGCAGGTGGCGCAGTTTGTGACTCGCGCCCAGGAATTTCGCGACAAGCGAGCGACTGTCCTGCTGGTTTATCCCGGTCCGGCGACAGGCCTGAAATTGCATGCCGATGAATTCGTGAACGGCAAGAGCCTGCCCGAAAATTTTCAGCTGCTGCTCGACCCGGATTTCAAATTTACGAAGAGCTACCACCTGCGCTGGGACGTGGCTCGCGAGACGGCCTACCCTGCGACCTTCGTGATCGACATGGACCGGAAGGTTCGTCTGGCGAAGGTCAGTAAATCTCACGGCGACCGTGCTCAAGTTGCGGACGTGCTCAAGGCATTGCCGGCTCGCGAATGACTGTGACTTATTGATTAACGAAAGGCGTGTGATATGCGTCGGCACATTCTTCCTGCTTTGGCCGCCTGCCTGGCACTGCTGTCGTGGACGACGCCGACGACGAGCGTCACCGCGGCCGGCAAACGATTGATCAAAAAGCCGACGTTCGACGCCAGCGCGCCGGAAGTCGAATTGTTTGATGGAATCGAACGGGACCAGTTGGAGGCCCGGCTGATTCTGAAGAGCTCCCTGTCGGGCTCCGTATTCATTGCCAACAAGACGGACCGGCCGCTCACCGTGAAATTGCCCAAGGCGGTGGTGGCGGTGCAGGTGCTGAAACAGGGCTTTGGCGCAGGAGGGGGAGGCGGCCGAGGTGGCGGCGGTCAGGGAGGCCAGGGTCAGGGAGGCCAGGGTCAGGGTGTGGGCGGAGGATTCGGCGGGGGTGGCGGCGGGGGTGGTCTCGGACTCGGCGGCGGCGCGGGGGGCGGTCAGACGGG
>DASYAR010000091.1:0-3120 GCA_036501235.1 Planctomycetaceae bacterium
AGTGGTGCCGACAACCAGGGTGCAGTCGGCGACCGCATCGGCGACGGTTGCAAATTTTTCTGCGCGACTCAAAACAACGGAAGCGCCGACGGCGGAGCGTGCCTCGCGAAAGGCAAGATCGTACGGGTTCACGATGCGCAAGCGAGAAAAGCCGAAGTTGCACATGGCGCGCGCGGCCGCTCCGATATTCAGAGGGTTTCGTGTCGAGACGAGAACGACGCAAAGACGATTGGGTTCCATGGGGTTCGGCATGAAAATCTATTCTAGTGAGTTGGAGGTGGATTGCGGTCCCGTTTCGTATTCGGGTTGGAAGAATGAAGCGCAGGTTTCTCCACTGCGGTCGTCCGCCGCGGCGGATAACGGCGACCGACCTACGGTCGGGATGACAGGCGTGCAGGGATGACAATTTTCTTAAGCCCCACTCAAGCCAACGGAGGGCTTGAATGGGCCACCGTCCGGATTCTCGGCGGTGCGGGCATTCGGACAATCCCAGGTCTCAGAAGCGAGACCTGGGGCACCCGGGATTTTTGAAGAAAAGAAAATGCACAGATTCTTCGGTCGCTGCGGGGACCTCAAGATGGCAATACCTTCCACCCCACTCAAGCCAGAAGAGTCGCCGCGGCGACGAATGGGCCACCGATCCCGGATTGTTGGGGCATGGTAAGTTAGCCAATAACAAACAATAAAGACTGGAAGCGACGGGAAAGGCAGCGGCGATGATTGTGGAGTGGAAGAGATTGCCGAGGTTTTCGTATTGGGCCTGCATATTGATCGCAGCCTTGCTTGTGAGCGGGGGCAGCTATGCACAGACGACAGTGCGCACGAGCGCCGCTCGACAGGCGAAGCTGGCGGAGTTGACGGGACAGCTTCGCATCGGCTCTGAATTTTTTCTGAACCGCACCGATACCAAGGCGTCGGTCGAGAAGCAGTTTGCCTCGATGCATGCCGCGGGGCTGACGCTGGTGCGAATCTTTGTGATTTGGGACGATGTGGAGCGCGTGCCAGGGGTATGGGACTTTAGCCATTACGACTGGATCTATGACGCGGCGGCAAAGAACGGCATTCAAATCGCAGCCACCTTGTGCCCGGAAGACCCGCCGGGATGGACAGGGAAAACGCCGTTCTACCACAATCAGGTCAACCTGAACGATCCGGCAAATCGCGCAGTGGCGGCGGTGTATCTGAGAAAAGTGGTGGGCAGGTATAAAAATCATCCCGCGCAGGGCGCGTGGCTGTTGATGAATGAACCGGAAAAATACGATACCGAGCCGACGACGTTTCGCGCCTTCGGGGACTGGCTGCAAGCGAAGTACGGGACCGTCGGCAGTTTGAACAAAGTATGGTTTCGGCCGCTGAAGCAGTTTTCCGACGTGACCATCAGCGATGCACAACTGAATGAGTATTGGATCGATTACAACGAAGTCATCGATTGGAGAAATTTTAATGTCGATAACCTGATCAACCAGTTGATCTGGGTGAAGCAGCAGGTGGAGGCCATCGATCCCAACCATCCCACGCATTTCAATGTGACGAACCCGACCGGCGATGAGGCGGGGCAGGATGTGTGGAAGGAAAAGTCAGTCCCGGACATCCTGGGCGTCTCGATGCACGCGGCCTGGGTTTTCCCGGCATCTTCGCCGGAGAGGGATTACGGCGAGCTGTATTCGTATCGGCTCGATCTTATCGCCGATGCGAGCGGCGCCAGTCCGGGCAAGCCATTCTGGGTGACAGAGCTGCAAAGCGGCCCAACAATTTTCACCGGCAAAATTCCGCTCTATACGACCCCCGGCTACCTGACCCGATGGTTGTGGGATTCTTATGGAGCAGGCAGCCGCGCGGTGATTTTTTGGCTGTGGGACCCGCGCGTGAGCGGAACGGAAGCGGGCGAGTGGGGATTGGTGAGTCTCGATGGAACGCCATCGAAGCAAGTACCCGCGGTGAAGGCGGTCGCCGACACACTGGAGCGAAATCCGTGGCTGAACGATGCGCATCCGCAACCGGCGAAGGCGGCCATTTTGTATAACCGCGAAGCAGAAATCCTGATCAGTCTTGACGGAAGGACGCAGGACCGAGAAGGCGAAGTGAAGGAGTCGCTGCTGGGCTGCTACCTGGCGTTGCATCGGGCGCACATTCCGACAGACTTCGTCGATCTGGATCAACTGAAGAGCGGCGAATTGCAGAAGTATGACGTGCTGTACATTCCGTACTCCTACGCGCTGGACGATCAGGCGCTGGCGGCGCTAAAGACATATGTGAGCAACGGGGGAACGCTGTGGGCCGATGGGTTGACGGGCTGGAAGAATGAGGTGGGGAAAATTTGCCCGACGATTCCCGGCGGATTGACGGAGTTGTTTGGCGTGGAGGCGTCGGAGGTGGAGCCGGTGCAGACGGACCATCCATATTCTGTGACGGCGGAAAACGAGCAGGGCGGGGAACTGTGGAAGCTGCCGCTGCAGTTGAAGGGGGCCGACGTGGTTCTGCGCACGCGCGACGGCGAGCCGTTTGAAGTGAAGCACGCGTTCGGCAAAGGGCAGGTCGACTACTTTGTGTCGGCGGTGACGCTGGCGTACGCGAAGCGATTCAATCCGGTGGTGCAGCAATGGATCGTTGGACCTTCATTGGCCGCAGCGAGCGGCGAGGGGGTTTCACTCGAGCAGGGCTCAAGGGAGGTATTGTTCCGCGGCATGGTGCGGCCGGATGGGCTTGCCGCCATTCTTTCGAACTGGGGGAAGGCGCAGACGGCTGTCGTCAGCTTTCGCGGAGCCGATACGGTTATCGATGCAATTACGGGAGAGACGGTTCCGGTGGCAGAGGAGAACGGTCGCACCGTGGCTACGGTGCAGTTGCCGGCGGGGGCTGTCGCAGTTCTGAAGGCCACGAGATCGAAATAGAAAACCTTTCCGGTCTGCGCCTGTGTGATTTGACGACGATTAAAACGTTTTTGCGTGTGGAGAAGTCGAGCCAACGGTAGCGGTGGCGGTTGAATGCATATCGGTGAGCAGAGGGATGGCGCCCATCAGGCCGGCGTCGTTGCCTAATGCAGCGGGCAGAATCAGAACGGTGCCGCTTGGGGTCCAGGAATATTTGCGGACATATTCCTGAATGTAGGGAAGGATGATG
>DASYAR010000092.1:0-4540 GCA_036501235.1 Planctomycetaceae bacterium
CCAGCCCCATGCGGATCGCGACCCGGCCGATGACTTCTCCCGGAGACTTCTTCTGCTCTTCCAGAATGTCCCAGAGCTGGTCTTCGTTGATGTATCCCAGATCGACCAGGATCTGACCGAGACGCCGTTTGGCCACGACAATTCCCCCCCGGAGGTAAACCTCTGATTAATGACTAATGTCTGAAACTGTTGGCGATCGACGACTGTTTTTAGACGCAAGCGATACCGATTTAGTTCGTTTAACCCGGAATCGGGCACCGCCGCGAGTCGCGGTGGTCCGACGGCGATTTAAAAAAAACGACCAATGCTCGTCAATTCCAACGAATGTCATCCGCAACACGCAAAGTCACAAGACAAGAAACTTGACCGCGGATGACGCGGATACGCGCGGATAAATGCGATCGAGGCCAATTGCCCTATCCGCGTGATCTGCGGCTAAACTTCTTTTTGTTGCGTTACAGGAGGCCAGGATTGACGAACAACGCAGCCCGCACGGGACATCGTAGAACAGGAAAGACAGGATAAGACCGCCGAACGGCGATGTGGTCGATCGTCATCCGGGCTGCTTTCGTCGTTCGTCTGTCGACACGCTTCACATCTCTCAATGACCTCCCTCGTCCTCCTCTTCTTCTTCGCCTTCTTCCTCAAACAAGCCTTGCTTGGCCCGTTGAATTTTCGTGCGCAGCTCGCCCGAGTTGTTGGCTTTGACGCACACGTCTCGCTCTTCGCAGAGGCCGTTCTTCCACAGGTTGAACAGGCAGTCGTCCATCAACTGCATGCCGTATTTCTTTCCCGTCTGAATGCTCGACGGAATACGATACGACTTGTTTTCGCGAATCAGGTTGGCGATGGCGGGAGTCACCACCAGCATTTCGTAAGCGGCGACCATCCCCTTGGGCTTTTTCGCCAAGAGCGCCTGACTGAGCACCCCCACGATGGCCGTCGAAAGCTGCGTGCGGATCTGTTCCTGCTGATTGGTCGGAAACACGTCGATGATACGATTGACCGTCCCCTCGGCACTCGACGTGTGCAGCGTGCCGAATACCAGGTGGCCCGTTTCGGCCGCCGTGATGGCGGCTTGAATCGTTTCCAGGTCTCGCATTTCGCCCACGAGGATGCAATCGGGGTCCATACGCAGAGCACGGCGCAGCGCTTCCGGGAAACTCGGAACGTCGACGCCGATTTCTCGCTGGTTGATCGTGCATTTTTTGTGCTTGTGATAGTACTCGATGGGGTCTTCCATCGTGATGATGTGATGGTCGACCGTATCGTTCAGGTAATTGATCATGCTGGCCAGGCTGGTCGTTTTGCCCGAACCGGTCGGGCCGGTGACCAGGATCAACCCGCGCGGCCGAATGATCAGGTCTTTAATGACTGCCGGCAGCCCCAACTGTTCGAATGACAGGAACTCATTGGGAATCCGCCGCAGCACGAGCCCGATGTGCCCGCGCTGCTTGAACACGGCGACGCGAAACCGAGCCTGTTCGCCAAACGCAAATCCGAAGTCGGTCCCTCCTCGTTCCTGAAGTTCCTGTTGATTACGTTCGGGCGTGATGCTCTTCATGAGCGCCACGCAGTCTTCCGCTTCGAGCAATTTGGTTTCGAGGCGCACCATATGCCCCCCCATCCGCAACACCGGGGGCTGTCCCGACGTGATGTGCAGGTCGCTGGCTTTTTGATTCACCACCGTCTGCAGCAGCTTGTCGATCTGCAGTGTCTGTAGTTCTTTGGCCATCAGCCCGTCGCTCCTTTTTCATCCAGATGGCGTTGTCGAATTATGGAGAGGCGACGAACCCTCCCCAAATCGACAACGGATTTTCTCAAGATTTCGTGCGCCGGCGCGCCACATGGCACAAACCGCCAAATTCATTCGCCTGCTTACTAACGCCCTGATTTGCGCCATGATCTGAACACATGCTTACTCAAATTCGCCATTCTGCCTGTGTCCCAGAATCGAGCACAGCGCCACGTGGCAATTCGCAACAGTATTTCGCGGTGAAAGCTGCGGCCCGCGCGCCCCAGGCGGCCGCACTTCTGCCGTAATGGAGGCTGCCAGCTTCCGCGGCCTGGACGACAATGGTGAGAACAGCCGGCAGGAGCGGCCCCCGCGGCATTCCGGAGCGCGAATTGGCATCAGTGCCCGCCCCGATGCAGCATCAACACTTCTTCAATTGTCGTAACCCCAATCAAAGCCTTGTCTAAGGCATCCATCACCAGCGTTTTCATGCCCATCATCTGGGCCTGGCGACGAATCGTTTGCGTCGGTTCGCCTTTGAACGTCATATCGCGAATCGCCGTCGACATGGTCATCAGCTCGAACACGGCCTTACGTCCCCGATAGCCCGTATGCTGGCAGTTGGCGCACCCTTTCCCCTTCATGAATTTGGCAGTGGCAATTTGTTCGGGAGTGACATCGAGGTATTGCAATTCGCTCGGGTCGGGCTTCACCGGCGCAGAGCACTTAGAGCAATTTACGCGCACGAGACGCTGGGCCATAATTGCCATAACGCTCGAGGCGACGAGAAATGGCTGCACTCCCATGTCGATCAGGCGTGTAATAGAACTGGGCGCATCGTTGGTATGCAGTGTACTGAATACCAAGTGTCCAGTAAGAGAAGCCTGAATCGCCATGTCAGCCGTCTCTGTATCCCGGATCTCACCCACGAGGATGACGTTGGGGGCCTGTCGCAGCATCGCGCGAATAATGCGCGAGAAGTTGAGGCCGATCGTCGACTTAACTTCCACCTGATTAATCCCCGGCAAGTAGTATTCGACGGGGTCTTCGGCGGTGATGATTTTCCTGTCGGGCCGGTTCAATTCACCCAGGGCACTATACAGAGTTGTGGTCTTCCCGGAACCGGTGGGGCCGGTCACCAGGAAGATCCCGTTAGGCCGGCGAATGATGTTCTGGAACGTCCGGTAGTTCTCTTCGCTGAACCCCAGGTTACGAATACCGATCTTGATGTTGTCGCGATCCAGGATACGCATGACCACTGCCTGCCCGTGGCCGGTCGGGAGGAGACTGACGCGCATGTCGAAGTCGCGCCCGCCGACGCGGGTCTTGATGCGACCGTCCTGGGGCTTCCGTTTCTCGGAGATATCAATAGATGCCATAACTTTGATACGAGAAATCACCGCCGCGTGCAGACGGCGGGGGGGGCTGTCGCGCTCCACGAGCTCACCGTCGATGCGGTAGCGAATGCGGAGCTTTTCGTCGAAGGGCTCGATATGGATGTCGCTGGCCCGCATGTTGACCGCTTCGGTGATCATTAAATTGACCAGCCGGACGACCGGGGCGCTGTCGTCGTCGACCGAGGCGGAGGAAGCCAGCTCGGTTTCGGTGAAATCGATGGCCGTTTCGGTGAACTCGGCGATCATCGAATCGACCGACTCGGTCTCACTTTGTCCGTAATGGCGGTTGATCGACTGCTGAATCACCTCTTTGGGGGCGACGACGACCTTGATCTCCTTATTGATGATGAACCGCAGCTTATCGACCACGTCGAACCGCTGCGGATCGTGCATGGCGACGGTGAGCGTGCCCGCGTCGTCGAGCGACAGCGGAATCACCAGGTTTTCGCGGGCCACCGACTCGGGAACGAGCTGGATGACAGCCGACGGGATCTGCACCGACGACACGTCGACGTAGTCCATCCCGAACTGCTTGGCCTGGGCCTGCCCCATGTCGGAGGGGGAGATGTACTCGAGCTTCTGCAGGGCGTCGCCCGCCGAGATCCCCAGTTTATCGGCGAGGGCCTGCGCTTCGGCAAGCTGCTCTTTGGAGATGGCGCCGTCTTTGAGGAGTTTCTTAATCCACTCTTCGGCCATGCGGTCCTCGTCGAATCAGATTGCCAAACGCGAAACATTGCCCGGCTGCCGTGCCGCGCGATGAAACGACCGGCGGCCGATGGGCCACCGGCAACCCGGCACGGGGCGGACGCAAAAACTCGAATTCCGGCGGGAAAAACGGACGCAGTTCGCGCCGGAACGGTAAAATCGGAACGATCATGAAGCAGAGAGGCTGTTTTGATTCTGATAGCGGCGGCAGGCAAAGTCAAGGAGCGATGTGGCCAAAGCCGACTGCGGTCGTTGACGGACGCGCGGCAATCGCTAGAATCAGGTTCTCCCGGCTCCGTAGCTCAGTTGGTTTAGAGCGCCGGCCTGTCACGTCGGAGGTCGCGGGTTCAAGTCCCGTCGGAGTCGCTATTCGCTTCGCGAATAGAGCAGGTGAGATAAGATCAGGTGAGCAGGGGAAAAATCGCGGAACAATATTTTGACGCAACTCGTCAAGTTGGCCTGCGGTCTCCTGCTCACCTGATCTCCTGCTCATTCGCCGAAGGCGAATGGAGCAGGTGAGATAAGATCAGGTGAGCAGGGGAAGAATCGCGGAACAAAATTCTGACGCAGTTCGTCAAGTTTGGCCTGCGGTCTCCTGATCTCCTGTTCAATTTCTTTCTCCCATTCTTTCATGCGCTGGAATTTCGCTTGGCCTTCATGTTCAAAAGGCTGGAGGTCTATCAAAAGGCGGTCGATTTCGCCG